>CAYLLI010000001.1:0-45905 GCA_964384295.1 uncultured Chromatiaceae bacterium
CTGACGTCAATCATTTTCAATCTTGAGTAAGAAATTGTTCGGTCACTCTCATCCTCGGTTTTTGTTTAAACCAGGATGCGAGCTCCCACACAAATTATCTGTTCGAGTTTTTAAAGAGCAAAACGCCCGCGGCTTCAGCGCGAGCGAGGGGCGCATTATACAGAGGGTTCGTTACCCGTCAACGCATTTTCAAGCAATTTTTAACTTTTTTTTGCTTTATTTTTTCTGTGCCACCTAAACGACTGTGACACGGGCAAATTTGCGTTTGCCAACTTGGAAAATATGCGCCTCTCCGGCCGGAATTTCAAGCCCCCGGTCGCTGATTTTCTCGCCGTCAACACGAACTGCGCCCTGCTTGATCATGCGAAACGCCTCCGAATTGCTGCTCACCAGGCCGGCACCACTCAATATATTAGCGATTCCCAGCGAACCGGACTCCGACGGTAACGAAATTTCATCCATCTCATCGGGCATTGCCCCGCCTCTGAAGCGATTGATGAATGACTCTTTAGCCTGTTCCGCCGCTTGCTCACCATGAAAACGGCCAACGATCTCGAGGCCCAGCTCGAACTTCACGTCTCTGGGGTTCACGCCGCCGGCAACCTTTTGCTGCAACTGCTCAATCTCCTGCAGGGGCCGGAAGCTGAGCAATTCGAAGTAGCGCCACATCAGCTCATCAGAGACCGACATGATCTTGCCGAACATCTCGTCAGCTGAATCGGTAATACCAATGTAATTGCCGAGCGATTTAGACATCTTGTTGACGCCGTCCAGACCTTCCAGCAGCGGCATAGTCATGACTACCTGCGGACTTTGACCTGCCGCCTGCTGCAGCTGACGCCCCATCAACAGATTAAATTTCTGATCCGTGCCGCCCAGCTCAACATCGGCCTGCAACGCGACCGAGTCATACCCCTGCACCATCGGGTACAGGAACTCATGAATAGCGATCGGTTGGTTGCCTTTATAACGCTTACTAAAGTCGTCACGCTCAAGCATTCGGGCCACAGTCTGCTTTGCAGCAAGCGCAATCAGATCAGCGGCACTCATGTCGCCCATCCACTCTGAGTTAAATGCGACGCGGGTCTTCTCCGGATCCAGAATCTTGAAGACCTGTTCTTTATAGGTTTCGGCGTTCGCCAGAACCTCTTCTTTACTAAGTGGCGGGCGCGTGGCGTTTTTGCCGGTGGGGTCACCAATCATTCCGGTGAAATCGCCAATCAGAAAGATGACTTCATGGCCAAATGCCTGAAAAGCACGCAGCTTATTAATAAGCACGGTATGCCCGAGATGCAGATCCGGGGCTGTCGGGTCGAAACCTGCCTTAATCCGCAGCGGGCGGCCCTCATCGAGCTTTTTCTGCAAATCTTCCGCGGCCAGTATTTCTTCGGTGCCGCGCGCCAGTTCCGGCAACTGCTCTGCCGTTGATTTCATTGAATAGTCCTACCGGGAAGCCAAATGCACCAACGGTGCCGGGACGCGAGAATAACCAATTACGTGTGACGGGTCGACCAAAGCACCGGGCCACAGCTTATTAGTGACATGCAGATCACAGTCTGGCACTGATTTAATTGACCGCAGGCCCAAACTTTACCGATAATGACTTTATCTGTTATGTCAGATAAGTATCTGATATCTGCCGTTTTAAGGGGAATACGGGCCTCTGGCAGTTAACAGAACGTTGTTGACGCAAACGTCGCGATGCGCGACCCATTGGGGACTGAATGAGCTCCAGACATACGGTTATGCGGGATTACAAAACCCCTGCCAAGTCCGGCGACCCTTCGGGGGCACGCTCGCCACTGGCGCGCGGACGTTTTCGGTGGCTACTCGCGGGAATTGCGCTGCCCGTACTAGCAGTGCTAATGCTGTTTGGCTTCCCCGACAACACGACGCCGGAAACAGCGGCCGTCGGGGAAGCAGAAGCTGCAGATGCTGTGAGCTCTGTTGCGACAGCGACGCCTGAGGCAATTAGCCAGACAGCGCCGGCCGAGATTGCAGTTTCGCCCGAACCAACGGCGGAGGATAACGGCACCTTCTTGAAGATGACCGTAGGCAAGGGTGACACCCTTGACCGCATGTTCCGGCGAAACAATCTCAGCATTCAGGATCTGCACAAAATTATTGCTCTGGATATCGCCAAGGACCACCTCGCTGTCGTCCGGCCGGGCGACGAGTTCGAGGTTTGGCACAAAGAAGGCGCTGTAGAAGCACTCCATCGCGAGCTCAGCATCATCGACAGCGTGGCGATTACCCGATCCGGCGACAGTTTTGTCGGTGAACTCTACAAGAACGACGTTGAGTACAGGCAGGCAGAAGCGTCGGGGGTTATTAAAGACTCCTTGTTTTTATCTGCAGCAAATGCCGGCATCTCAGACCGAATCATCATGAACCTGACAGCGATCTTCGCGTGGGATGTGGACTTTGTGCTGGACATCCGCGAGGGCGACCAGTTTGCCGTGATCTATGAAGAAATCTGGCGCGACGGCAAAAAAGTGTCTGAAGGAGAAATCCTGGCCGCAGAGTTCATCAACCGTGGCGAGAGTTTTCGCGCATTGCGCTATGAAGGCCCGGATGGCCGTTCCAGCTACTACACGCCGGACGGGCGCAATGTCAGAAAAGCCTTCCTTCGGGCGCCGTTAGTGTTCTCCCGGGTCAGCTCCAACTTTAACCCGAAACGGCTGCACCCCATCCGCAAGACAGTCCGACCCCACCGCGGAGTCGACTATGCAGCGCCAAGGGGCACACCGATCAAAGCTGCGGGTGACGGCAAGATTACATTCCGTGGCAAGAAGGGCGGCTATGGCAATGTAGTGATACTGAGCCATGGTGGAAACATCAGCACTCTGTACGCCCACATGAACGGGTTTAAGCGCGGCCAAAAAGTCGGCACGCGGGTTCGGCAGGGGGAGATCATCGGCTACGTAGGTTCGACGGGCGCCTCGACGGGACCACATCTGCACTACGAGTATCGTCTCAACGGGGTCCATAGAAACCCCCGCACGGTAAAACTGCCTCAGGCCGAGCCTATCGACCCTGCCCTGAAGGCCGACTTCGAGCGCGCTACGGCGGCACTTGCTTTGCGCTTAGACTCTCAACGGCAGTTACTGGCCAGCAACCGGAAAACCTCCGAAGACCTGCGCTAGGGCGCTTAAACAGCATGCCTGAAACCCGACAGCTGTATGCAGGAATGATGTCCGGGACCAGTCTCGACGGCATCGATGCCGTTCTTGTGGACTTTGAACAGGACTCACCCAGGGTTTTGGCCAAGCACCATCAGCCCTATTCAGAAAAACTGCGTGCATCAGTCAAAGCACTGATTGATGACAACCGCGAGCCCGACCAAAACGTTGCATCAAGGATCGGCAGGCTACTTGCAACAGAGTATGGCGCTGCATTCTCAACACTGATGCAAAAATCGGATGATGCGACTCAGGAAGAGGTCGTTGCAATTGGCAATCACGGCCAGACGGTGTTCCATGCGCCTCCGGTCAGCATTCAGCTCGATGACGGCGCCTATCTGGCCAAAGCTCTGAAAACTCCGGTCATCAACCAGTTCAGACAAGCTGACCTCGAGGCCGGCGGAGAAGGCGCGCCTCTTGTGCCGGCTTTTCACCAACATCTGTTCGGCAGTGATGGAACAACGGCTGCACTCAATATTGGCGGTATAGCGAACCTGACCTTGCTCAACACAACCGCTACCGTCGGATTCGACACAGGCCCCGGCAACACTCTGCTCGATGAATGGGCAGCGCTTCATATCGGGGCACCCATAGATACCGACGGTACCTGGGCATCAGAGGGCAAGGCCAGCAAACCGCTGCTGGAAGCCATGCTCAGTGATCCATGGTTCGAAAAGGCTCCGCCGAAGAGCACCGGTCGCGAGTACTTCAACGTCAGCTGGCTAAAGCAGCAACTGTCGAACTTTGACGCCAGTGTCGCTGCTGCAGATGTGCAGGCAACATTGTGCGAGCTAACGGCTGCAAGCATCGCCAATGACCTTCTGCGACACGGGCCGGGGATAACACGACTGGTCGTCTGCGGCGGCGGCAGCAGCAACCCGGTGCTCATGGCAGCGCTGGCGCGAGGGCTTCCGGAAGTGGAGATCACCGACAGCTCAGCCTTTGGTATCGGACCCGACTGGATAGAAGCCTGCGCTTTTGCCTGGCTGGCCAGAACTCACATGAACGGCATTCCGGGAAACATTCCTGCTGTGACCGGAGCCTCAGAGCCCCGGGTTTTGGGCGTCTTGCACAAACCCTAGTTAGAGCTCTGCCGCAAGCCGCAAGCGGCCGCTGTCATGATATCGTCACAGAAAAGCCCTAATCTGAGGGTTTGGGCACCTGCACAACTATCCTGACAGACCTACCACGTTGAACACTGACGAATTCAAAGCGCCGGAAAATTACATTAATCGCGAGACCAGTGCGCTCGCTTTTAATCAACGTGTGCTGGCAATGGCCAGCAACCCGGAAACACCGTTGCTTGAGCGACTCAAGTACGTATGCATTGTGTCGACCAACCTTGATGAGTTTTTCGAAATCCGTGTCAGCGGATTAGCGCAGCGGCTCGAGGCCGGCAAGATCTCCTACGGTCCTGAACTGCTTCATCCTCAGGACATTCTCGACGAGGTACGCCTGACGGCCCGCGACATTATTCGCCAGCAGTACGAACTGCTTAACAACGACATTCTTCCGCAGTTGGCGGAGGCAGGCGTTCGCTTCGTCAGGCGGGACAACTGGAGCGATGAGCAGCGCAAATGGCTTAACGATTTCTTCCATCGGGAAATAGAACCTGCACTGAGCCCCATCGCTCTGGACTCCGCGCGCCCGTTTCCCCGCATCCTGAATAAGAGCCTGAACTTTATCGTTGGCCTGGACGGAGTTCACGCATTTGGCAGACGTTGCAAACGGGCAATCGTACAGGCACCACGTTTGCTACCCCGCTTAATCAAACTGCCGCCGGAGCTCTCGGGTGATGGCTCACAGGATTACGTTTTTTTATCGTCGATTATTCATGCCTTCGTCGACGAGCTGTTTCAGGGCATCAAAATTGAAGGGTGCTACCAGTTCAGAGTAACCCGCAATAGCGACCTGTATGTTGATGACGAGGAAGTCGAGAATTTGATGGCTGCGCTGGAAGGCAAACTCGCGTCGCGCCGCTACGGCGACGCGGTGCGGCTGGAAGTAGCCAATGACTGCCCCGCTAATCTGACGTCTTATCTTTTGTCGCAGTTTCACCTGACAGAGGACGATCTGTTTCCGGTGGATGGGCCCGTTAACCTCAATCGACTCATGTCTATTTATGACGTAACAGGCATGGATCACCTGAAGTTCCCTCCGCTGCAACAAAGCATGCCGATGGCAGAGCTGGGAGAAAACAGCATTTTTTCAGTCATGCGCAAGCAAGACATTCTGCTGCATCACCCGTACCAGTCGTTTAATCCTGTGCTTGAGTTTATTCGCCAGGCATCACTGGATCCGAAAGTCATTTCTATCAAGCTCACTCTCTATCGCACAGGTCCCGAATCGCCCATTGTGGAACACCTGCTGGTAGCCGCGCGTGCCAACAAAGAGGTCACTGTTCTGGTCGAGCTTCGCGCGCGCTTTGACGAGGCGGCCAATATCAAGCTGGCAACAAGACTTCAGGAAGCCGGCGCGCATGTCGTTCACGGTATCGTCGGATTTAAAACTCACGGCAAAATGGCGCTCGTCGTGCGGCGCGAAAAAGGCAAGTTGATGCGGTACGCGCATCTCTCAACCGGCAACTATCACGCTCAGACGGCTCGTGTTTATACAGACTATGGCCTGTTCACGACAGATCCGGCGCTCACCGAAGACGTCCATAATGTCTTGATGCAGATCACCAGCATGATGCAAACGCCGCCACTTCAGAAGCTAATTCAGGCACCTTTCGAGCTGCATCAAAGGCTGATCGAAATGATCAACCGTGAGGCTGACAACGCCAGCAACGGTAAGCCGGCCAGAATCATCACCAAGCTCAATGCGCTTGTTGAACCCGAAATTATTCAAGCCCTCTATGCCGCTTCCGCCGCAGGAGTGCAGATTGACCTCATTGTCCGCGGCATTTGCTGTTTGCGGCCCGGGGTTGCCGGAATCTCGGAAAACATCAGAGTGCGATCCATTATCGGCCGCTTTCTGGAGCATTCTCGCGTGTATTACTTTCTGAATGACGGCGCAGAAGACGTTTACTGTGCCAGCGCCGACTGGATGGATCGAAACATGTTCCGCAGGGTAGAAGTTTGTTTCCCCATCGAGGTTGCGGATCTGAAGCAACGCCTTATCGACGATCTGAATGTTTATCTTTCAGATAACGAGTTAGCCTGGGAACTCGCCAGCGACTCCAGCTACAAGAAAGTATTACGGGCCGCCGGTGCAAAATCGGTATCGTCACAGCAATATTTTCTGGAAACGGTCGCAGATCCTAGCCAGTAGACTTCTTGCCCGCCTTGCCGGAAGGGAATGCTTTGGCCCTGAGATCAACATGACCTTTCAGGTAACGGCGCTCTTCACTCAAGTCCGCCCTCGATAGCGGGTTATCGCGCAGCCAGCCGCGCGGATAATTCAACAGCAACTGATCCTTGCTCCATGCGAGCTTAAAATCAGGCAGGGAATCGTTGCCACGACTGCGGTTTAACAACACGGCAAGCCTTAATACCGCCACCAGCAACAACAGCGGTTTGCGATTTGCTTTAGGTAACTCTTTGAAGGCTTCGCTGCGAATCTTGCGGCGGTGTTGTCCCACCAATACACTCAGAATCAGTTGCTCACGCCGGGTAAATCCGGGCATATCGGTGTGTCTGACTAAATACGAGCCGTGATGATTGTAGCGGGCGTGGGCGATATCAAGCCCCACTTCATGCAGCCGCGCAGCCCACTCGAGTAACTTGCGGTAGTCATAACCGTGCAGTCCGGCATCGTCCGCAATCTGATCGAACAATTTCAGCGCAGTCTCGGCAACCCGCTCCGCCTGTTCCTCGTCGACGTGATACCGCGCCGACATAGAACGCACAGAAGCAACCCGGGCGTCTTCATCCGCATAACGACCAATCAGGTCGTACAGAATGCCCTCGCGCAAAGCGCCCTCAGCAATCGACATATTCTCAATTCCGAAGCGCTTGCAGACCTCGACGAGAATCGCCAAGCCGCCGGGCAACACAGCTGCCCGTTCGGGAGACAGCTCCGGAAAATCCAGTTGATCGGTATTACCCAGCTGAGCGCAATGCTTCATCAGCGCGCGCATACCGGATAGTGAAACGCCCTGCGATCCAGGAGACAGTATCTGCTCAATGTCCGCAATCGCCCGCGCTGTTCCTGACGTACCAATAGCATCAGTCCATTCGTGCTTCGCCATCTTGCGAACGATAGGCGTCAGTTCCTGTCGAGCCGCGAGCCGGGCGCGGCGAAAACGCCAACGGCTCATTTTGCCTTTCGGAAAATACTTCCGGCTGTACGAAACGCAGCCCATTTCCAGACTTTCCAGCGCTTGTGGATGGCTGCCCTTTCCGACGACCAACTCAGTGCTGCCACCACCAATATCAACGACCAGCGATCGGGCATCCTCAAGTGGCAGACTGCTTAATGCGCCGAGATAAACTAAACGGGCTTCTTCAATACCCGAAATGATGTCGATCGAATGGCCAAGGGCAGCTTCTGCTTCAGTGAGAAACACACCCCGATCACGAAGCTTACGAAGTGTATTGGTGCCGACAACCCGGACCTGCGAAGACGGAATGTCACGCAGTCGTTCTCCGAATCGCAGCAGACACGCCAGCGCCCGGTCGCGAGCCTCACTCGATAATCGTCGCTTCTTGTCCAGCCCCATTCGCAGCTGAACCATTTCCCGCAGGCGATCAACGACCAAAAGCTGGCCGTGACTATAGCGGGCAACGATGAGGTGAAAACTGTTAGAGCCGAGGTCAACCGCAGCGAAATATTTTTCAGTCGACTGAGCAGGAAGCTCAGCCTGCGAGGTCGGATTCAAAGACCCGGTCTGCACAACACGTGGCTATACGGAAAAGGAGGAGCCGCAACCGCAAGTGGTTTGTGCATTCGGATTACGAATTACAAACTGCGCACCGGAAATGTCGTCTTTGTAATCGATCTGGGCGCCGACGAGATACTGAAAGCTCATAGGGTCGACCAGCAGAGTCACATCGCTGTTTACGACGCTGGTGTCACCATCCTGGACTTCTTCATCAAACGTGAAGCCGTACTGAAAACCGGAACAGCCGCCACCCGAGATAAACACCCGCAGTTTCAGGTTCGGGTTGTCTTCTTCTTGAATAAGCTCACCGACTTTGCGGGCTGCCGCGTCGGTAAACACGATATCCTGTTGATCAGGCTCAAAAGTTGTTGGCTCTGCACTCATGAAAGCACCTAAAGTAAAACCGAGTCTAGATTGGTGAGTATTCTACTCAAACCTAGACACTTGAACAGTCGAAAAGTGTCATTTAACCAGCCGTTTCACTCGCAACGCCCTGAATATAGGATTTGTCGCCCTCGTCGCTGCTGTCGGGGGCCGTCGCACCCTCTTCATGAATCATCTGGCCGTTAATCTCAGCGCCTGAGGCAATTTCCATCAGATTGTAGTGAACATTGCCGATAACCCTGGCGCTGGGCCCGAACACCGCTTTTTCACTCACGTAGACATCGCCTTCAATGGTGCCACTCAGATCCAACACCTTAACGCTGACGTTACCTTTCACGCAGCCGACGTCGCTAATACTGAGATAACCCTTTGCAGCTGAGCCCGTTGACACGTCACCAACGATCAAACCGTCAATGTAACAATCACCTTCAAACTTCAAATTGCCTGAAAGCTCAGCACCTTTTCCAATAAGCGACTGATTTTCTGATGATTTTTGATTCTTTCCGCCAAACATAGTTTGCTCCTGATGCCCCGCCGTGCGATTGACAGGCTGCTAATTACACATAATAGAGCAATAGCCTACTCTTCTTTTATCTCCCAAAAGAAGGACTCTTCCACAGTTTTGGGTTTTTTGCCCCCTGAACGCGCCTCAACCCGCAGGTTTTCAGGCTGAAACCCGGCCGGCAGGACAATATCCGCCGCAATCTCCTGAAAATAGCGAAACCGGAAATCACCGGACAATGGCGTCAGCGGGTCCGCCTGCAGCTCAGACAGGGCGTATTCAACGGCTTCTCCAGCAATATCTCCTGCAAGTGTCAGCTTTACCTTGCCTGAAATGGGCCGGTCACTGCGCAATGCCTGAGTCAGATACACCTGAACCCGGTACTCATTAAGGTTACTGCCGCGCGAGATTCTGAGGTCCTGAATTTTGACAACACCTTTTGTGTCGTCAGGAGAAACGATGCCGCGGTAAAACTCGAGGTTTTCTTCAAGCTCAGAAATTTGTGATTGCAGCGCCACCAGTTCGGCACGAACCTGGCTGTAGGCTTCCTGGTCAACGCTGGCTGCCGTTTCCAGGATTGCTTCACGCTCGCGCAACTCATTGATCTCCGTTGCCTGCAGCTGCACCTGCTCTTCAAGTTCAGCGACAGCGCCGACCGCTTCCAGCCGGTTGTAACCCGCGCGTACCTGACCCCATTCATAGGCGCCAAACACTGCCGCAATAAAAGCGGCGACTACAGCAACCTGCAACGAGCGACGCAGCAGCGGAGAGCGCTGCTCAATAACTATTCGGGTTCGATTCATTCGCCAGGACCGGATTGAGCGCAACTTAACTTACAGTGAAGGTGAAACATCGGGTGCCGCCACCCATTCTTTTGGCCACCAGCGCGGCTGTGGCGGAATGCCGTCAGGAAACATCAGTGGCCCGAGTTCCTTCAACGCATGCACGTAGACCCGCCGCTTAAAGTAAACAACTTCTTTCACCGGCCGCCAGTATTCTACCCACCGCCAACGGTCGAACTCCGGCTGATCGGTGGAATCGAGTCGCAGGCGGTCTTCACTGGATGTCAGCTTTAACAGATACCACATCTGCTTCTGCCCGATGCACAGGGGTTTAGAGTTCCTGCGAATAAACTTAGCGGGCAGGTTGTATTTGATCCAGCTCCCGGTCACGCCGAGCATATCCACATCATCTGCAGTCAGTCCGACCTCCTCTGCAAGCTCGCGGTACAGCGCCTGCTCGGGGCTTTCTCCCATCTGGATACCCCCTTGCGGAAACTGCCAACCCGAATGCCCGGCCCGACCACCAAGCAACAGGCGACCGTGATCATTGGCAATGATAATGCCAACGTTTGCCCGGTAGCCGTCTGCGTCGATATGGTCCATAAGTCTGCTGAATTTCCGCCCGCGACATTGTTCCACAATCGCATTTGTGCCGCCACGATGTCATCATCGCGCTTCACCGCTAAACCACGGGCCGACCATGCAACGAACTCTCTGCCTTATCGCTTTACTGCTGTTGTCGGGACTTGTTGTTCTGACAGCCCTGGCTGTGGGGAGCGCATCGTTTTCTCTGGCAGAAACGTGGGCAAGCCTGAACGGCAGTGGCGACCCGATGGCTCGCCAACTGATTCTTGAGTTGCGGCTGCCGCGCACACTGACGGCTTTTGGCACAGGGGCTGCACTGGCGGTGGCCGGAGTATTTATGCAGGTGCTGTTGCGCAACCCTCTGGCGGACCCCTACATATTGGGTACGTCCGGTGGTGCGGCAACCGCTGCACTTCTGGCGATATCTTTGGGCGCTTCCGGCTTCCTGCTAAACACCTTTGCGTTCGCAGGAGCACTGTTCAGCACACTTCTGGTGTTTGTTCTGGCGCGCTCGAGCGGCGGCTGGACTCCCGGAAAGTTGCTGTTAACCGGTGTCGTCACTGCCGCGGGCTGGGGAGCGCTGGTCACTCTGATGCTGACATTGGCATCCGATACCAATCTTCGGGGCATGTTGTTCTGGCTGATGGGCGACTTTTCGTTTGCGGCAACTCCGACGCCCATTCTTTTAACCGCAGCCGCCTCCGTAGTTGTCGGAATGGCTTTGTCGCGTTCGCTGAACGTTTTGGCAACCGGCGAAGATCAGGCGATGCTTCTCGGTGTCAGTGTCGGGCCGCTGCGAACCGGGCTCTACCTGATCAGTTCGCTGTTGACCGCCGTTGCCGTTACAACCGCCGGCACCGTCGGCTTCGTCGGACTTGTCATACCCCATTTGATTCGACTGATCACAGGCTCGGATCACCGCATCGTCTTGCCGTGTTCGGCGCTGGCCGGTGGATCTCTTCTGGTTGTTGCAGACCTGCTGGCTCGCACGGCAGTGGCGCCGCAACAGCTTCCGGTAGGTGCAATTACCGCAAGCATCGGCGTGCCGTTGTTCCTGATCCTGCTAAGGAATAATCGCAGCAGTTTTAGCTAAGTTACGACTCGCCGCGACCTTCAAGGTATGCTCTGCCCGATTCCATCAGGGCAACAAACGCGTCCTCATCACCACTGCGGATACAGTCGGTAATGTTCTCTATCGCTGCAGCCAGACCTTGCAGCGGCTCAAGACCGAAGTGATTGAGGGACTGAATCTCGTAGTACAGATGCGGGTTTTCGCGGGCTACTTTGGTTGCGACGCTGAGCTGGGCATCAAACGTTGTGCTCGAGATATTGGCCAGACGCGGAACGCGCTCGCCGCTGTCAGCAAGGACAGAAAAGAAGGCAATATTCAACGCGTGCGACAAGCCAAGCACGTATGCGATCAGCCGGTCATGGTCCTCCAGCGACATCTCGGTTTGCAGTGCCATCGTGGAATCAAACAAGCGACGCGCCTGTGCAGTTGCCTCGGGGCAGCCGGCATCGAGAAAGAGCACGTGTTTATCAGACAACAACTCAGCATCCGGGCCAAACATCGGATGGATCGAGGTGACCTGAATGCCGGCAGCAGCCATCGCGCGAAGGCTTTTCAACAACGGGCTTTTCAGCGACCCGACATCAAACACCAACCCTTGTCGCCCTGACGTCGCCATTTCTTCGAGAATTTCGACCGTTGTGCTGAGCGGCGCTGCAACGACGGTCAATGCAAAGTTATCCTCGGCATCGTGCCAGTCGGCGAGCGACGTCACGCCTTCAACGCTCCCGCCGGGGTCGGCGACCACCACATCAAAGCCCTGAGAATCCAGAAAGTTAACAAACCACTGACCCATTTTGCCGGCGCCGCCGATCACCAGCGCCCGACTTCCTGAACCCCGCCCCTCAGCACGGACCCGCGCCCGCTCCTGCTTCGTCAACGAGGAGTGAATCAGCATGGCCATCAGGTGTTCGGCCAGGTCGGGCTGCAAGCCCAGGGTCTCTGCCTGCTGCCTCGCCCCGTCGATCACTTCCTTTTCGCGGGCAAAGTCACGCGTCGCACGCCCCTCGGCACGCTTAAACTGACCCACTTCATCAACAATGCTCTGGCGCTCGGCAATCAACTCAAGCAGCTGACGATCGACCTCGGTGAGTCGCTGGCGCAGTTCTTTAAGGTCCATTAAATACGGTTACTCAAAAAATGGGGGGCAGAATCGTTCTTCTCTGATTAGACGACGCGAAGATAGCATGTCGCCCTTGGCTCAGTATTGCTTATACTGCTGAAAATCGCACACAGTATCCATCGCAATCAAATCCTGTCGAGGAGTTGGAATGAAAGCACGAGCCGCAGTTGCCTGGGAAGCAGGCAAACCGTTAAGCATTGAAACGATTGATGTTGCAGGGCCGGGCCCCGGCGAGGTCTTGATCAGGATTGTCGCCACGGGGGTTTGTCATACAGACGCTTTCACACTTTCCGGCGAAGATCCGGAGGGACTCTTTCCAGCTGTGCTGGGACACGAGGGCGGCGGCGTTGTTGAAGAAGTCGGCGAAGGCGTCACCTATGTAAAGCCGGGCGACCACGTTATTCCGCTTTACACGCCGGAATGCGGCAAGTGCAATTTTTGCGAATCGGGAAAAACGAACCTGTGTCAGGCCATCCGGGTTACTCAGGGTCAGGGACTGATGCCGGACGGCACCAGTCGTTTCTCCTTCGATGGCAAACCGCTGTTTCACTACATGGGGACATCGACATTCTCTGAATATACCGTCATGCCTGAAATCTCCGTAGCAAAGATCAACCCGGCGGCACCACTCGAAAAGGTTTGTCTGCTTGGCTGCGGTATTACCACCGGCATCGGCGCCGTGTTAAACACAGCAAAAGTAGAACCCGGCTCGACCGTGGCGGTTTTCGGACTCGGCGGAATCGGACTCAGTGTTATTCAGGGTGCGGTGATGGCAGGCGCGGAACGCATTCTGGCAGTCGATATTAATCCTGATAAGTTCGCGATGGCGGAGATGCTCGGTGCGACTGACTTCGTGAATCCCAAAGACTATGACGTGCCGATTCAGGAAGCCATTGTCGACCTTACGAACGGCGGTGTTGATTACTCATTTGAATGCGTCGGCAACACCGAACTGATGCGGGCTGCTCTGGAGTGCTGTCACAAAGGCTGGGGTGAATCCATCATCATCGGCGTTGCAGGCGCCGGCCAGGAGATCACCACCCGTCCCTTCCAGTTAGTGACTGGTCGTGTCTGGCGCGGCACTGCCTTTGGCGGCGTTAAAGGCCGCAGTCAGCTGCCGGGCTATGTCGATCAATACATGTCGGGCGAGATTAAAGTCGACGAGATGGTGACTCATGAGCTGCCTTTAGAAGAGATCAATACAGCTTTCGATCTGATGCATGAAGGCAAAAGCATCCGCTCGGTTATCCGGTTTTAGTCGCGTTCACCGTTTATGACCTACCTTCCCGAACCACTGCCCGCAGACCCGCTCAGCATTTTTGAATCCTGGCTGGATCAGGCAATGGCTGAACGCGCAAGGCCCAACCCCAACTCGATGTCGCTGGCTACCGTCAACGCATCGGGGCAGACCAGCGTGCGGGTCGTTCTGTGCAAGCAGCTCGTTGTTGAGCCGGGCTATCTTGTGTTCTATACCAACTACGATTCGGCGAAGTCGGCAGACATCGCCGGCAATCCCAGAGCGAGCTTTCTGATGCATTGGGACGAACACGGCAGGCAGATCCGGGGCGAAGGCTTATTGGTTAAATCGCCGGCTGAAGAGAGCGATGCCTATTTTATTAGCCGCGACCGTGGCAGCAGAATCGGCGCATGGGCGAGCCGGCAGAGTAGTCCGGTAGCATCCCGCGAGGCGCTGGAGGCACAGTTTGCCAGTGCTGAGGCCCGCTTTGCAGGCATTGACGTGCCGCGACCTGACAACTGGGGCGGTTATCGGCTTTGGTTTTCTGCCCTCGAGCTTTGGCTGAACCTGGAATCGAGGCTACATGACCGCGCGCGCTGGGAGAGGGAGTTAGCGAGCACTCCGGCAGGGGTCAGCGCATCCGAATGGCAGTGCATTGGCAGGCTGCAGCCCTGATGTAGCAGTGGCTACAGCCGCTGTCGAATTACATTACACCCGCAATGGTCGCAATTCTGCTGCGCCCGCGAAGTTCCTGAGGGCCGGCCCTCCCTGACTGTCGGGAAAAGTGACAAGCGTGCATTACCAGCACGCCGGTTGCTGTGCACAGAAAACCATAAATAATTGTTTTTTATTAATTTTTTAAAATCTGGCACAGGCTTTGCAAGTTAATTCCTGCGCACAACAGAGTTTCTATGAGTGATAGCTCTTTCGGTCTTTGGATGTCATTACTGACTTTGTCGGCAGGGGTACCAAAGCAAACAACAATAAGAACAACAACAATTAGAAGAAAAACGAAAGAACAACAACAATAAGAACGCAGACGTCACCCGCTAGATGAAACTGTATTCGCGACAACAACAATAACCCGTAAACCCCACTGCCCAGTGGGGTTTTTTTTGCCCTTAGGAACGCCACTTGGCCAATGACACATGGCACACTGTGCAACTTCGCCTAACACGGACGACCTGATGGCAACGCCACTTCGTTGCAAGCAACTGAGCATATCGGTTGCCGGCAGAACACTCGTAGAAAACCTCGACTTTGAGCTGCCCAACGGCTCAGTCACTGCCCTGCTTGGTTTGAATGGCAGCGGTAAAACGCTGACGTTGCATACGCTGGCAGGCATCCGCAAACCCGCAGGCGGCTCGGTCGAGCTGCTTGGCGAGGACATCGCCACTCAGAGCCGGCGGCAAATTGCCGGCAGCCTCGGACTCCTGCTACAGAGTCATGAAGATGCGTTTCCGACCACGGTTCTGGAGGCAGTACTAATGGGCAGACATGCGCAGCTGGCTTTCTGGGAACAGGAAACCGCGGCAATGCAGGACGAGGCTATGGATTTGCTCAAAGCTGCCGGACTTGAGGCACTGGCGGGACGTCAGGTGAGCTCGCTGTCAGGTGGCGAACGTCGGCGCACGGCTATTACAATGCTGCGAATGCAGAACCCGGATGTGTGGCTGCTCGACGAGCCAACCAATCATCTCGACCCTCAGCATCAGATGGGCGTAATGGAATTGCTGGAGCAGCTGGCGACAGCTGGCAAAACCATTGTGACCAGCATTCATGATCCGATGCTTGCGGCGCGCTTCGCTAACTATGCTCTGCTTCTTAATGGCGACGGCTCGTGGGAGTTCGGACCGGTCAACGAACTGCTAACCCCTGAGAACATGACGAAACTCTATTCCATTCCTTATGAGAACATCAGCGGCGCCCGCTTTAATGCGCTAGTGCCGCGATAAACCTGCCAATTCAGATTCATCCGTTTCCGCTAAACTAGCGAATACCTAGCCAACTCAACTTCAGGAAAGCTTCGTGGGCCACAGACTCAGCAAAATATATACCCGCACCGGCGATGACGGCTCGACCGGACTCGGCAACGGCGACCGCGTCAGAAAAGACGATCTGCGGGTGGAAGCGTTTGGCACCGTCGACGAGCTAAACAGCACGATCGGTATCGTCCTGAGTCACGGTATTCCTGATGAGCTCGCAAAGATCCTCACCGAAGTGCAGCATGATCTGTTCAATCTTGGCGGCGAGCTCTGCATTCCGGGCCACACGATGATTACAGCTGACACAACCCGGCAACTTGAAACCGCCATTGATCAGCTCAACGAAGATCTGCCACCGCTTAAAGAATTTATCCTGCCCGGCGGCGGGGTCGCTGCAGCTCATTGCCATCTTGCCCGGACAGTCTGCCGGCGCGCCGAACGACGCACGCTGTCGCTGGCAGCGGCGGAGGACGTCAACGCCGAAGCACTCAATTTCCTGAACCGCTTGTCCGACCTACTCTTTGTTATGGCCCGCACGCTGTCGCGGCACGAACAAGGTTCAGAGGTATTGTGGTCCAGAGATTAGGGTGACGCTTTCGCAGCGCGCACACGCTGCAGCCCTGAGCACACCTGTTCAGCACCGTCGGCAATTCTCAGGCTCGACCGGCTGATCGCGTCCCGATCCACACTGATAAGCGAATCGTTCTGAACCGCGGTAACAAGCTCAAAGTTTCGCCATGCTTCACGCCAGTCTGCCTCAGTATCATCCCCCACAGGCGCGAGAATAATCTCCGGATCCGCTGCAATGACAGACTCCAGAGCTACATCGGCCGCTAACGTAGGCAATTTGGCAAACACATTCTGACCACCGCAGCGCGCCATAATCCGGCTGATCATGTGTTCACCATTGACGGTGTACCAGGGCGCCGCAGAAATCTGAAAGAACACGCGCGTATCCGGACTCGCACCATATCGATCCCAGACCTTGTCCAGCGCAACGAGATACTGATCCGCAGCCGTGTTCGCAATCTCCTGCGTACCCGCTGCGTCACCGATCAGGCGCACATGCCGGGCAATATCCTCCAGCGTTGACGGCTCCAGCACCAACAAGTTGTAGCCGAGATCACGCAGCCGCTGCCGCATAGCTGCGGGATTGCCGGATTCCCAAACCAGTATCAGGTCCGGTTTTAGCAACGCAAGTTGCTCAAAATCAATGCGGAAAGAATCACCGATACGAGGCAATCGGGCAGCTGCTTCCGGATAATCACTGTACTCAACCGTGGCAACCAGATAATCACCGGCACCCGCCGAGTATGCGAGTTCGGTCAGACTCGGCGCCAGCGAGACAATCCTGAGCGGCTGTGAGGCGCCGATGGGAACCGATTCAGAATCAGCATCGCGCTTCGAACACCCGAAGATACTGAGGAGCACAGCCATCAGGCTGATCAGGCAGAGAGCGACACGCACGAATACTAAACCCTTACAGCAACCCGTCAGTCAGTGTCAGCAGGGCGAGCGCCGGACACCAAATCAACCACAGGGTTCTGCGCACCAGAGAAACCGCGACGGCAGCCTGTTCTGCCACGTTACTCAGAACCAGAGGGTCATCGTTGGCTACCGGCAAATCGGCATCTTCGGTCAGTGCAAGCTGGCCGGAGGCGCCGCGACCAACAAAGGCCAGCACCTCATCGCTCAGATGACTGACATGAATGGCCGGCTGCGAATAATAACGACGGAACCCTGCAAGAGCACCATCGAAGCTGCCCGCAAGCATGTAACCAACAATAAGCAGCCTCGAAGGTAGCCACGCCAGCGCACCATGCAGGTAGTAAATACTCTGGGATGCGCCGTCAATCGGCTCGGCGGTTACTCTTTGAGTCGTTTCATGACTCAGACGCGGCAGTTCGCAGGTCGCACGGTGGCGCATAAGATCAACCGAGCGGAACAGCCACGCGCCGGCCGGACCAAGCACAACAAACCAGAAAGCCACAGAAAACACCCGGTTATTTGCCTGCACATAAACCGCCTGATCAACCCGCCCGAGACCATCGGTGTCACCACAGTTCTCAACGAGTTCCCGCGACAGCTTGCGCGCCTGCTCCAGGTCTCCCCGGTTCATTGCCGCGACGAAGTTAGCCCCCTCATCCAGCAGATCGCGCGGACCTAACGAGAATAGCAACACAACGACAGCGAACAAGAAGTAAGGGATGTCGGCAAGCGTGCCCTCCAGAACATAGGCGGCAACGATAACCGGCAGCGCGGCAAGCAGCACAGCCGCAACTACCCCGGCGGCCGCAACCCCCCGGCTCGTGCGGGCGAGCTTGGCAAAGACCCGGTCGAAATAAGGATCGAGCCAGTCGAACTGTCGCAAATGGAACAGGTGTGTCAGCAATCGTTCGACACCCAGTCCCAACAAAAGAGCAAGAAAGTTCATTCGATTCGTTCGCTGCGATCCGCTGATTGCATCAGCTCAGCAACGCTTCCAGAGTCTCCCAACTAAAGGCCGGCCCGGGGTCAGTCTTTCTCCCCGGCGCAACATCAGAATGCCCGACTACCGGCGCAACTTCCAGCGAAGGGACGGTATTTCTGAGCATGTTGATTAAAACAGCAAGCGCCTCGTATTGCGACGCTTCGTAAGGCATGTCGTCTGTACCCTCAAGCTCGATCCCGATCGCAAAATCATTGCATTTTTCCCGGCCCCGATACGTTGAGACACCGGCATGCCAGGCTCGTTGAAAAATATCAACGTACTGAGTGAGTTCACCGTTCCGCCGAATCAGAAAATGCGATGACACCTCGAGACCTTCAATTTCGCGGTAATAGGGATGGTCATCCGGTTTGAGACAGTTCGTGAACAACTGATCGATGCCATCGCCGCCGAATTCTCCCGGCGGCAGTGATATTCCATGCACGATGAACAGATCCGGCGGGCAGTTTGCCGGGCGCTGGTCGCAGTTGGGCGACGGCACACGACTTGCGCCTTGGACCCAGCCGCTGCCTTCTTCAAGTTGATATGGCCCTGCGCTCAAACCCCGAAACCCCAAAAACAACCTCTGCAACACTCTACAGCAAACCGTGAGCGGCACCACACCGCAGTGCTACCATTCGTGACACGAACCGCAGCCGCTTCACGCCCACAAGAGACGCCTATGTCAGCAACCCGAATTTTCTCAGACACGACCGTTCCTGCAAACAGCGAGCTGGAGCTGACGGGCAATGCAGCACGGCACGTGGCAAAAGCATTGCGAATGAAAGCGGGCGACACGCTGCGACTTTTTGACGGGTCCGGGAACGAGTATCCGGCCCGGATTACAAACATTTCGAAGTCGGCGGTTCGCGTTGCAACAGGCGATGGCGTGGAAATCAAGACAGAGTCATCGCTGGCTATCGAGCTGTGGCAAGGCGTCAGTAAGGGCGGTCGAATGGACAATGTCGTTCAGAAAGCAACCGAACTCGGTGTTGCACGAATCCGTCCGGTGCTTACGGAATACAGCGTCATTAAACTCGATGATCAGCGCGGCGCTAAGAAACTTGCCCACTGGCGGGAAGTGGCGATCAGTGCCTGCGAACAATCGGGCCGGGTGCGCGTCCCGGAGATTCTTCCCCCTGAAAGGTTTACGGCAGCACTCGCCACACTGTCACCTGAGGCAGAGGCGATGATGCTGGTTCCGGGAAATCACAAGCCGCTCAGCATTGGCAATAACGCAAACCGCATCGTCGTGATGATCGGCCCGGAGGGTGGCTTTAGCCCCGATGAAGAACGACTCGCCAGCGAGCATGGTGTCCGCCTTGCCTCGATGGGTACACGCGTTCTTCGAACCGAGACCGCCCCCGTTGCGGCGCTGAGCATTCTGCAATATCAGGCAGGGGATATGGGATAACCGGCTGAACAAAGCCTATTGAAGCACCGGCCGGGTCTCTTCTGACGAGACAGTTTCCCGGTCCGCCACAGCGGCTTCCACACGCGGCAAATCAGGAATCAAAGCCGTTTCGTTGATCATTCTGATACGACACAACACTGGTTGCGAAGGATCAGGCTGATAAGCCAGGTCCTGCAGCAGAACGTCACGATTAACGCGGACGATCTGCGGAAAACCTTCCGCGAGCAGCCCGTATGTCACCAAATCGCCCCGTGGATTCAGCATGTACACGACGATAATCCGGCTACGGCTGCCCCCTTCTGAAGCTGGATTGCCGCAGAGACTTTCAAAAGAGATCAGCGGAATACTCTTGCCGTGCCAGACTACGTCACCCAATAACCAATCGGGCGAGCCCGCCGGAGCTGCCTCAGGTTCTGCATACCGAATCACTTCCGCAACGCTCGCCCGCGGCAAAATAATCCGCTCATCGTTCAGCGGGATTAACAGGCTGTAAATCTCATCATTCGACTGCATAGTCACGTTCCGTTATAGCGAAGCCGGAGCCTTATCCGCCAGCAAACTGCGCACCGACTCAAGCATTTCGGCTTCCTGATACGGTTTACCAAGGTAATCATTCACGCCAAGCTCGATAGCGCGGGCACGGTGCTTTTCACCACTGCGTGACGTAATCATGATGACCGGGACTTTTTCGGTATCAGGATTGTTGCGCAGGTTCTTCGCAAACTCATAGCCATCCATTCGCGGCATTTCGATGTCCAGCAGCACAATGTCGGGCACTTCGTCTTCAAGTTTCTCCAATGCATCCACGCCGTCAGTCGCGGTGACGACACGCAAACCATGGCGTTCCAGCAACCGCTGGCTGACCCGACGCATCGTAATCGAATCATCCACCACCATGGCTAACGGAACGCGTGGCGCAACAGCCTCGTCTTTCAGAGGTTTCATGCTGTCGCCCATCGGCATCGAGCGAACCAGAACAGCAACATCGAGAATAATGACAATGCTGCCGTCACCAAGGATGGTCGCACCTGAAACACCGCGCACCGTCGCTAACTGAGCACCCAGCGACTTCACGACGATTTCACGGCTATCGACCGTTTTATCGCTGATCAGCGCGACAGCCTCTTCCTCGGTTTTCACCAAAATCAGTGAGACTGACTCGGTGTCGACCGGCATAGCCAGGTCGCTCAAGCCAAGATACTGCCCAAGGTGCCGGAAGGTATAAATCGTGCCGCCGTAATCAATCACCGGCGTATCCTGCTTCAGGTAACCATCAAACTCTTCGCGAGAGACGCGGATAACGCCCTCGATTGAAGGCATCGGCAATGCATACGTTTCGTTGGCCACTTTAACAATCAGTGCCTGAGCGACTGCCAATGTATAAGGCAGGCGAATGGTAAAGGTGCAACCATTACCCGGCGTCGAATTGATACCCAATGTGCCGCCAAGCTTAGCAACCTCGTTGACCACCACGTCCATGCCGACACCGCGACCGGCGCTCTGCGTCAACTGTTTCGCGGTAGATACACCCGCCTTCAGAATCAACCGCATTGCCGCTTCATCGCTGATGACCTGCGTCTCGCTCAGATCGGCCTGCTGGCTGGCGGTGTTGCGAATCTCGTCGACATTCAGACCGGCACCGTCATCAGTCACTTCAATCAGAACCTCAGAGCCATCGCGTCGCAACCGAATACCGATTTCACCCGCCGCAGGCTTGCCGAGCCGTTCACGCTCATCGGGTGACTCGATACCGTGGACAACAGCGTTGCGCAACATGTGCTCAAACGGCGGCAGCATTTTCTCCAGCACCTGCCTGTCGAGTTCTCCGCTGCCACCTTCGACCACGAAGTTCACCTGCTTGCGCTCTGCGGCTGCGGTCTGGCGAACCAGGCGTGCCAGTCGCGGCACATGCTGCTGGAACGGCACCATACGGGTGCGCATCAGATTGTCCTGAAGCTCGGCTACCGTGCGTGCTTCCTGCACCAACAGAGATTCGGTCTCACGCGCAAGATTCTGCAACAGATCTTTAATACTGCTGACGTCACTGGATGATTCTGCCAGCGCACGCGATAACTGTTGAATCGCAGAAAAACGATCCATCTCCAACGGGTCAAACTCTTCATTGTCGGCGGTTTCGGTTTTGTACCGGTTCAGGATCTGCGCTTCGGTTTCGATCTCCATTGCCCGCAGCTGTTCTCGCAAACGGGTAACGGTGCCACCAAGTTCTTCGAGGTTGAACTGAATAGAACCAAGCTGCTGATTCAAGCGCGAATGGAAAATACTGATTTCACCCGCACTGTTGAGCATCTCCTCCAGGGCAGCAGAATCAACCCGCACAAAATCACGTGAGGCAGCCGCTTCGCGACTGATGTTATCCGGCGCATCGGCCTCCTGATCATCAACATCCGCAGGCGTTGCTTCAGCATCGTCTGCAGCTGCAACGTCAACCTCCGGCGCCAATGCTTCCTGTTCAGGCTCCGGCGCCGGATCCTGTTCAGGCTCTGCAGAAGGCTGAGGCAGCAAATCTTCAAGGTTCGGCAGCGGCGCAATACCGAGCGCGTCGACAATATCAGCATCATCGGGCACCGCAGGCGCTTTCAGATCGCGGGCAAGCTCGCCCAGCTTGTCATCCATCGACGTCGCCGGAGGTGCTACCGGGGCAGGCTCTTCAGGGACAACCTCAGCCACCGGTTCTTCGGCTACCACCTCTTCAACCGGCTCCGACAGTTCGTCCGGAACATCAGGCTCTGCTTTAAGCTCGACCGTGCTATCGACCTCTGCAGTGCCTTCAATCAATTGCTGCAACTCTGCCGCCAGAGCCGCATCGGGTTCGACGACTCGGGCAGACAAGACTGCCTCGCGCATTCGGTTCAACTCATCGAAACTGCGCTGCAGAAATGCCGCTGTATCGGCGGTAAGTGGTCGGGATCCATTTGCACAAAGACCAATAAATTCCTCAATCTCATGACTGAAGTCACCCATTGGAGTAACACCCGCCATTCGTGCGCCACCCTTCAATGTGTGCAAGTCACGCTGCAACTCAGCCACGGGCGCACGATCATCCGTATTCCGAACCAACCGCTCGAGACTGCCGTCCGCGCTATCCAGAATCTCGGCCGCTTCTTCTGCAAATATCGCGGCAATCTCGGCGTCAAACTCAACTGCAGGCAATGGTTCAGCATCGGGAGTCTGCAGCCCGGACTCATCACTTACTGCCGGTTCCTCAGCAACCTCAGACTCTGTGTCAGCGGTTTCGGGCTGAGCGTGGACGCCGGTGAGGCTGGGTAACGCACTGCGCAGAGTATGCAACCGCGTCGCCACAGCCTCCGTGTCGACGGCCAACGTTGCGTCACTGTTGTCCAGCGCGGCTATGATCTGTGTCAGTCCGTCAACGGCATCGTTAATACCCTCAATCGCATCCATCGGCAGCAGCGCATTGTGTTCGTCAGCGTGCTGAACCAGTTGATTCATCGCCTCTGCGATTCCGATCGCAGGCGTCGCTTCAGCCATCGTCAAGCTGCCCTGAAGCGTGTGTGCGGCACGATAGACATCGGCGTTAACCGCAAACGGCGGCGCGGCGGAACGACACTCAGCGACAAAGCCTCGCAAGGTTTCCAGATGGGTTGCGCTTTCTTTACGCAGAATATCCAGCAACACCGGATCCATCGCGGCGGCCGGCTCTTCCACATCATCAGCATCGTCCGGAATCAGGATATCGGGTGAGATCATCTCATCCGGTTCACCGATGTCCGGCAGGTTTGCGACGAGCGGCTGTGGTTCAAACGCCAGGCCCTGCTCGGCATACCCATGAGCATTGGCAATGATAATGCCGAGGTTCGCTGACGGCTCAGCACCGACCTCCAGTTGTTCGATCAACTCAGGCGTTGTCGTGACAGCCTGTCGCAGCAATTCCATCACTGCAGGCACAGGTTCCAGCGTGTTGTTAATAATCCGGTTCAGCAGGTTTTCAATCGACCAGGCGTACTCACCGATCAGTTCAGCACTGACCATGCGGCCACTGCCCTTCAGTGTGTGATACGAGCGACGCACCGTTGCGAGCGCTTCCTCTGCAGAGGTGTCTGCTTGCCAGACCGGAAACTCGCGCTGAATCGTCTCAACACACTCTTTGGCTTCTTCCAAAAAGATTTCGAGCAGCTCTGGGTCCGGCGCGCTGTCGTCAGTCCGCACCACCTGATACTCACTGATATCGATCAGTTCAATCGGCGAATCCCTGTCGGCCGCTGCAGCGCCGGCATCCGCTGCAGGAGCTTCTGCTAATGCACCCCCATCAGCCTTTGCAGCCGCCGCAGCAATGTCGGCGGGCGCCTCAAGCACCTCTGTTCGTTCAACTGCCGGCGGGTTAAGAATCTCTGTCGAATCACCGACGGGCTTTAGCACTTCAGTCTTATCGATGTTGCCGCCCGGCAACTCGTCGATCGACATTTCACGCGTAGCATCATGTCCGACATTGATTTCAGGAGCCGCTGAGGTCAGCGCGGCTTCATCCATTGCGGCAAGACAACGGTCCGCGTTGTCCAACATATAAAGCGGTTCCTTGCGGCCGTTCTGAATCGTCTCAAGGTAATACTCGAAACTAACGATCGCATCTGCGAGGCGATTCAGATTCTCCAGCGGGAGATGGTCGCCACCATTGCGGGCAAAACCGATAATGTGCTCACCGGCTTTACCGATAACGGCGAGAGCCCGGTCTTTACCCAGCATCGCCAGGCCCGACTGAATGCCGCCAACGAGCACTTCCAGCTCGGCGATATCAGCCCGGTCATCGGTATGCCCCATAACGCCGGTTATCGCGTCTTTAATGCGGGCAATGTTAACCACGCACTCGCGCATTACGGCTTGCGTCACCTGTTGGAAATCGGAATCGATTTCAACGTCAAACTCGGCTTCTTCTGCAGACTCCGCGGGCTCAACCAGAGCTATCAACTCGGCATCAAGCGCATCCTCAACGCTCAGCAATGCAGCGGCTAGCCCAACCAGCCGGGCTTCGTCCGGTTTTGCGCCCGATTGCACGATATCCCGCAGCTCATCGCTGTGAACCGCAACAGCTTCACGGAGGCTCGCAAGCCCGAGCACCCCGAGCGTGTCACTGATCTTGCGCAGCATATCGACCTGAGGCTCCAGCTCGGCAACGTTCTCCATGCCGGTACGCGCAAAGATATCGAGGACATCTTTGGCAGCGGTCAGATCCTGACGAATGGCATCGGCGACGGTGCGCATCAGGTTGGCGCTTGGCGCGGCGAGCATCTGACGCAACTCTTCAACCTGATCGTCGCCCGGAATCAGGTCGATCAAATTGTAGGCTTCGCGAATTTGGTCAACCCGCTCGCTGTGCGACGTAGCGCGCGCAACATAGTAAAGCAGGTTGTTTAACAGTTCGGTCGGGGGTTCTTTGCTGTAAGCGCCCTCACCGTCTGTCGCGAGTCGTTTAATTTCCCGGTCAGCCTGCCCCATCAATCGCTTGATAGCGACACTGGTAGCAAGGCCGTTATCCCGCAGCGCTTCGATCACACCGCCGACAACCCACCACAACTGATGCACATCAGAGTTGCCTGCTGCTTTCTCAAGCGCACCGGCAACCTGATGCATAGCGTTCAGTTCATCGCCTGATGAACCGCCTTTAATCCAGCCCAGCAACCCGAGCTGAAAGCGGGTCCGCAATGAACGGGCCAGGGCTTGAATGTCGTTGCCGTCGGGCGCCGGAGACACCTTCTGCGCCACTTCATCCGGAGTGACGCCGGTATCCAGCAACAACAGCGTGCTTTCTGATAGCAGAGGGCGACCACGGGCTGCGCGCAAATCATTCAGCAACGGCAGCAACACCAACGGTATATCGCGCCCGCCGACCATGATGGTCTCGACATAGGCAGGCAGCTGCACGATAGCGCGGGTTAAAGCCTCAATACCTTGATCGGCCGGTGCGGACTGTTGGTTCTCGATCAGCACCCGGCAGGTCAGCTCCATCTCTTCAGCTAGCAAGCTGGCACCGCTGGCTTCAGCCATCGATAAAGCGCCGGCAGCGCTGTGCAACGCGTCCGCGCACGCCGTCAGATCAGCAGCGCTGCCCTCACTGTCAATGTAGCTCTCCAGAATCTGGCGAGCCTCTGACAGCGTCGCCAGCAATTCCTGATAGATCAGGGAGAGTGAATCTGAAACCACGGCACTCATATCGTTATTAACTTCGCAAGTTCCTTATGCTGCCTCAGGCAGACTGCTTACCGGCAAAATCATCCGCATCATCAGCTTCAACCGTGCCTTCAGATTCGGATGATTCCTGCTCCAGCGATAACTCCTGCGTATCGTCCGCACCCGACTGTGAATCACCTTCATCATCGGCTTCGGCATCCCGCTGCAACGCTTTAAAGCTCTCGCGCTCGAGCACCGAGGTTTCTGAAAACGACTCCGGCAAACTAAAGCCTGCTACCGACTTACGCAGCTGCGTGGCAAGCTCGGACAGCTTTTTAATACTGTCGGTGGTCGATGACACGTTCTGCACGGCAGAGTCACCGATTTCGGTGAGTTCATCCATGTTCTTTTTCACGCCTTGAGCGGACACAGCCTGCTCACGCGCCGAGTTCGAGATGTTCTGCACGAGCATGGCGATCTGGTTCGAGACCTGCTCAATTTCCTCAAGCGCTGCACCGGCGTTTTCAGCAAGCAAAGCTCCACCCACCACGTCCGTCGTACTGCGCTCCATCGAGACGACCGCCTCGTTGGTGTCTGACTGAATCGTCCTCACCAGCACCTCGATCTGCTTCGTCGCATTCGTTGAGCGCTCAGCCAGCCGCTGCACCTCATCAGCAACAACGGCAAAACCGCGGCCGGCTTCGCCCGCCATAGACGCCTGAATAGAAGCGTTTAACGCCAGAATGTTGGTTTGCTCGGCAATGTCATTAATCAACTCCACGATGTTGCCGATTTCCTGCGAACTTTCGCCCAGCCGTTTAATTCGCTTGGACGTTTCCTGAATCGTCTCGCGAATCGTATTCATGCCTTCAATAGTCCTGCGCACGGCATCGCCGCCTTTGTGCGCAATATCCACCGAGTGACGTGCAACATCGGCTGAACGCTCCGCATCGCCGGAGACTTCATCGATGGACACATTCATAACCGCAATGGCCTCTGAAGCCAGCTTGATTTGATTCAGCTGGCGACCCTGGGCTTCATCCAACCGTTGCGCGCTGACTTCGGATTGCTTGGTGGCACTGTCGACCATGATGGTGCTTTCTTTGATCGTAATAACGAGTTCGCGCAGCGCTTCGATGGCGTAGTTAATGGAATCCGCAATCGCGCCGGTGATGTCTTCGGTAACCGTGAGTTGAGAGGTTAGATCGCCGTCCGCGAGATTGCCTAGCTCGTCCAGCATGCGAAGAATCGCCTCCTGATCCCGGCCGGCCTGCAACGCCATCTCCGCTGCCTCACGCCGTTTGGCAGCAGACTTGAAGTAGGAGAGCAGCATCAGCAGCAGCAAGACCGCTGCGGCCCCGAGAAGCGCCAGGGGCTGATACACCGCGGGAAGAGTATCGCCGCCCGCTGTGCTGACCGTTGTGGAAGATGCCGTATCGCCCAGGTCCTTGGCGGCCTCAACCACGGAAGCATTGGCAGCAAACACCGGCTCCAGCTGATCATTTAACGCCGAGATCAGATTCAAATTGTCGCTCAACTGTGCAGAAAGACCTGACAGTTCATTCACCGTGGCCTTTGCACCAACGTCCGTTACCTGCTGGATGGCAAGCTTAGGATCACCAATCAACAAGCCGGTAACAATCTGCGACAGCTCCATTTCGGTGTTCACTGCACGCTGAATTAAGTCGGAACTGTCATCAGCACCCGCTGCCAGTTCAGTCAAATCATTAACGAGCAATTGAGCCAGGACACGCAAGCGACCCAGATTAGCTACGGCAACCGGTTGTCGCTGCAGCGACAACTGATCTTCAAGGCGGTACACGGTGTCGATAAACTGCGGCAACAAACCCTCGACCCGCTCCCCGGCACTTTTCAGGTCCTGCAGATCACGCTGCGCCGCGAGCACAACAGGTACAGCCGAACGAATATCTGCAAACCCCGCCGATGTGTTGCGATTCACGGAGCGCTGCAGAACAGAGAGCGCACGAAACGCGTCATCATTGCCCTGCAAAGCACTCTGCATCTCGACCTGCACCGACTGCGCCAGCGCAAAGCCGTCAATGTCACTGTCTGCCGTTTGCTTTTCCTGACCTTCAAGCAGCCAGATCCAGCCGGCAGAGCCCGCCATCATCAACAGCACCAGCACCGCAAGTATCGGGACTAGTTTCCCTTCACTGGTTTTCTCGGCCATCTATTCCTCTCCAAAACTGCTTGCAGCACTGGCGATCAAGTCGCACCGGCTAATGCTCACCGGCATGCTGAAAGTCCTGTGTCGCTAACAGAACTGCCATGCTGAATACCGGCCAAAATTCGTTATTTCGTGAAAACGCGCCCTCAAGATAGCGCTCGCAGCGCACAGTCATCTGTGGTTTATCTGCGGAGAACTCGCTATTCAAAAAACGCCTGAAGCCGAACACCTCGTCAACCAACACGCCTACAGGAAACTCACGGCTGTTTAACACCAGCACACGGGCACCCCGGGAAACCTTGGTCACGCCTGCACCCAGGTACTGGCGCAAGTCGACAATCGGCAGCAGCTGTCCGCGCAGGTTCGCAAGACCGGCAACCCAGGCTTTCGCGCCGGGTACCCGCGACATCGCGGGAGGCACCATCATCACCTCACGAACATCATCGCGCGCGACCAGCATCGTTTCATCGCCGACTTTGAACCCGATACCAACCCATTCGGCGGCATCGCCACCCTCAGTGTCAGCAACCTGCACAAGCTCAAGGCAACGACGCTCGATTGCCTGCAACAGGTCAAACGGGCGGTCCACCAAGACCTGCAGATTAAGATCCACCGAATCGCTCATGCCTGCAGTCTCGCCTCCACAGCTTTAATCAAAGCATCGGGTTTAACCGGCTTAACAAGGTACTCAACCGCACCCTGACGCAGCGCCCAGATCTTGTCCGTTTCCTGATCCTTGGTGCTAATGATGATGACCGGGATGGCGGACGTTTCAGGCATCTTGTGTAGCTTGCGGGTAGCCTGAAACCCGTTCATACCGGGCATCACGACGTCCATGACAATAAGGTCAGGCAACTTGTCCTTCGCAAGCTCAAGGGCTTCTTCACCATCATTCGCGATGATCGTTTCGTAACCATGCTGGTCGAGAGCCTGCGAATAAACGTGCTGCTCAACCGGCGAGTCATCGACAATCAGTATCAGTGCCATGGCGCCGCCCTACCCCGCCACCTGAGACGAAATCGCGCCAAGTAACTCATCACGCGTAAACGGTTTGGTCAGGTAATGTTCAGAGCCGACGATGCGTCCGCGGGCACGGTCAAACAAGCCATCCTTGCTGGAAAGCATAATGACGGGCGTATCTTTAAAGTTGCGGTTGTGCTTAATCAGCGAGCAGGTCTGATAGCCATCGAGTCGCGGCATCATGATGTCGACAAAAATAAGATCCGGATTGTGGTCTGCGATTTTCGACAGAGCATCAAAACCATCGACCGCAGTAAAGACACTGCAACCCTCTTTCGACAACAGCGTCTCGGCGGTGCGACGAATCGTCTAGCTATAATCATTCAACAATATCTTCAGGCCGCTAAGACCTTGCGCAGCGTCATCGCTCACAGACATCTCCCTGGAATTTACCGGACTCTATTCCCGATAATAGTTTTAACATAATGGTATCAACGCCGCCATGAACCAGCTGCCGATTGCAGCCACTCACAATCAGCACAGCAATCAGTCGCTGCATCATCAGAACACCGGATTTTTAACTCGCAATTCGGACGACCCTCTAACCCATAGAGCCAATCCGCCAACAACGTTTTGATAATACTCGGCATGTTTTGATATTTCACCAGTGTGGCGGAGTCTTGTGGCATCATTTCGCCCATTCAGCTTACTCACCTTGGAGATCTAAATGAGTGAACTTCATCTCGGGCCATGCTGTTGGAAGCTCAGAAAAGAGGCTGGAAAATCAGCTACTTCGAACTCGGAGACCTGCGCATCACCAATGGTGAAGCGCGTGGCGTTGCACGTTCATTGTCGGTAAAAGACGATGATAATCAGTGGTTTGAGCTTGGTGAGCCCAGCGATATGAGTCTGAGCGAACTGGACGTGATCCTGATGCGCAAAGACCCCCCGTTCGACATGGAGTACATCTACTCAACCTACATTCTGGAACGGGCTGAAGCGGAAGGGGTGCTTATTGTTAACAAACCTCAAAGCTTGCGTGACATGAACGAGAAGGCGTTTACCGCGTGGTTTCCGGAGTGCTGCCCCGACACACTTATTACCCGGTCGATGGCCGACATGCGCAACTTCCTCGAAGAGCACGGCAAAGCGGTGGTTAAGCCCCTTCATGGCATGGGCGGGCAATCCATCTTTGTCATCAACAAAGGTGACCTGAATGCCAATGTGATCTTCGAAACACTGACCGATTACGAGCAGAATTATGCAATCTGTCAGACCTACATTCCCGAGATCACCGATGGCGACAAGCGCATCATCCTGGTGGGTGGGGAACCTGCTGCGAAAGTGGTCGCCCGCGTCCCCTCTGCCGACGACAACCGCGGCAACCTGGTTGCCGGCGCAAAACCCGACATTCGTCCGCTCACCGACAGGGACCGCTGGATTTGCGGGCAGGTTGGGCCGGTGCTGAAAGAGCGCGGGATTATATTCGCCGGTATCGATGTGATCGGCGACTACCTGACTGAAGTCAATGTCACCAGCCCGACCGGCATTCGCGAACTCTTAAAGTACGGCGATGTGGACGTGGCGAAGACACTGATGGATTACCTGCAGGACGAACTGCAGTCATAGCAGCATAGTCTGCACAGATTTTTGCCACTGCCCCGTTTCTCTGCGACTATCAATCTATGACCGACAGCAGCGCTGCAGCAATGCCTCCGGCAAGTCTACAACCGCCAAAAGCGGGAGACTATTTCTCAGCGACGCTGTTTCTCGCCGCGCTGTTTCATGCCGTCGTGATTCTCGGCGTCACCTTTACCGCCGGGGAACCGCCTGCCGACACTGACGATGCGACCTCGCTGGAAGTCGTGATTCTTACCGGGGACTACGAGAAACAGATTGCTGCAGATGATGCCGAACTGCTGGCCGAGCGCAGTCTGATTGGTGCGGGCAACACGGCAGACGATGTACCCCTCAGTATTGCCTACGGCGATGGTGGCGAAACGGCGACAGCGGGCCAGCCTCAGGACGGTGCAGACACGCCGGCCACCCGCCTGCCGCAACCACAGGATAACGATCTGCTGCTGTATCGACGCAACGAGACGGCTGTGCAGCAGGACCCTGAAACACTTGAACAAGTCGCACAGGAACAGCAAAGACAAGGGCTTGCCGGCGATAGCAACCCGACAGAGATCGTTGCAGAACCGGGAGAATCCACGGTCATTCGCAGCGAAAACCCGCGGGAACTGCTGATCAGCGCGAACACCCGGGAGAGTCGCATGGCGAGTTATCTAGACGGGTGGAAACGCAAGATCGAGCGCGTTGGCACAATGAACTTTCCCGACACCAGCGGTGCACAGCGCAATCCGGTACTGGAAGTTGCGATTTCTGCTGACGGGGAACTGAAAGAAGTCATTGTGCAACGTTCTTCAGGCCAGAAAAGTCTGGATCAGGCAGCAATCAACATTTTGCGCATGGCGGCGCCCTTTGATCCGTTTCCGGAGTTTCTGAGCCGCGACTTCGATGTGCTGCGGTTTTCTTACGAATGGTACTTCACCGGAGATACCGGGGGTTCAAAGTTATCGGTCGCGGAATAGGCAATCGGCGTAAAGACGTGAGATACTGTCGGGCATGAGCACACCAGACAATCTGCGTGGTCATCTGCTCATCGCGATGCCGACGCTCGATGATCCCAACTTTGATCACACGGTCACCTATCTGCTCGAGCACAACTCTGAAGGCGCATTCGGACTCATTGTTAACCGGCCTTTTGATCTGGACATAGGCGACATCCTCAGCCAGCTCAACATCCCCAGCGAGAATCCTGAATTGAATAACCAGCCGGTGCTGATCGGGGGTCCGGTGCAACCCGAACGCGGGTTTGTTCTGCATCGCACCGGTCTTAGCAGCGATGAAAAATGGGACAGTACCGCGCGCTTTGACGACGGAATCAGCGTAACGACGTCGCCCGACATACTAAACGCGATGGCCGTCAACACGGGCCCCTCCGATATGCTGTTTATTCTGGGTTACGCCGGTTGGGATGCCGGGCAACTTGAACAGGAAATCTCGGATAATGCCTGGCTCAGCGTTGCCGCCACCCCTGAAATCCTGTTTGACGTGCCAATTGCAAAGCGCTGGGAGGCATCGACCCAGTTGCTGGGGTTTGATCCCGCAGCTATCGGTCCGGAAGCAGGGCATGCATGAACACAATTATCGCGATCGATTTCGGCGAGCGTCGCATTGGCATTGCCAGCGGCTCTGTGATTACAGGGACCAGCTCTAAAATAACAACCATGAACGCCAATGGCGGCGTTCCGGACTGGGCGGAACTGGATAACATCGTCAAAGACTGGAATCCGGACGTCCTGGTCGTTGGCATGCCTTATAATATGGACGGCTCCGAATCCGAGATGTCGAAAAAAGCACGGGCGTTCGCCGATGAACTGGCGCAGCGCTATCAACTGCAGGTGGACACGATTGATGAAAGACTGACCTCTGCAGAAGCCGGCTCAATACTGAAAGAGCAGCGCAGACTCGGAATCAGAACAAAAAAAGTAAACAAAGCAGAGATCGATAGCCTGGCTGCCTGCCTGATCGCGGAAAGCTGGCTGCAGACTCACAAGACAACTTAAGCACCGGAATCGCCGGCTTACGGCCACGATTCAGTCCAGACAGACGACCATAGACGCCCATGACAAACTCAGGAACCGACGACCTGCAGCTAACACCTGCCGGAAAACTAAAGCACCTCTTGAGCCTGCAGGGCCTTAGCAAAGAGTTCATCACCTACCTGCTCAACCACGCTGAAAACTACCTGCGTCCCAACGGTGCACTTCCGGCCAGAGACTATGGCCTGCAAGGAAGAACCGTAGCCAACCTGTTTTTCGAGCCCAGCACCCGCACAAGGGCATCTTTCGAGCTGGCCGCCAAACGCATGAGCGCAGACGTCCTGAATCTGGACGTCAACATGTCGTCGCGAATTAAGGGCGAGAGCCTGCTGGACACGATTTACACACTCCAGGCGATGCAGGTGAATGTGTTTGTTGTCCGCGATGCCGGTGCCGGCATATCCGAGTTTATTGCCCGCAACGTTAACGAATATGCCAGCGTGCTGAATGCAGGAGAAGCGTCGGCGTCGCACCCGACTCAGGGGCTGCTGGACTTGCTGACCATTCGCCAGCACAAGAAAACGCTGGACGGGCTCTCCGTTGCAATTATTGGCGACATCGCTCATTCACGGGTTGCGCGCTCGCTCAGCGATGGCCTGAACATCATGGGCAACAACGACATTCGCCTTGTAGCGCCCGGCGGCATGACTCCGGACATGGCGCTATACCCGGGCGCCAGGCTCTACGACAACACCGATGAAGCGGTCAAAGATGCCGATGTTCTGGTCTCGCTGCGAATTCAGCGGGAACGGATTGAAGACGAAAGCGGTATTCCGACGGAGGCCGAATACAACGCGCGCTACGGGCTTACCAGCGAACGCGTTGCTTTAGCGAAACCGGATGCCATCGTCATGCACCCGGGGCCGATGAACCGGGATGTCGAGATTTCAGGTGAGGTCGCAGATGGCCCGCAGTCAGTCATTCAGCAACAGGTCACTAATGGTCTTGCGGTAAGAATGGCTGTGCTCTCCGCCGTTATGGAAGCCCGTTAACACCCAGGAAGAAATACATCAGTGGGCAAGGAAAACAGAAACACGATATTCGTCGATGAGGGTGAGGTAATCCGTCTGGATGCCTATCCTGAAGAGCAATACATCATGCGAATCGCAGCGCCGAAAGTAGCCGCGCATGCGCAGCCCGGCTCTTTCGTGCACATCCGCTGCAACGAAGAGATTCCGATGCGCCGCCCTGTCTCGCTGATGCGGGCAAGCGCCATCGAAGGCTGGATCGAAATCTATTTTAAAGTTGTTGGTGCCGGGCTGCGCGCTCTGAGCCTCGCGACACCGGGTACTGCCGTCAACATGCTCGGCCCCATCGGCAACGGCTTCTCACCGAAGCCGGAATTTACGACGCACATGATGATTGGCGGCGGCGTCGGCATTCCTCCGATGTTGTTTCTTGCAGAGCACCTGCAGGCGACCGAGGGCTTTCGTGACTCCGCTGTGGTGTTCATGGGTTCGGAAGCACCGTTCCCGTTTGAACTGACTGCATCGAACATCCCGCTCGCGGGAATGCCGGAAGATGCAACGTCTTGCGTTCCTGACATGGAGACGCTCGGAATCCCGTCACGACTGGCCAGTCTGCAGGATTACTCAGGCGTGCATAAGGGCTTTGTCACTGATCTCGCCCGGACATGGCTGAAAGCCAATCCGGAAAAACAAGCAACCACGGCGATCTATGCCTGCGGACCCGAACCCATGCTTGAAGCGGTTGCAAAACTCGTTACCGACTTCAACATGGATGCACAACTGTGCCTCGAGGAATATATGGCCTGCGCCGTAGGGGGCTGTGCAGGATGCGCCGTGGCGGTGCATACGCCTGAAGGCACTGCGATGAAACGCGTTTGCGTTGACGGTCCGGTGTTTGCCGCCAGCGAGATTTATCCCTGACGATGCCGGAGCCGGTGCATTTCGAGCGGGCTGACGCGCAGGCCGATGCCAGAACCCGCGCCATCTTCTACGCCCTGCTTGCAGTAGCCATAGCGCTGCGACTGTTTGATCTGAGCGCACGCGAAATCTGGCTCGACGAAGCATTTTCCTGGCACCAGGCCAGCATGTCGTTTGCGGGCATGCTGACCAGTGTTGCTGACGATGTGCATCCGCCGCTGTATCAGATCGTGCTGTGGTTAACGACAGGACTGTTCGGAGACAGCCCGTTGGTTTTGCGCTTACCGTCTGCCTGTTTCAGCATCATCGCCGTCGGGCTTACGTTTCGACTCACTCAGCGAATTGCCGGTAACAAAGTTGCTCTGTTGGCGACCGCGTTTGCAGCAGTATCTACCTTTCAAATCTGGTACGGGCAGGAAGCCAGAATGTACAGCCTGCTGGCGATGTTGGCGCTCGGCAGCATGCTGGCATTCGTTCAGGTTCTGGAACGTGACGACAAAAAGTCAGCGATCCTGTACGCCGTCGCCAGCGTCCTGCTGCTCTATACCCATGTCTATGGCGCCTTCATCGTTATCGCACAGCACACCATCTACGGCAGCCTTCTGCTCAGGGGGTACAAGCTGGCAACGTCACCATTGCGCTGGGTTTTGATTCATCTGTGTATTGGTGTCGCATTTTTGCCGTGGTTGTGGATTCTGCTGCAGCAAATCACTGCCGTTCAGGAAAATTTTTGGATTGCTGCTCCGGGGCTTGGTCTTCTGCCACGAACGCTGCTGACGTATCAGGCGCTGCCGCCAGCAGGCTTTGTGATCTCGGTCATCCTTGCCGGAACAGCGATCTATCGGGTGCTGCGGGAGCCGACGAAGACCCGGCGGGGCGGACTCATTCTGCTGCTGCTCTGGATAACGGTTCCGATCGTCGTTCCGTTTGTCCTGTCCCATCTGCTGCAACCCATCTTTGTTCCGCGCTATACGATCGCTGCAGCGTTTCCCTGGTACATTCTGGTTGCACTCGGCATTGCTAAACTGCCGCGATACGCAGGCGCAGCAGCCGCGGGCATCTTGTTGCTGCTGGCTATCGGTACGTTGCCCGCGTACTACAGCGAACGGCGTGAAATGCACACATGGCAGGACACAGCAGCCTATATCAACAGTGTCGCTACACCCGGTGACTATCTGATCTTTCACAGTGATTTCGGCAGTCTGCCGTACCGCTACCACAACCCGGACAACCGGCTCGCCATCATTACGATTGACTCCGGCTACGGCGTCTCTGCGACAGGCATTCTGCCGGATGAGCTTCCTGCGGCATTGCCTGCAACAGCAACTGCATGGTTTATTGATAGCTACAGTGAACGCCTGACAATACCGGCATCTGTGATTGAACAGGGGCTGCTGGAGACTCGCGTTCTGGAGTCAGAACAACGCTTCAGCAACGTGCGGGTTGCACAATACCGCGCTGCTGACTGACTCAGTCGGCCAGCTCTTCCCGATAGTAAAAGTCCCGGCCAATGTCTTCGCAGATCGCGTTCTCCGGTACAGGAATCATCTGCCGAAGAAAGCTGTGCTTATAGGGAAAAAAGTGCAGGTGAGGATTAAACGTGAACGCATGTTCGCGTTCGCGCGGCACCACAATGATCAGTCTTTTCCGGCACACCCGGCGCAGTTCTGCAATCGCTGCGCGAATATCGAGAATGTGTTCCAGCAAGTGCGTGCAGACGACCGTATCAAAGGCATCATCGTCAAAGGGCAACGCCTCTACTTTCCCGGCGACGAACGTCGTATTCGGCAGGTTTCGGGCGGCGGCATCGTCCACGTTAATATCAACACCGTTAAACTGCGAAATCTCAACGCCGGCGTGAGAATGGAGATAGTTGACCAGATAACCGGTCCCGCAGCCGACATCCAGCAATGAACCTGGCAGCAGGTCTTCGGCAATCCGCGCTAAGCACGCTTCAGAGTTATCCGTCTCATCCTGAATTCGCGGGAACCCGGCATAGAGCTCGATGTATTCCTGCTCGGTGTAGTGATGACCCCGGGTGCGGAAGTCTTCCAGCTTGTCGATCAACGGGCCCCAATAACTTCTGAACAACATGCGCATCGGCGCACTGTCCCGCAGCAGCGGCGGCAGGCACTCTTCCAGCACGAAGCGAATCTTGTTGGTGGTCTCGCGATCCATAAGCTCAGTCTAATTCCGTATCTCGACTGCCGGTGGCGTCGGGCAGCGTTGAGACTAGCATGAGGACGGTAGCGACAGAAACTGAGCGCAGGCAATCAGCCAAAGTTGATCGAGGCTTCCAGGTTCGTGCGCGAGTCTGCGTTGGCCAGCGCTTCTTCCATGCTGATCCGACCGCTTTTGTACAATGCAAGCAAGGCCTGATCAAAGGTTTGCATGCCCTGTTCAGAACTGGAGGTAAAGGCCTCTTTCACCTCGGGAACCTCGCCGCGATTAATCAGTTCGGCGATGTGTGAGGTATTAATCATCACTTCCACGGCGGCTACCCGCTTACCGTCGACCCCGGACACCAGCCGCTGCGACACGATCGCCCGCAGATAGTGGGACAAATCCATGTAGATCTGCCGGTGCTGGTCCTGCGGAAACATATTAATGATGCGGTCGAGGGTTTCCGGCGCATTATTCGAGTGCAGCGTGGCGACAACAAGATGGCCGGTACCCGCCAGATTGATCGCAGCCTGCATCGATTCACGATCACGAACCTCACCAATCATGATGACATCAGGCGCTTCACGCATCGCACTTTTCAGCGCGCGCGAATATGACTTCGTATCAACGCCAACTTCACGTTGGTTCACGATCGAACGCTTGTTCGGGTGCAAAAACTCAATCGGGTCTTCAATCGTAATGATGTGCGAAGAGGTTCGGTCATTGCGGTAGTTCAGCATGCCGGCCAGCGTCGTCGATTTACCGTTACCAGCCGAGCCGACCATCAGCACCAGGCCTCTGCGAAACATGATCAGCTCTTTAAGGACCTGCGGAACGCCAAGATCATCAAGGGTCGGCAGGTCTGTCGTAATGTGTCGCAGCACCATGGCGATGTTGCCGCGCTGCATGAATACGTTGACGCGAAAGCGGCCAAGACCGGGCTTTGAAATTGCGAAATCGATCTCCAGCTCTTTAGCAAACTGATCCAGCTGACTCTCGTCCATGAGTTCAATTGCCGCCTGCTTCACCATCTTTGGCGTCAGCTCGAGCTGGTTGACGGGCATGATTTTGCCGTCGATTTTAATTTTTACGGGCGCATGCGAGGTGAAAAACAAGTCGGAGGCATGCTTCTCAACCATCAGCTTAAACAGCGGCGCTACATTCATTATTTACTCGCAAACAGTTAGTTTCAGAGGCACGGATTAACCGCCGCGGTTTACGTAAGCACCGTCTGCTGGTGGCCTTCATCCAGCAAAGACAAGCTTTTATCGAATTCAGCATCGGTGTTTCTTTCGCGCTTACTCTCAAGTTTGATCCGCAGGCGCAGTTCATTCTTCGAGTCAGCATTGCGCATCGCCTCTTCGTAGGAGATCAACTCCTGCTCGTAGAGCACAAACAACGCCTGGTCAAAGGTCTGCATGCCGAGTCGGGTCGACTTCGCCATGATCTCTTTAATTGCAGCAACTTCACCTTTAAAGATCAGGTCAGCGATCAGCGGCGAGTGCAGCATGATTTCCATGGCAGCCACACGTCCGTCGCCGTTCTCCTTCGGAATCAGGCGCTGCGAGATCAGTGCCCGGACGTTAAGCGACAGGTCCATAAGAAGCTGCGAACGCTTCTCTTCCGGGAAGAAGTTAATAATCCGGTCCAGCGCCTGGTTGGCGCTGTTGGCTTGCAACGTAGCGAGGCAAAGATGCCCGGTTTCAGCAAACTGCACGGCATACTCCATCGTCTCGCGATCGCGGATCTCGCCGATCATGATGACATCGGGAGCCTGTCGCAGCGTGTTTTTTAGCGCTGCGTGCCATGAATCGGTATCAACACCCACCTCGCGCTGCGTAATGACACAACGACCGTGGGGATGCACGTACTCCACCGGATCTTCAATTGTCACGATGTGGCCGCGCGAGCTTTCGTTCCTGTGCCCGACCAAAGACGCCAGCGTAGTCGACTTACCTGAGCCCGTTGCACCCACGACGATAACGAGGCCACGTGAGATCATGGCAACGTCCTGCAGCACCGGTGGCAGCATCAGCTCCTCAACCGTCGGAATACGCGTAATAATCCGGCGCAGTACCGCGCCTACATGGCCCTGCTGAATAAATGCACTGACACGAAAGCGACCGATGTTCGCGGGGTTAATCGCAAAGTTGCACTCTTTGGTCGCGTCAAATTCCTTGGCCTGCTTGTCGTTCATGATGGAGCGGACCATCATCGCGCTGTTATCCGGTGTCAGCGGCGATTCAGCGGCGCGATGCAGATCTCCGTCGATTTTGATCGCCGGAGGAAAATCGGCGGTGATGAACAAGTCGGAACCGCCCTTTTCAACCAGCTTCTTCAACAGCTGCTGCATCAGTTTTGTCGCTTGATCTCTTTCCATTCCCTTGCTCCGTAGGCCGCCTCAATGCAGTACCAATCAGAAGTTTTCTTTGTTGACCGCTTTGAAACGGGCCTCTTCCTTGCTGATCACACCTGACTCCAGCAGGTTCTGCAGATTCTGATCGAGGGTTTGCATACCCTGGGCCTGGCCCGTTTGAATAGCTGAATACATTTGCGCAATCTTGCCTTCGCGAATCAGATTCCGGATCGCGGGCGAGCCCATCATAATTTCGTGTGCGGCAACACGACCGCCGCCAATGCGCTTCAATAACGTTTGTGAAATCACCGCCCGCAGCGATTCGGACAACATGGAGCGGACCATCTCTTTCTCTGCAGAGGGGAACACATCGACAATACGGTCGATGGTCTTCGCCGCAGAGCTCGTATGAAGCGTTCCAAAAACAAGATGGCCTGTTTCCGCTGCCGTCAATGCAAGACGAATCGTTTCAAGGTCTCGCAGCTCACCCACCAGAATAACGTCCGGGTCCTCACGCAGCGCTGAACGCAGCGCCTCTGTAAAACCATGCGTGTCACGATGCACCTCGCGCTGGTTCACCAGCGACATATGGCATTCATGCACAAACTCGATGGGGTCTTCGATCGTCAGAATGTGATCCGGACGGTTCTTGTTGATGTAATCGACCATCGCAGCGAGTGTCGTGGACTTACCCGAACCGGTAGGCCCGGTAACCAGCACAATGCCGCGCGGGGCCATAGAAACATCTTTAAAGATCGCCGGAGCCATGAGGTCATCCAGCGATAGAATGGTAGAAGGAATGGTACGGAACACAGCACCGGCACCACGGGCGTGGTTAAACGCGTTCACCCTGAAGCGGGCCAGCTTCGGTATCTCAAACGAGAAGTCGGTTTCCAGAAACTCTTCGAAATCCTTACGCTGCTTGTCGTTCATGATGTCGTACACCATGCTGTGTACGTCTTTATGGCTCAGCGAAGGCATGTTGACCCGTTTAACATCACCATCCACCCGAATCATCGGCGGCACGCCCGCTGACAGATGCAAATCTGACGCGTTATTCTTCACCGAAAAGGCGAGTAATTGAGCAATATCTACGGCCATGTCAGCCCCTTAATTTTCTCCGGATGAATCGATGCGCTTCATTTACCATAAGCACTACTTATGCAACTGATTGTAAAACCATTGCCGAGAGCGGCGTTGTGACCGGTATCACGAAAAACCTAAACACTTTGAACCAGCGTATTTCGCAGGCACTTACCGCAAACGGCCGGAAGGAAGGCACTGTTTTCCTGCTAGCCGTCAGCAAAAAACATGATATTGAACGGGTGCGCGAAGCTGCTGTGGCAGGGCTCACAGATTTCGGTGAGAACTATGTGACGGAGGCCGTAGAAAAGATAAAAAGTGCCGATTTTGCGGCTCGCTGGCACTATATCGGCCGAATCCAAAGCAACAAGACCAAAGCCATTGCAGAGCACTTTGACTGGGTGCAAACCGTCGACAGGGAAAAAATTGCGCGGCGCCTGAATGAACAGCGCCCGGCTGAACGGAAGCCTCTGCAGGTGCTGATTCAGGTGCAGACCGACCCTGACGATACCCATGGTGGCATCGAACCGGACAAGGTCACAGAGCTGGCGACACTGGTTGATTCATTGCCTCAGCTTACGCTGAGAGGTTTGATGTGTATTCCGGCAGCGGCCAGCGATGAAGCCGCACAACGTGCTCCATTCAAGCTCATGCACAGCTTATTCTCCGACTTACAGCAGTCGTTTAATACTATCGACACTCTCTCGATGGGCATGTCGGGTGACCTTGAGACCGCTATTGAAGAAGGCAGTACAATGGTCAGAATCGGAACCGCACTGTTCGGTTCGCGCGACTGAATAAGCTCTGCTGTCGCTAAGCGTAAGAAAGAAGGATCACCGTGAGTCACACAGAACAAACAATCGGGTTTATCGGCGCCGGCAACATGAGTCTGGCGATCATTCGGGGATTATTGGATGCCGGTCATTCACCTTCCCGGATCGCGGCTGCCGACCCCAGCGAGCATCAACTGCAGACGCTGCTGGATCTATCGACAGACATCTTCACGTCGACAGACAACGTCGCCGTGGCCGGGCGGTCGGATGCGGTCGTTCTGGCAACGAAACCTCAGCACATCGTGCCGGTTGCCGGCGAAATAGCCGGAAAGAGTATTCCACTGATTGTCTCCATTGCTGCCGGCGTAAAACTGTCAGCGATTGCTGAGGCTTTTCAGGAGCCTCAGGCTGTTGTCCGGATCATGCCGAACCAACCGGCGCTATTAGGGCTGGGCATGGCCGGATTGGTTGCCAATGCAGCGGTCGATGAACCCGGTCGCAATCTTGCGAACTACATTGCAGAGGCAACCGGCGAGGCTGTCTGGCTGGACGATGAGTCACTCATGGACGGCATCACAGCCATTTCCGGCAGCGGACCTGCCTACTTTTATCTGCTGCTGGAGATGCTTGAAGCCGGCGCCCGCGAGTTCGGCTTCAGCGATCAGGTCGCACGCAAGCTTGCAGTGCAAACGGGCATCGGGGCGACCCAGCTCGCTGCTGCGGACGCAGCTTCTCTCGCGGAGCTGAGGCGGAGGGTAACCTCACCGGGCGGCACTACAGAAGCCGCGATTAATTCTCTGGAAGACGGCGGCATTCGCGCGGCATTCAAGCAGGCCCTGGAAGCCGCCAGAGATAAATCAATAGAGCTTGGCAACAAGTAGCCACATCTATGCAAGACGCACACCATGAATAACGCGCTCGTATTTATCGTCACCACGCTGGCGAACCTTTACATCATCACGTTTATTTTGCGGATTCTCCTGCAGTGGCAACGCGCCGACTTCAGAAATCCGCTGGTGCAGTTCATATTGACGGTAACGAATCCGCTGGTCCTGCCGCTGCGGCGTTACGTGCCACCGATATACGGTCTGGATACCAGCAGCTTGCTGGTAGCGGTGCTGCTTAAAGCACTGGAGTTCGCTGGTTTGCTGACACTGCTGTGTGTAACAGCACCCGGCCTAGTAGCGGTCGCAAGCTTAACCGTACTGAGTCTGATCAGAACCGTGCTGAACCTTTACTTCTTCCTGATTCTGATTTCGGTCATTCTCAGCTGGGTGAATACCGGCGGCTACAATCCGATGGCAGCGTTGGTCAGCCGTTTGGCGGAGCCGGTGCTTGCCCCGTTCAGACGGGTAATTCCGCCCATCGGTGGTCTCGATATCTCGCCAATATTCGCCATTATCGCGATTCAGGCACTAACGATGCTGGTGCCATACGGGCCGTTTTTCGGCGGGCTGCAGTGCTCATCCTCCGTCGGAATGATCTAGTCAGCAAACAATCAGTCGCCCATTACGCGGTGCTTGGTTCGCAGAACGTCGCTCGCGGGCACGTACATCAGATCAGCCACTTTCTTCACCAGATAGTCTTCGTACTTATCGAGGGTGTTGTCGCTTAAAGCCACCTGCCAGAGCAGCTCAATCACCCGGATTCGTTCCTCGGCAGACAATGAACTGTGCAGCGTTCGAATAAAGTCATGTAATGACACCGCATCATCGGTGGCTATCTGCGCCTCGTTAAGCAGTTCCAGCGACTCGCTCTCAGATAAAGCGAAATGATCGGCCAGCAACCTGGCAATAGCGTCGTTCTCGGTGTCAGTCTGATCAAAATCAGCGCGCGCCATCTCGACCAGCAGTGCAGCGAGCGATAAACGTAGCTTCTTATCCGGATCTTCCTCAACAACATTATTTGCGGCGAAGATCTCTTTCAGTTTCTTAAGCATCATGAATCCCTTAAACGGCCTCAGCCAACGCTGGCGGCGAGACGTTCAACCAGCAGTTTACGCAGCACAACCAGCTGACCGTGAAAGAAATGAGTAGCCTCGGGCATTATCACTACCTCAGGCGGGGGCGACAGCTTTGCTGCCCAATCAACCACTTCCTGCACATCCAGCAGTTCGTCTTGCTGTCCCTGAATCAGCAACCATGCGGCTTCGGGCATGCTGGCAAGATTGCTATCGATCATGCCCACGGCAGGTGCAACCGTAACTAACTGCTTAGCGTCAGTCTGTGCAGCGGCCAGAGCCGCCACCATACCGCCGAATGAAAAACCTGCCAGCCAGAGGTCTGCGCCGGCAAACTCTTGCTGCAGCCAGGCAGCCAGAGCAACGGTGTCATCGGTCTCGCCAATGCCGTCGGCGTAACTGCCCTCGCTGTCGCCGACACCGCGAAAGTTAAATCGCAGTGTCGGCACTCCAAGCTCATGCATTGCGCGTGCGAGTGTATGCACCACCTTGTTATGCATGGTGCCCTCATACAACGGATGCGGATGGCACAGCAGCGCCACCTGACCCTGCGAATGGTTCGCAGGAACCTCGAGCAGGCACTCCAGATTACCGGCAGTGCCGGGGAGCATCAGTGAGTCTTTTTGCAACAGAGCTTTTGCCATCGAAGGACATTCAATTTAAATAATTCCTGTGGCAGGATACAGACGTCGTCCGTGAATACAAAGTTGAGAGTCTTTATGAAGCTGCACTCCGATACGTTTGCCGATAATTCACCTATGCCCGACCGCACCGGGTTTGGCATTCCCGATGCAGAAAACCACATGAAGCTCGGCGAGAACCTGAACCCGCATCTGCAGTGGAGCGATGTCCCCGCTGATGCCAAATCACTGGTTCTGCTGTGCAACGATCCCGATGTTCCAACCATCAAAGACGACATTAATCAGGAAGGCAAAAGCCTCGCGGCAGATATGCCCCGCACCAATCTGTGCCACTGGATCATGGTCGACATTCCGGCAACGGCAGGAGAAATTAAAGAAGGTGAATGCTCACAAGAGGTCACGCCGGGTGGTAAGCAGAACCCGCCGGGACCGGCCGGTTCCAGGCAGGGTATCAACGGCTACACCCAGTTTATGGCGGGCAATCCCGACATGGCAGGAGACTACTACGGTTGGGACGGCGCATGCCCGCCCTGGAACGACGAGCGGGTGCACAAATACGATTTTATTCTGTATGCAACCGACCTGGAATCATGCCCCGTCGACGGCGCATTTACAGCGGCCGACGTTGCGGCCGCAATCAGCGGCCATGTCTTGGCAGAGGCCAGGATTAGCGGAACCTACACGCTGAATCCGAAGCTGCGCTAACGGCTTATTGCAGCGCCAGCAACTCGACGTCAAACACCAGCGTTGCGTCCGGCGGAATGACGCCGCCCGCACCGCGACTGCCGTACGCCAGATCGGGCGGAATAATCAGCTGGCGTTTACCGCCGACCCGCATGCCGACAATACCCTGATCCCAGCCGCGGATGACGCGACCGCCACCCAACGGAAAAGGAAACGGCTCGTTGCGGTCGAGTGAACTGTCAAACTTTCTGCCGCGCAGATCGGGGGCGGTGGGTTCGTACAACCATCCGGTGTAGTGCATGACGGCAGTCTGGCCGTTCTCGGCCTCTGCACCGTCGCCAACCAGCGTGTCTTTGATAATCAGTTCGGTCACAGGACCATTGGCATTCGACATTGCAGATTCTCCTTGCTGCTCAGTACCGCTCTGCCCGCAACCAACCAAGCCAACCGCGGTCAGCAGCGCAAAGCACATATTTCTTAAACCGGTGTTCATCGCACTACCCCTCATCAGCGCCCGCAAAATCAAGCGACGCAGAATTAATACAGTAGCGCTTTCCTGTCGGTGCAGGCCCGTCATTGAATACATGACCCAAATGAGCACCGCAGTTAGCGCAAACGACTTCTTCGCGCACCATACCGTGACTGCGGTCAACATTCACACCCACTTGTTCATCAGACACCGGCTGGTAGTAGCTGGGCCAGCCGGTTCCCGAATCAAACTTGGTTTTGGAATCGAACAGATCAGCACTGCAAACAATGCAGCGATACATGCCGTCACGCTTATTGTCGACGTACTTCCCGGTAAACGGTCGCTCGGTGCCCTGCTGCTGAGTCACATAGTACTGCTCGTCAGTGAGCCGCGCGCGAAGCTCTTCCTCAGTTGGTTTCGTGCTCATCCGTTTCTCCTGCTACAACTTTCAACTATACGGGCAGACTACCCCCTGCCCGCAGAGTTCAAAAGTACATCGCAGGGTCAGGCGCTCAATTCAACCAACAAGCGGTTCATGCGCTGCACAAAGGCACCGGGATCTGATAACTGCCGTCCCTCTGCCAAAGCAGCCTGATCAAACAACAAGTGACCTAACTCGGCAAACCGCTCGTCCTCCGACTCATCAGAAAGACGCGCAATCAGCGGGTGATCCGGGTTGATCTCAAGTATTGGCTTGCTCTCCGGCACTGTCTGACCGCTGGCTGCCATGATCTTGCGCATTTGCTCACCAATGTCGTATTCGCCCAGCACCAGACAGGCCGGCGATTCAGTCAGTCGCCGGGTCGGCCGGACTTCACTGACATCGCTTTCCAGGATTCCCGACAGCCGTTCGACGAGTTCTTTGTGCTCTTCCTGCAGCTCTTCTGCAGACTCAGCCTCTTCTTCGCCAAGCTCGGCAAGATCAAGATTGCCGCGCGTCACATCGACGAGCGCATGTTCCTGATACTCGCGCAGCTGGCCCATCAGCCATTCGTCAATAGGCTCTGCAAGGAGCAGCACTTCAACACCCTGCTTGCGGAAGATCTCCAGATGCGGGCTCGACTTTGCAGCGGCAAAGTTTTCACCAACAACGTAGTAGATTTTCTTCTGCTCACCTTTGATGCGGCCGATGTAATCAGCCAATGACTGGTCCTGCTTTTCAGAATCAGTATGGGTCGTACTAAAGCGCAACAACCCGGCGATGGCATCGCGATTCGAAAAGTCTTCGGCAGGCCCCTCTTTCAGCACCCGGCCAAACTCATCCCAGAAGCTCTGATACTTTTCCGGATCATCCTTGGCCAGCTTGCCAATCATATCGAGCACGCGCTTCGTCAAAGCACCACGAATTGCCGTGACATTGTCGTCTTCCTGCAAC
>CAYLLI010000002.1:0-16102 GCA_964384295.1 uncultured Chromatiaceae bacterium
GCAGTATCCCAAGGGTTCTGAACCCCGCCCCGTTTTTTGAGCGTCTGCGCGACGCCACAGGAATCCCTACACCGGATACGCTTTGTTCAGCGCATCGGCAATCGGCCCGTCCGTCAGGAATCCGACGATGCCTATAGCAATAAACTGAATGCCAATGCCGATCAGTATCAGGCCCATAATGCGCGTCAGGATGTTTACGCCTGTAGAGCCCAGAAGGTCGACAATTTTTTCGGAACTGCGCAATACAACCCAGGCAAACGCTGAGACCAGCAGTATGCCGATTCCGATCGCCACATAGTCGATAAGATTGTTAACTGCCGTTGCCATGCTAATCGTGACGGCAATTGATCCGGGGCCGCTGAGTAACGGCATGGCAATCGGGACAAAAGCGATATCATCTTTACGGCTGACCTCTTTGGCATCCTCCTCCGGCAGTTCCGGCTCTGCCGCCGGGTTCAGCATGCCAAAACCGATGCGCGCTACGATCAGACCGCCCGTCACCCGCAACGCTGATATCGATATTCCGAAGAATTCCAGAATCACCAAGCCCGCCAGCAAAGACACCAGAAGGACGGCGGCGGTATAGATTATCGCGCTGCGCGCCTGCTGCCGGCGGTGCGCCCGTGACATGCCGCGCGTTAATGTCGCGAATACCGGAGCCGTACTGAACGGATTGGTAATCGGCAATAAAGCGCCGAAAGTCGTTCCGATCAACACAATAAATGATTCGATCATGCTGCTTTTATACAGTAGTTATCAGGCATATACATGCTTTAGCCGGTTTCCCGAACATTGCCGGACAAATGCCGTCATAAGCGGTACTCTCTAGTCAGTTTTTGTGCAGTTATTGGGTCTGTTATGTCCGGTAAGTACATCCTTCTCTCTTTCGCCTGTATTCGCATTGGTTGGCGTTCGATCTTGGCGGGGCTTGTCTATAAAGGCTCTGCAGCATGAGCAAACAACCCACCATCTCGCTGGTTCTGGGCAGCGGCGGTGCCCGCGGTATTTCACACATTGGCGTGATTCGCTGGTTTGAGGAGTACGACTTTCGTATTGAGTCCATCAGCGGTAGTTCGATGGGGGCTCTGGTTGGTGCGGTATACGCCTGCGGGAAGCTTGATGAGTTTGCCCAGTGGCTCGTTGCTCTCGATAAGGTCGATATTCTCAGGTTGCTGGATGTGTCAATGAGCGACGGTGGGTTTGTAAAAGGCGACCGGATTATTGATGCGTTGAAGGAGCTGGTCGGCGATCACAAAATTGAAGATCTGCCAGTCTCGTATACAGCGGTTGCCAGCGACATTGAGAATGAGAAGGAAATTTGGTTAAACAAGGGGCCCGTGTTTGATGCTGTCCGGGCGTCAATCTCGTTGCCGTTGTTTTTTTCGCCGGCGAAGTTGAAAGGCAAGCGCTTGCTCGATGGCGGGATTTTAAATCCTGTGCCTATCGCCCCAACGTTCAGTGACGGAACTGACTATACCGTTGCCGTTAACCTGAATGGAACGCCGTCTGCCGACGCGCCACCACCGGCAAAAACAACCGACGAGTCGTCGGAGGGTTTAAAGAAGACCGTCAGTGCGTTTATCGATCAGCTCGCCGAGAAATCGTTGTCCAAGCTAAAGGTTGACCTCGATGTCTTCGACATTGCCAACCAAACCTTCGATGCGATGCAGGGAGCAATCGCGCGCCAGAAGCTATCGGTTTATCCCCCCGACGCACTAATAGAAGTGCCGCGAAATGCGTGTGGAACGCTTGAGTTTGATCGTGCTGAGGAAATGATCGAACTGGGCTACAACTGCACGGCTAAGGCGATGGCTGATTTGGTGAACAGCTCAAAGAAATCATCTTGACCGCAGTTTGATATGACCAGCGAAATAGTAATTCGACCCGCGACCACTGCCGATGCGGCTCAAATTCGCGAGGTTCACGTTCGTGCAGGCAAAGGGCCTGATTCACTGGAGCGGAATAATGCTAACGTTTTGCGTTGGCTCGACAGCCGCGTGGCTGCTGATTATCAGCGGGAGATGGAAAAGGAATCCTTTGTGGTCGCTGAGGCTGATGGAGCGGTTCGGGGCTTTGGTGCCGTCAATTTATCGAAAGCAGAGATTACTTCCGTCTATACCGATCCGGCTTGGTTGCGTCAGGGCATTGCCAGCAAAATGGTGAGCGCGATGGAAGACATCGCGCGAAGTGCGGGGTTTACGGCACTAGAGCTTCAGGCGGCCGGTGGCGCCCTTACGTTCTATCACAAGCAGGGCTACAGCTACGTTTCGGAGCCGCCGGAGAACGGGCCGTTATGGGCGCAGATGCGTAAAGAGCTCGGCTGAGCGCTTACCAGCGGTACTTCAGACCAACACCCAACGCGTTGGATGCGCCCTCGATATTGTCGTTAAACGTGCCGTAGGCCGATGAGCGATGGTGAATGCGGACAACGCCCGCCCACTGCGGGTATTTGGGCAACGAGAAATCAAGCTCAACCAGGATATAGGTCATCAGTTTTGATGTATCGCCCTGTGAGTCGATCTCAAACTGCCCTTCTTCAGTGGCATAGGACAGGCCCAGACCGACGGCGAAGCTGGTATTCAGGTATTTGTCCCAGTAGAAGCGATTCCAGCGTGCAGCGCCCAGCCCGTTGAATTCCCAGTGACGCTGTTTAGGCCCGGCATGTTTCACAACCTGACCTTCCACTTCAAAATCCCAGCCGCTGTTCCAGCGAATCAGGCGCTTGTTCAGTGCGAGCGCGTAAAGCTTGTCGCGTTCAAGTGCTGCCGCCCCGATCAGCATATCGCCGAGTTGTTCTTCCGACAGCCAGGCAACGTAGCCGGTCAGTGACCAGTCCAGATCTTCGGTCGATGCGCGCGAAGGCCATTTTTCTTTTACGGGTTGCGCCTCTTCGGCAAACGCTGAGTTGGCCAAAAACATGGCGGTTGCCAAAGCAACGGTAACGAGCTGTTTCATACGGTACTGCCTGTTGAGTATCACCAGACCGGCTGCGGCAAAGTCCGCGCGTTGCAGGACCTTGAGGGCCTGACTTCGGTCATGACGATTAGGTGTTTTAATTCAGTCGCTTGCGATGCAGCTGAGCTGTCTGAATTAGTGCGAGGGGCGCAAGAATAGCGCGCTGAATGCCCTGAGTCGAGGGCTTTCAGCCTTAATCTGCCGTGTTGTCGACCGGTCATGGGTTCAGGCGTATGGTACCGCCACAGCGGGCGACCACTGACTTCTTCTCAGCCGCGCTCGTTAACCCCTACGGGCTTTACTATGGGAGTGTTCAGGCATTAAATGCCGGAATTGTCAGTGGCAGCTGCGCTGCTGTCAGCACTGTGATCTGCGGAGTTTATGTTCTCTATGGATGACCTGATCAAGATCGACCTTACGGCTCTGGCGTTCGCGTTTATTCCCGTTGCGCTGGTTCTGATGATTATCGCCGTTTGGCGAGGCAAAGCGTTCTCTGCCGGTTATGCGGTAAGCCGGATGGTGGCTCAGCTGGTACTGGTGGGTTACGTGCTGGCTGCGTTGTTCACAGCTGAGACTCCCTGGACTGTAATGGCGGCATTGGGCGTCATGCTGCTGGCGGCAGCGTGGATTTCGCTGCGCACTGTGGCTGAGCAAAGGCGCCCGTTATTGATCCCGGCGCTTGTTTCAATCAGTTTCAGCGCCCTGCTGGTGCTGGCGCTAATTACGCAACTGGTGCTTCAGATCGAACCGTGGTGGGCGCCCCGTTATCTGTTGCCGTTGGGAGGCATGGTGTTCTCGGCAGCGATGAACGCTGTCAGCCTGGCTGCAGAGCGTGTGGAGGCTGACCTTGCCGGTGGCTCAGCGCCGGCCGAAGCCAGAGGAGCAGCATTTCAGGCTGCGCTGATTCCTGTCGTCAACTCTCTGTTTGCGGTTGGGCTTGTGTCATTGCCGGGCATGATGACCGGACAGATCCTGTCCGGCGTGTCCCCGCTGATTGCTGCCCGTTATCAGATGGTCGTGATGTGTATGTTGTTTTCGGTGTCCGGGCTTGCAGCTGCGGCGTTCCTGCTGTTACATAAACGCATCACTGTTTCAGGGGCGAGTGATGGCAAAGCTGCAAATTGATCATTATTCGGACGTACTGTGCGTCTGGGCTTACATCAGTCAGGTTCGTATCGACGAACTTCGGCTCAATTTTCCCGAAGATGTGGCTTTTTCCTACAATTATTTCGCGATCTTCGGCGATATAGCCGGAAAAATGCAGTCTCAGTGGGCCGACCGGGGCGGGCTGGCCGGGTATGCCGGTCATGTGCATGAGGTTGCCGCGAAATTTGAGCATGTTCAGCTTCACGAGGCCGTATGGCGCGATCGGGTGCCGGCGTCGTCAATGCCTGCCCATTTGTTTTTATCGGCTGCAGCATGTCTGGAGGCGCAGGAGCCGGGTTTTGAAGGGGCTCAGCAGCGACTGGACACGCTGATACGCGCCGCATTCTTTCAATTTAACGTCGACGTGTCCGACAACGACGCCCTGATACAGCTGGTTGATGAAGCGATGCTGCCGGTCGATACGGTGCTTCGCTATCTGCGCTCGGGTGCTGCTCACGCGCGTTTTACCGCCGGTCAGCAACAGGCCGCCGCCGCTGGCGTGCGTTCCAGTCCGACCCTGTTGTTCAACGAGGGACGGCAGATGCTGAGTGGCAACGTCGGCTACCGTATTCTGGAAGCTAACGTGCGCGAGTTGTTGCTTAAACCGGGCGACCAGCAAAGCTGGTGTTAGACGAAGGCTGGTTATCGGGTTGCTTGCGGGTGGCGGCAATTGGTCTGCTGCTGGCGCACATCTGGCAGTTTGCAGCGTATCCCGCCGTGATGAACCTTCGCACGAGCATCGCGGTAACGGCGTTATTGCTGGTTGTGATATTTGCCGGCCGGCTGACCGGTAATCGCTACGCGGTGCCGCTGCTGCAGTTATTCGGCGTGCTTGGCGCCGGAACGGTTATGGCAGTGCTGCATGCCAGTGCTACCTGACGGGTTAGCGCAGCGCCGGAATAATCTTTTCGCCGAGCAGCTTGATGCCGTGTGCCTGGTGCTTCTTCAGCTCAAGGCAGGTGTGTGTAACGCCGGCCGCTTTGAACTCCAGCAGATGCTCGATAATGTGATCGAGCTTGTCCGGCGTGCTGGTGAGCGTCAGCTTGTCGACGCACAAATCCAGCAGTTCGTCCGGAACTCCCTCAACTGAGGATTCGTTCTTTGGCGCCATCGCGTAGATCTCCGGAATGTGATCCATAATGATCTGGAACTCATCGGCCGTCATAAATTCACGCATCATGTATTCGCGGAACAGCGCGCGGAAGCCGATCCAGCGGCGCGCTTCATGACGGGCTTCAGCGAGATCATCGTACACATACCACGCCATAAAGTTGTTAAAGCGCATGCCGGTTTTGTCACGGCCGATCTCATCCATGCGCTCGTTAACGCTGTTGATGGCATTCGTAGCAAGCGTGAGTGACAGGTCGCTCATGAAGATACCGTCTGCGTGCTTGGCCGCCATTCGCAGCATCTGCGGTTTGTTCGCGCCCGCATAGACAAAAGGGGGCTTTTCTTTAATCCATTGCGGGTCGTAGTTTTTGATCTTGAAAAGTTCGCCGTCATAGCTGAACGGACGTTGCGACGTACAGCCCTTTACGACTTCAAGTGTTTCCCGGACATAGCGGACGCGCTTTTCAAACGGAATATCCAGTGACATCACCACTTCGCCGCCACCGCCAACCATTGTCTCCACCCGGCCCTGGCACAGGTCACCCAGAGTCAGCAACGCCATCGCAATTCTGAACGGATGCATCTCGTAGCCGTTCAGTGCCATCGGCGCGAGGTTGATGCTTTTCGATTCACGTGCCAGCTCGGCCATGTTCGTGAACGGATCGCGACCATCCAGATAGCTGGCGTTCCAGACCGTATTGATGCCGTACTGCTCGGCTAAGAGCCCCAGCTCTTTAAACTCGGTTGAGGTGAGGTGGGAATCCAGAACAATGTCAATCTGCATGGCTTTTGTCTCTGCTTTAGCCACGTTATCGTGGCGGGAAGTGTGGCCCTGATAATAAACGGGCTGGCCGATGAGCACGCGAATAAATGCGCGCCGGTTCGCTGCTTGACTAAGCCGTCTGAGAGACGCGCTGTGCTGCCGTTTATCGTCTTGCAGCTGCATGTCAGAGCAGAGCAAGCTGGCATTCTGTTCACTGTATCGCGATTGCATGAACAGTTGTGCTATACATTAGCCTCGATAACCGGAGCAGCTGATACGATGAAAACGATTCTCGTCACCGTTGATTTCTCTGAGATAACGCCCAGTGTCGTGGCTAAGGCTGCTGAAGCCGCAAAGGCTTTTAATGCTCGCCTGGCGCTGCTGCATGTCGCTGAACCCGATCCCGACTTTGTGGGTTATGACGCCGGCCCGCAGACGACCCGTGATGCCGTCGCAGAGCGTTTCCGCGAACAGCACCGGCAGCTTCAGGCGTTGGCCACGGAGCAGCGTGAAGCAGGTCTTGAGTGCGATGCGTTGCTGGTTCAGGGCGCTTACGTAGCGAAAATTATTTCCGAGAGCGAGAAACTTGAGGCCGATATGATCGTGACCGGTGCTCACAGCAAGGGATTGATGGCGCGCGTGTTGTTAGGCAGCGTCAGTGAAGGCGTGTTGCGTGAGTCAAAGGTTCCGGTTCTGGTGGTGCCTGCCGCCTGACCGTTATTCAGGGGCTATTGTTTGCTGCTCTCGCGGGCGACTGCCCCTCGCGGCATGTCAAAGTGCTTCCTGTCCGTTGACACGCTTAGCCCTGACATCGTGGCGATGAAATATTCCACCGGCCATTCATGCCCCTCACCCTCGTGGGGCATGCCCGTTACATCAATATTAAACGCCTGTTGCAGCGGCAGGTTGGTGCCGGGAACCGGGTCGTCGGTGTTAATGACGCCTTCGGCAAAGTCCGCACATCGCCCGAAGTTCTGACTGCCCCAGTCAAGATTGAAAAAACCCAGAATTCCGATCGGGTCCAGTAGCGTCATCTTGATCGTAATGTCCTGCGGCCCCTCTCTGCGCAGAGACTCGCACAGCGAGTTAGTTGGCCACGCTCCCGCGCTGTGTCCGATCAGATGAAGTCGCTTCACGTTAGAGCGGGCTACCTGGTTCGCAAGCTCAGCACCGGTATGAATGCCGTTGACCGATGCGCGCAGACGGTTATCCGACCAGGGTGCCCAGATATATCGGATGACTTCAACGTTGGTGCCCGAGAACTGCTGTCGGAGTGCGGACTCGAGTGATTTTATGGCGTCGTTCTCTGCACCATCAGAGCCATGAAACACGACAACCAGGTGCTCGGTGTTCGAGTCGTAGGCAAGCGGCGGCACGTTAAAGGAGGCTGGCCAGCGCGCATAGACCTCAAGCAGAACAGGAATACAGCAAATCAGCCCTGCTATCAGCCACCGCTTTTTTGTCGGGGTCGCGGTCATGGACTGATACTACCCTGCCCGTGCCCCTTTGAAAAACGGTTGTTATCGCAGTGATCGCGCAATTTTGCCCGGTAAACCGTACAATCGCAGGCCGCAACACAGAGGAACACGCATGTCTGAAAAGCCGATAATGTGGATTGGCAAGCAGCCCGGACAAAAGAAGCCGGCGCCAAATCCGGAAAAAGATGAGGCCCTTGCCGCTGATTTGACTGCCGCCTGCCAGGAAGCCGGCTATGAGGTTAACGGGTTTCTTGCCTCGCACGGCAACTACGGCAGCTGGCTGGTGCGGCTGTCTGATGCCGGAACCGAGTACCAGGTGGTCTGGGATGGCAAGTCGGGCCAGTTACGCCAGAATGTTGCCAGCCCCGGCGGCGGCTGGGATGAAATCGCGAGCTGTGAGGTGGCCGATAAAGAAGTTGAAACTCTGATTGCCGGCACCAAAACACTGCTTTCCGAGAACAAAGCCTAGCGGCGGTCTGTACAACGGAAATGCTTTTGAGGCATTCTGCGCGGATAACAAATCATCGATCAGGTTGGGGATTATTAATGAAGAAGTTTGTTCTGGTGGGGATGCTCGCAGGTGTTGTTGCAGTTAGCGGCTGTGCGCAGTTCAACGGCAAAGAAAAAGCGGCAGCTATTCAGCCTGAAATCGATGAAGCGGTAGCCAGCTACAAATCGTGCATGATCGCTTACGCGAAGAAGTACGCACCGGCGACAGACTCAGCGACAATTCTTGCGGAAGGGGCGGGCGTTGAATGCGGCTATCTGCTGGATAAAGCAGAGACCAAGATGCTTGAAGTGGCTGAAACGAAGTACATGATGGAGTCGTATCAGCAGAAAGTTGTTAACGAGCAGCTTGAAGAAATCAAAGAAGAAGCCCGCGTTCAGGTTATCGATATCGTACTGAAGTCGCGCATCGGCGAATTCTAGACAGGCCGGGAACTAGCCAATATATAAGGGTTTTCCGTCCTCTCTTACCTGTTGAAGGTAACGATTCACCAGCGCGTTGTTTACAGCGATCGGCTGTTCCAGAACGGTATAGCATGGCGCTTCCCGGCGCAGCTTGTCCCATTCTCCCGATTGAATGATGCGCTCGAGGTAGCGGATGTTCTTCTCGATGCTCTCCATATAAGGGTTTCTGCCCTCATACAGGCTTTCCAGATGGCGGTAGACTTTCCCGAACGTATTGTTGAGCCGCTTTAGCGCGACGTCGCGAAAAAACCCCGGGGTTTGTCTCAGCAAATCAACACCGGATTGGTAAATCACCCGCTTGTTGCCGCTGTCATCATCGGCAATCGCAATGCCGGCAAGAACAAATTCGGGATATAGCCGGTCGCGGCATTTTTCCAGATAGCATCTGTCTGCCATCTGCACCAGCAAATCGGCTGAGCCGATCATATGACCCAGCAAATAGTCTTTCGGGTCTTCTAGCTCGATGTCATCCGGATCTTTTTCGTAGCCGGTGAAGTGGACCAGCTCCGTTGCGATGTTCAGCGCCGATGACAGTCCGATGCGGGGCAGATAACTGCGGAGAAAATCAGCACTGCGCGCGACATGCCATTGGGTGTATTCAGCGCCGTTGAGAACCTGTTCGTCATTGCTGTCCCGCAGATAGCCGCTGTCGTGAAACAACGCGACGATCATTCCAATAGTGGCTTTCTCTGGCCCGAGTTGCCGGTTGGTTGCGGTATCTCTGTCGTGAGCAGCTAACAGCCTTGCTGTGCACAGCACCATGTCGAGACTGTGCTGCATGTCGTGATAGACCGTATCGCAGCCCTCGAATCCCGCCATCAGCCCGTTAAATAGGCGCTCGAAATCATAGAACGCGAGCCAAAGTTGATCGAAGCTGGCATTGGGCCACGTAAATTCAAACAGCGCCCTGACCTCAGTCCGCACTGCGCTGACTGAGCTGAGATCGACGGTGTTCGTGACGTCGTATTGTGCGCGTCTGTCCTGCGGGTTAAACCGTGAGCCCGGCAGAAACAGGTACTCATCAAGGGGCATGGTGTATTTCGACTTGCGACCTGAATCAGGGTCGCCAGTGTAACCCGCGCCTTAAGTAAACTCGAGCCATACCGGGGCGTGATCCGAAGGGCGCTCCAGCGCGCGTGGCTCTTTATCGATGCCTGCTGCTGAGGCTGATTCTGCGACGGCAGCTGAGGCAAGAATCAGGTCGATGCGTAAGCCGCGGTTGCGCCGAAAGCCGGCCTGTCGGTAGTCCCACCAGCTAAAGCTTTCTTCAGGTTGGTCAAACAGCCGGAAGCTGTCTTGCAGGCCCAGATCCAGCAAGCCTTGCAGTGCGGCACGCTCGGGTTCACTGCAGAGAATTTTGCCTTCCCATGACTTCGGGTCGTGGACATCGGCATCCGCGGGCGCGATGTTGAAATCGCCAAATACGCACAGTTTCGGGTGTTGCTCGACCTCGCGTGCGACCCAGGCATGCAGTGCTTCCAACCAGCCCAGTTTGTATTGGTACTTGTCAGAATCGACGGCTTGCCCGTTGGGCACATACAGATTAATGATGCGTGTGTCGCCGTAGGTTGCAGCAATCACGCGTCGCTGCGGATCGTCGAGTTCCGGCATATCGGTGATCAGATCAGTACCTTCGGTTTTGCTGATCAGCGCCACACCGTTGTAGGTTTTCTGGCCGTTCACCAAAGCCTGATAGCCGATTTCTGCCAGCGCATCGTGCGGAAAGTCGTCGGTGGGCAGCTTCAGTTCCTGCAAGCCGAGAACATCCGGCTGCTCAGCATCCAGCCACTCGAGTACATGATCAACCCGTACGCGAATTGAGTTGACGTTCCAGCTAGCTATTTTCAACGGTGGCTCCGGTGAGTGTATCGGTTGCTCTAGTCTGCAGATGTCGCTTCGATGCCCGCTTGTCGCAACAGCGCGGCAGTCGACGGAGCACGGCCGCGGAAACTGCGAAATGCTTCGGCAATGTCACGGCTGCCGCCAATTTCCAGAATGTTCGTGCGGAAACTGTTGGCGAGTTCGGGATCGAGCAGCTCGCTTTCTTCAAATGCGGAGAACGCATCGGCGGCGAGCACTTCTGCCCATTTGTAACTGTAGTAGCCTGCTGCATAGCCTCCGGAGTAGACATGGGCAAACCCATGCGCCATGCGGTTGTAGTCCGGTACCTGCATTACGGCCACTTCAGCGCGCGCTTTCTGCATCGCCATAGCGGCGCCGTTGTCTGCCGCCTGAGACGAGTGCAGGTACCAGTCAAACAAGCTGAACTCGAGCTGCCTGACCAGCTGCATGCCTGCCTGAAATACCCGCGATGCTTCGAGCTTGTCGAGCAGGTCTTCGGGCAGCGGCTCGCCGCTTTGGTAGTGTCCGGACAGTTTTCTGACCACCGCCGGGTTCCAGGCAAAGTTCTCCATGAACTGACTGGGCAGTTCGACCGCATCCCACGGCACGCCGTTGATGCCGGAAATGCTCGGGTATTGAATAGTGGTTAGCAGGTGATGCAGCGTGTGACCGAACTCGTGAAACAACGTCACCACATCGTCGTGCGTGAGCAGAGCCGGGTGGTTGTCGACAGGCGCTGCAAAGTTACAGACAAGATGCGCCACCGGTAGCTGAGTTTGTACCCCCAGCCCGTTGCGCAACTGGCATTCGTCCATCCAGGCACCTGCCCGTTTGTTCTGGCGGGCGTACAGGTCAACAAATACGCCGCCCAATTCGTCGCCGTTGCTGTGTCTGACCACATAGTATCTGGCGTCCGGATGCCAGACGTCGGCATCGGGCTGAACTTCGAGCGTGATGTTGTATAGCTGCCCAACCAGTTCAAACAGGCCGTCAATGACACGGTCTACAGGAAAATAGGGGCGTAGCTCTTCATCCGAAATGGAAAAACGCTCGAGTCGCAGCTGCTCAGCGAAATAAGCGGTATCCCACGGGTTCAGGGTTTGGCCAGCGTACTCCTCAAGCTCTTTCAGCTCTTTTTTGGCGGCAGGCACTGCGACTTCAGCCAGTTCGTGCAGGAACTGAGTGACCTCGTCGACGGAGCCTGCCATGCGGGTAGCCAACGCATAGTCGGCGAAGCTCTGATAGCCCAACAGGCTTGCGATCTCCTGACGCAATGTGAGGATTTGAGCCATGTTGCCGGTGTTATCAAACTCTGCCGGCGATGGTGCCTGGTCGGACGCGCGCGTGCACCAGGCTTTATAGAACGTTTCGCGCAGTGCCGGATCTTCGGCGTACGTCATCACGGCAACGTAGGTTGGTTGGTCGAGTTTCAGCAACCAGCCGTCGAACTGTTCACGCTCAGCCATTTGCCGTGCGGCATTCAGCGATGACTCGGGCAAGCCTTTAAGCGCCTTCTCATCGGTGGTGTGGTACTGCCAGGCCGCCATTGCGTCCAGCAGGTTTTGCTCGAAACTGGCCTGCAGCTTGCTCATTGCCTCGCGAACTTCGCGCAGGCGCGCCTGCTTGTCTTCCGGCAGGTCAATGCCGCCCAGGTGAAACTCCAGCAGGGCATGCTTCAATAAGCTTTTCTCGGTCGCTCCGGGAACGTCGGCGCCTTCGGCGAGCTTCTTGTAGAGCCCGAACAAGCGTTGATCCTGCGAGACTTCTGACTGATACCGCGACAGCAGCGGTAAGCAGGCGTTATAGGCTTCGCGTAGCTCCGGTGAGTTCAGCACGCCATGCAGATGGCTGACCGGGCCCCAGACTTTGTGGAGTCGGTCACCCAGCTCCTCAATCGCCGGTATGGCGGTGGCGAAGTCTGCCTGATCGACAGATTCCAACAACGCATTCAGCGCTTTGCGGTTGTCATCGATTGTGGCACTGACGGCGGGTTCGATATCGGCGGGCCGAATCTCGCTAAACCGGGGCAGACCGGACTGATTCAACAGAGGGTTGGTCATGGTCGTTATCTTTATTAGGACGCCGGAATGCTATCACAGAGGCCGTCAAATGCCCGTGCCTTTTCCCCGCAATGCGCAGAGATTAAGCGGGGCGTGCTATTCTTTCCGCCGCTTTGTTTTCGGGCTCAGAATTATGACAGACAAATACGACTTTCTGGTGATTGGTGGCGGCAGCGGCGGACTCGCCTCGGCTCAGCGCGCTGCGGAATACGGCGCCAAGGTGGCAGTCATTGAAGGCGGCCGTTTGGGCGGCACCTGCGTGAACGTCGGCTGCGTACCGAAAAAAGTCATGTGGACGGCAGCCAACCTGGCGCATCAACTGCATCATGCAGCGGGCTATGGCTTTGATATTGAGCAGACCGGTTATGACTGGGCCCGGTTCAAAGCGAATCGTGATGCGTACATCGAGCGCCTTAACGGCATCTATGCCCGCAACCTGGGTAACAAGAGCGTTGAGCATATCGACGGCTGGGCCAGTTTCGAAACTGCGAACCAGGTCCGCGTTGGCGACCGGGTAATCACGGCCGAACGCATCTTGATTGCCACAGGTGGTAAGCCGACCGTGCCCGACGTGCCCGGGGCGGAACTGGGCGTTGATTCCGACGGCTTTTTCGAGTTGGAGCAGCAGCCGCGCAAAGTGGCGGTGATTGGCAGTGGCTATATCTCGGTAGAACTCGGCGGTGTGTTGCAGGCGCTGGGTTCCGAGGTACACATCTTTGCCCGCAAGGACAGCGTCCTGCGCAGCTTTGACGACATGCTGCAGAAAGCAGCGATCACCGCGCTGCAGTCCGACGGCGTGGCAATGCACTTTAACTTTGTGCCGGCTGAGTTAAGCCGGGGCGACGACGGCATTGCGGTTCGCTCAACCGACGACGAGGTGTTCTCGGGCTTCGATACCGTTGTTTGGGCTGCCGGACGTGAAGCCAATATTGATGGTCTGAATGTCGAGGCTGCCGGCATTGAGGTGCTGCCCAACAAGGAAATTCCGGTTGATGACTATCAGCGCACTAACGTGAAGAACGTTTATGCGGTGGGCGATGTGACGGGGCGTGTGCAGTTAACGCCGGTAGCGATTGCCGCCGGGCGCCGGCTGGCCGATCGTATTTTTAACAACATGACAGACCGGCATCTCGAGTATCACACCATTCCGACGGTTATCTTTACCCATCCGCCCACGGGCACAGTGGGTATGACCGAAGCCGAAGCCCGCTCAGAGTACGGCGATGCGGTGAAGGTTTATCACTCCCGCTTCACGCCTATGTTCTATGCGCTTTCCGAGGACAAAGGCTTTGCGGAGATGAAGCTGATTGTGGTCGGCGATGAAGAGCGGATTGTCGGCTGTCATCTGTTTGGCGACGGCACCGATGAAATCCTGCAGGGCTTTGCGGTGGCGATTCGCATGGGGGCCACGAAGCAGAACTTCGACGACACGATTGCCATTCATCCGACCAGCGCGGAAGAGCTGGTCACGATGCGTTAACGAAGGCGCTAGACCGGTCTGATTGCTTCAATAACCGGTTGTGTCAGCGGTCGCACTCCGCGCCACAGTTCGAATGCTGCCGCGGCTTGTTCCACGAGCATGCCGAGCCCGTCATGGCAGTTGGCGCAGCCGAGGCTTTTGGCGAGCGCAACAAACGGCGTGTCTTCTTTGGCGTAGGACAGGTCGTAGCAGACCGTGTCTGCACCGATAACGACCGTATTGAATTCCGGCAGCCCCCCGCCGAGACCTGCCGAGGTTCCATGGATGACCAGATCCCAGGGCTCAGAATCAATGGCATCGTAGCCGCAGCCTTCAATTGTTCCCTGACTGCTGAATCGCTCAGCGATGGCTGTGGCTTTCTCCGGAGTGCGGTTCGCGATGGCGATGACCTGCGGATTGCGTTCCAGAAGCGCCGGCACAATCCCCTGAGTCGCACCGCCGGCACCCAGAATCAGGATTCGTGACCGGCCGAGCTTCACCTTGAGATTGTTGGCGAGATCCCGCACCAGCCCCTCGCCATCGGTATTGTCGCCGATCAGCAGGCCGGAGTCGGTGGTGACCGTATTGACCGCCCCAGCAAGCTTAGCGCGTGCCGTCAGTTCGTCGACCAGATCATGAACGGCGGCTTTGTGCGGCACGGTGACGTTCATGCCTCTGCCGCCGGATGCGAAAAAGGCTGCAAATTCTTTTGCGAGATTCTCAGGTTTGATGTCGGTGGTGTCGTACTGCAGTTTCTGCCCGGTTTGTTCGGCGAACAGTGCATGAATCTGCGGCGACAGACTGTGACTGACCGGATGGCCGATAACGGTGTAGTGGTCTTTACCTGACATGCGTCCCTCATTCGTTTCCGGCGATTCTATCCGCATATAGCGCTGGCTTTGCGCTGCGTTGCCGGTTTCAATCGAGCACTATGCAACTAAAGGCATTATTGGCAGATTATAGGTTAGTTTTTCGTTCAGTATTTGCGCGAATAGCGTTGCCTTTACAAACGGAGAGAATGAATGACACAGCCGTTAGTCCGGTGTCCCTGGAGCGAGGGTGTTAGTGACGCGTATCTGGCATATCACGATACCGAGTGGGGCGTACCCGCGTTCGATGATGAAACGCAGTTCGAATTCCTGATTCTGGAAGGCGCGCAGGCGGGCTTAAGCTGGTCCACGATTCTGCACCGGCGCGAAGGCTACCGGAAAGCGTTTGCTCAGTTTGACGTTGAGAAAGTGGCGCGCTTTACAGACAAGCGTCTGCTTAAGCTGCAGCAGGATACAGGCATCATTCGTAATAAGCTGAAAATTCGGGCCGCTGTTACCAATGCCCAACAGTTCATTGCCGTGCAGGAAGAGTTTGGCTCTTTCTCCAAGTATATCTGGGGTTTCGTAGATGGCAGTCCGATACAAAACGCCTGGCGCAAGCAGGAGGACGTGCCGGCAACCTCACCGGTCTCTGATGCGCTCAGCAAAGACATGAAAAAGCGTGGCTTTAAGTTTGTCGGCAGTCTGATTATGTATGCGCACATGCAGGCAACGGGGCTGGTGAACGACCATCTGGTTGATTGCCACCGGTATCAGGTGTGTGCTGAGTTGGCTAAGGGAGCAGGAAGCTGAGCCGCTGTTTTCAGACTACGCCCACTTTTCGTTTTATCCAGCCCAAGCCTGTTAATGCCGATAAGAAGAGCCAAACAGATGCAGGTAGCGGCACCACTGAAATACTGCCGTCCGGCAGGCTGACTCCCGAACGGAGCGCAGTGCCGTTGAAAGGGCAACCTTCGTCAAGACATGTGAACTCGACTGCCTCAACGGGAAGCGGCTGAGTAGTGCCGGGGCCGAAAGGACCAACGGTTGGAAACAATACGACGACCGTCTCGTTGGTTTTACCGACAAAGTTATCGGTATAAAAGATAAAGGCAAAACCGAGCGGATCATAAAACGCCCCTTCCGGGCCTTCCGATGTATAGACATCGCCGGCAAATAAAGAACCTGCCGAAGTGGTAATGTTGACGTCGGACATCCGTTGCTGGAAAGGTAGATCCCAGTCGAACGTGAAGGTGCCGCTGACGGTGCCGCCATCGGTGAATGCGAGATCATTAAGTTGCCAGGTGACCGGCGCAGCCTGTGCAGATCCGAGCGATAGAAGAAAAATTGTCAGCCAAACTCTCATGATGAATCTCCTGAGACAATCTAACCCCTTTTAAGCCTAGCAAACCCGCTTGCCCGCAGGCAAAGCCAACCAAATAATTGTAGGGTTAAATGAGACTATGTTTTCAGTCGCCGCAGGCGTCTTAAAACATTTTTAGTCGAAT
>CAYLLI010000002.1:16202-38971 GCA_964384295.1 uncultured Chromatiaceae bacterium
AAATGAGACTATGTTTTCAGTCGCCGCAGGCGTCTTAAAACATTTTTAGTCGAATTTATGCCGGGCTTGCGCTTAAGTAAGCTCGGCGAAATGGCCGTGAAAGCTCTCGTATGGTGATCATCGGGGTAATGCAGGCTTGGTTGGTTGGTTACTGGCCGCAAAACTCTGTTACCAGCCCGTTGAACTGTTCCGGAAACTCGATAAAGGGCGCGTGACCGGCGCCTTCGATGATCTCAAACTGCGTATCGACGCCGGCGTCTATCAGCATCTGATTAAACTCGACACCGAGACCCATGGGCACCTGAGGGTCCAGTTCGCCCCACACCAGCAGGCTACGGGCTTTGAACTTGCCCTTGGCGATATCGGCATAGGCTTCATCGCGCAGTGCTTTGAAGGTGGGGTGCTGCGGATTCATGCGCAGTTTGCTCATGTCGTTTCGCGCGGCGATGATCTTCGGGTCGTTGTAGTTCCGAACGACGCGCTCGGCTTTCGCCTGAGTAACATTTCGGCCGGTGGGATAGCGGGTGAGCATGGCGCGTCTCGCGCTGTGCACGGTGGGGCCGGTCTTTGGGTCGATATACATCGCGGTGAATATCAAAAACTGCAGCGCATCTGTCATCAGTGCCATGTTGTCCGGCACCATGACGGTGTCGATGTTTACCACGCAACTCACGCGGTCCGGGCGCGCCATTGCCGCCCATGTGATTGGCCAGCCACCTTGCGAGTGACCGACCAGACTGACGCTCTCAAGATCGAGCGCGAGAATGAAATCGACCAAATGCTGAGCGTCATAGAGAAAGTACTCGGCGTATTGATCGGCGTTGCTGAGGTTGTCCGTGCCACCCTGCGCCAGTCGATCAAGCGCGATAACTCTAAAGTGCTGCGACAACGCGTCAAAGTTCTGTTCCCATTTCTGCGCGGTATTATTCGCACCACCGGCCTGTCCGCCGTGCACCAGAATCAGCGCCGGCCCGGTGCCGCGTTCGAAGTAGCGTGTGCGAATACCGTTGATATCGATATAGCGGGCAGACTCCATCGGCATGGCGTTAAGCCATTCCGGGTCTTGCAGGTTGCGGCTCGGCAGAGCGTTAACACTGGTTGTGCAGGCGGCCTCACCGGTTTCACTATTGAGAGCAGTGAGGGTACTAGCGCCCGCTTCTTTCGCCCGCAGCACGACATGAAACCCGGGTCGCCGGTCGTCGACATCGCAGCGCGCGACGCGCTGAATGTAGGGAACTGCGATCGACTCACTGCTGGTCTGAATCGTGATGTTTCGGGGCAACTCTTTGCCGCACAGAATGAAGTCTTTGTATTCCTCCGCAAACAGCTCAGGGCCGGTGAATTCGCATTCTGCTGCGTGCAGCGCCATCGACAGCAGCGGCAGTAGCAACGCTGAAGAGACTCTCATCAGATCAACTCCCCCGAATCGTGCAAGGCGGCTATTTATTGTCAGTCGTCGTGCAAGCCGTCGAAATCGATGAACTCGTAGGGTTTCTCCCAATCACCTTCTCTCTCAAATACGGTCTTTCCCGCGAGAATCGTGACCAATGCTTCAGTGTTGTGCACCTGGTCCCTCGGAATTTCAAAGAGGTCCTGGCACAACTCAAAAGGCATCGTCACCCGAGTCGACCGGTGACATGCTACAGCGAGCGATCGTTGGATTACCGGATGGCGGCACCCGGATTGCTGAGTGCAAACTGAGCTTGTTCACTGAACCTTATAGCTTCAGATAGTGGACTCGGCTGTTGCGCTCATTGGGTTGCTTTCCGGTGACCCAACTCGTTCAGACCAGAAATCACAATAGCACGGAAATGAACGGATCATTTGAGCGCACAAATCAGCTTTCCGGGCATAATCAAGAGCACCTGCAGAATAAGTGGCAGCTATGGAAACGCCCCGTTTGCGGGCAGGTTAATGAGGCTTGCAGTTGTTGTAACAGTTGCGTGCGTTAAATGGCATGCTGCGCAAAGCCGAACCGCCGGAGATTACTGCTCGCGGGCGTCGACGGGAATGATGGTCAGGCGGGATTCCGGCGGAATGCCGATGTCGTCCGAGTGGCTGATGCCACCGAGATAAATGTCCTGATCCAGACCACTCCACTGCAGCTCCAGCGTGGCTTGTGAACCGAACGTGACGCTGGGCGGGGCATTGTTGATCACCGCATTGCCGGCGTCATCATCCCGTTCCAGTGTCCAGGTGTGCAGACGGAAGCTGGTACCGGATGGCAGCTCAGTGTCGAAGGCATGAACATCCGCAATCCAGTAGCCGGGCTGCGGGTTGTAGATATCGATGACTTCATCGGAAGTTTCGCCGCCACTCGATGCCTGCAACGTGGGTATGGCGCATGCTTTTCCATCGGTGCATTTGTACAAATAGACATCCAGGTCATCATCGCCTGCGGTGAACTCGTTAAACAACTGCACCCGCAGCAGCAACTGATTGCTTTCGACAAAGAACGGCAGACGCGCAACGCTTGCCGGCGGGTTTGGCGAAAGTACGTAATTGTTGTCCGGGTCGTCTGCAATCATCTGAGCCGCAACGTTCGTGCAGACATCGTCATCGAGGTTGCTGTCCGGCAGTACGCAGGGTTTGTTTAAACCGCTGACTTTAGGGTTGTAGGCGCCGCTGTAGCCGAACTGCACCGGCACTGCTGCAGTGCCCGCTGTACCGGACCCGCTGACTTCAATCGGTACAGACAATACAACCGGTCGTACGGCAATGGGTGAGCGGACCGTCGCTTGATTGCTCACCCAGCTCAACGCGCCGAAGACCCAGTCGTATTGGGTATTGCCGCGATTCGTAATGGTTACCGTGAACTCCGCGGTTTGTCCGGTTTGCAACGACAAAAGAGCCGGCTGAACGTCAATCGTAATTGCGTCGGGTGCCTCAATGACCGCGTTAAAGTTAGCCGCCGGGCCGACATTGGTGACCCGTCGGGTGACAGTGACTGAACTCGCCAGTTGGCTCACGGCAATGGACGGCAGGTTGAGGTTATAGCCGTCTGTGGATGCGCCTGCAGCGATCAGTCTGTCGCACTGGCTGCGACTCAGGCGCGGTGTTTGAGTGCCGCACAGGTAGGCATCGTAGTCACGGCCGGTGACCGGATAGATCAACCCCGGCGCAATGCTGGCGTTCGGTTCAACGTGGCCTGCGCCGAAATCGAACGGGTCCGCCGCTGTCACGCCGTCTTCTTTCACAATGTCCTGACGCGCGCTGGTCATCAGAGCAGATTTCAGTGCGTCCGGCCCCCATGCGGGGTTGGCTTGCTTCAATAATGCTGCGATACCGGCGACATGCGGTGTCGACATGGATGTGCCGCTTAAGTACTGGAACTGCTCGCCCTGCACACCGTTAGCCACTACCGGTGTTTGTCCGGCCAGAATATTGACACCGGGGGCTGTGAGATCGGGTTTGATGAAGTCGGCCAGCGCCGGAGTAAGCCCGGGGTTCGGGCCTCGCGATGAAAAGTTACCCATCGTGTTGCCGTCGACTGCAAACTCGATGAAGATGCTCGAATCAAGAGTGACATCCACAGTGCCACCGCCGTTCAGTTCGTCGCGCAACAACATGCCGTCTGCTTGTCCGAGCATCAATGCCGGAATATCGGCAAGCTCCGGATCGCCGGCCATTTGAAACGGCGCTTCTTCATCGTTGAAGACCAAAACGGCAATGGCGCCTGCTGCGCTGGCATTGAACACTTTGACGTCAAAGTCGCAGCCGCCCCGTGCGATTAACGCAACATTATCGAGAAGTTCCGAGTTGTTGATGATCGGGCTGCACGCATCGTAGGTCGTGCCGGGGTCGCCATCCGGTGTATCGACTTCGCCGTCATCCACCAGAATCAGTGGCGCACTGACAGGACCGAACTGGTTGAGAGGTGGGGTAAAGGTTGCCTCTACGGCAATGTAATCGTCAGCCAGCGACGGTGGGCTGTCGACTGAGATCGCGGTATCGAACTCAAGCCCCGCACGTGTTGATGCGCCTACGGTAAGCACCCATGGCGCGGATCCCGGAGAGTTAATGCCGCCAGGAAACGGCCCGTCGTTGCCTGCAGCAGCAACCGTGAGTACGCCGGCTTCTGCAGCAGCTAGCAGCGCGCGGTCATCCGGGTCACTGATGTCCGGGTTTGGATCGCCAACCGAGAAGTTAATGATGTCGACACCGTCGGCGACCGCATCCTCAATCGCCCGCTGCAGATCGGCGATACTGCAGCTTGCACGGGTGCGGCCGGGTTGCAGCCAGCAGGCTTTATAGACGGCAATGCGCGCGCGCGGTGCCATGCCCTGAACGGTGCCTAGAAACGCACCGCCAATTTCGGCGTCGACCTGGTTGCCGGCAGCGGTAGAAGCGATATGCGTGCCGTGACCGTCGGCATCCAGTGGGGATAGAAACTCGCCGGGGTCGGTTTCAAAACCCGCGTCGAATCCGGCCTTGTAGAAACGCGCGCCAATCAGTTTGTTGTTGCATTGGCTGGCATCAAAACCTTCACCGGTTTGGCAGACTCCACGCCAGCGTGGCGGGGGTGCTGCGAACGTTTGCTCTTCATACCGTCGCCAGATCTTGCCGCACAGCCAGTCGCCGAGCAGCGTGTCCTGAAGAAATGATTGTCCGCAAAGGCCGCGTGGTTGGCGTCTTTCGGGATTGCCAATCACCACGGTTGAATTGATGTCGGCATAGCCGGCCGTATCTGAAAAGCTCGGATGATCGGCCGCGATACCGCTGTCGATGATGCCGATGATGACGTTCTCACCGGTGAGCCCGCGCGCTGCGGCAAGCCCTGTACCCGGATCAGTCAGCCCGAGAAACTCGGGCGTGTCGGCGGTGGACACATAGCGCAACCGGTCTTCCCAGACACCAGCGATGCCGCGCTTGCCGCGCAGTTTTTCTGCCTGCAGTTCCGTCATTTTTACGGCAAAGCCGTTGAACGCGTAGCGGTAGTTGTAAACCGGTTTCTCATCGAGCTGCAGCAGTGACAGTACTCTCGCCTGCTGGTCGTTAAGGCCTTCGACGTAGCGTTGAATTTCGGGATCTTCCGCGTCAAACGTGTTGTTGCCGGTTTCCGCTTCTTCCAGTGATTTTGCAAATACGGCGGCCGGTGCCGAGTCCAGTTGCACAATGTACAAGTGCTCTTCCAGTTGCTGCGGGGGCGTCCACGGGCGACCGAACTCAATGTCGACGCCATGGATGCCGGCAGCCTGAGCCGCACCTGACGCGCTCGCAATGAGCGCAAAGGCGGCTGCAGCTATTCGGGCAAAGCAGCGGGTTTGGAAAAGGGGGGAACGCATGTTTGTCGGCGCGCAACACTTGAGCAACTTGCGCGAAATACGACCTATGTTTCTGAACGGTCGACCATTTTACTTAATGCTGCAGGCCGATTAAAGCGGAATTTTGTCTGTTTACCTTGGATATCAGGCGCTGCGTAGCGTTTTGCCGGTGGTCGCCAGCCGTATCTGCGAGGCGCCGAGATTCGGGTCTGTATGACCGCCAACCACAGCATCGACAGCGCTGCCCAGCAAATATCGCGCCCTGACGGCGGTTTTGACAGCAGGTCTGCCTGAGCGATTAGCGCTGGTTGATACGAGGGCAGACCCCGCAGCATTGCAGAGTTGCTGAGCGACCGGATGGCCGCAGATTCTTACCGCCACGGTATCTCTGCCGCCGGTAACCCAATCGGGGGTGAGTTCGCTGGCGTTTACTACCCAGGTGGTCGGACCGGATACCGGCGACTGCAGATTTTCAAATTCGTTGTCGTCCGGAGCTATCCACGGCAGCAGTTGGCTCAGATCGGCACCGATCAGGATCAGCCCCTGCGTGATCGAGCGACCTTTGATATCCAGAATTCTGTCGACAGCGGCGTCATCGTCCGGCAGACAGCCCAGACCGAACACGCCTTCGGTCGGATAGCAGATCACCCCACCTTCCAGCAGCGCGAGCGAGGCTTTGTGGATATCTGCTCTGATGAACATCGTTGGTCAGGCGTCAGGTGCTTTCTTAGCCGCCGTTTTTTTGGCGGCCTTTTTCTTTGTGGCTTTCTTTTTGGTTGCCTTCTTCTTGGCTTTTTTCTTTGCCGGTTTTTTCTTTGCTGCTTTCTTTTTGGTTTTCTTCTTTGGCTTAAACGGCGCTTTCGCCACGAGCTCTAAACACTCTTCCAGCGTCAGGCTCTTCGGATCGCGGTCCGCCGGCACCTTCACGTTCTTTTTGTCCGGGCTGGCAATGTAAGGCCCGAAGCGACCGTTCAGCACTTCAATTTCGTGCTCAGGCCAGTCTTTAATGTAGCGGTTGGCATCGAACTCTTTTTTCTCGGCCACGTAGCGCAGCGCTGTTTCAAGGTCGATTTCGTAAGGGTCTTCTTTCTTGATGCTGACGTTCTTGTCGCCGTACTTCACGTACGGACCCCACGGGCCGATTGCCGCTGAAACCGGCTCACCCTCTGGCGTTTCGCCCAGATGTCGCGGCAATACAAACAGCGCGAGCGCTTCTTCCAGCGTGATCGTTTTGATCTTTTGTCCGGGACGCAGGCCGGCAAATTTCGGTTTCTCTTCGTCGTCCTTGGTACCTATCTGAGCGAACGCGCCGTACTGACCCAGTCGCACGCTGACCGGCTTGCCCGATTCCGGGTCGATGCCCAGGTCGCGCGCTTGTGCCACTTCTTCGCGGGTCAGGTTCTGTTCTTTGTCATCAACGAGTCGTTTGAACGGTACCCAGAAATCGTCGAGTACCGGCACCAGGTCTCTCTCGTCACGCGAGATCTCATCCAGCACATCTTCGAGGCGTGCGGTAAATTCGTAGTCGACGTACTGCGAGAAGTGATCAATCAGGCAGTTGGCAACGATGATGCCGCGGTCTGTCGGTATGAACCGTTTGCCATCCATCTCCACGTACTCGCGGTTCACGAGCGTTGAAATGATGTTGGCGTAGGTGGAAGGCCTGCCAATACCGTATTCCTCGAGACTTTTTACCAGGCTTGCTTCGGAATAGCGCGGCGGCGGCTCAGTAAAGTGCTGGTCGGCTTTGATCTCTTCGAGCGACACCATCTGACCCACTTCCAGCGGCGGCAGTGACTTGTCCGCTTCGTCATCTTTGACGTCATCCGAGCCTTCCTGATACACCGAGATGAAGCCGGGCTCCACCAGCACGGAACCGTTCGCCCGCAATGTGCCGGCAGCAGCATCGGTTGACGGCACCATGTTGATGGCAACCGTATCGAACACTGCGGGGACCATCTGGCATGCAACGGTGCGCTTCCAGATCAGTGTGTAGAGCCTGTACTGATCTTCATTCAAAAAGCTCTTCACCATCTCCGGCGTGCGCTTCACGCTGGTAGGCCGAATGCCTTCATGAGCTTCCTGAGCGTTCTTGGACTTAGACTTATAAACGTTAGGTGATTCCGGCAGGTTCTTCTTGCCGTAGCGTTCGGTGATCAGCTCGCGAATCTCCGTCACGGCTTCACCCGCCAGCGCCACCGAGTCGGTTCGCATGTACGTGATCAGGCCAACCGCACCTTCACCCGTATCAATACCCTCATACAGCTTCTGCGCTGTCATCATCGTGCGGCGCGCATTAAAGCCGAGCTTGCGCGAGGCTTCCTGCTGCAGCGTTGAAGTATGAAACGGAGGTGTCGGGTTTCTGCGCCGTTGTTTCTTATCAACGGTTTCGATGCGCAACTCGCCGTTTGCGGCAGCTTCCAGCGTGCTTTTTACTGCAGACGCTTCTGCTTCGTTGGTGAAGCTGAACTGCTCAACCTTCTCGCCCTGATACTGAACCAGTCGCGAAGAGAAACCTGTGCCATTCGCCGACAGCGCCCCTTCAATCGTCCAGTACTCTTTTGGAATGAACGCGTCGATCTCTTTCTCGCGCTCGACGATCATCCTCAATGCCGGGCTCTGCACGCGTCCGGCCGAGAGCCCGGGCGTGATTTTCTTCCACAGCAGCGGCGACAGATTAAAGCCGACGAGAAAATCCAGTGCGCGACGGGCCAGCTGGGCGTTGACCAGCGCATTGGACAGATCGCGCGGATGCTCTATGGCTTCTTTGATGGCGGTTTTGGTGATCTCGTTGAAAACGATGCGGTGGACTTCTTTGTTTTCAAGCAGGCCCTGCTCTTTCAGAATCTCGTACAGGTGCCATGAGATAGCCTCACCTTCGCGGTCCTGGTCAGTTGCGAGGTAAAGCGTGTCAGCTTTCTTCAGCGCTTTCTTAATGGCTTCGACGCGCTTTTCATTGCGCTCTATCAGCTCATAGTGCATCTCGAAGTCATGTTCGGGATCCACAGCACCGTCTTTGCTTTTCAAATCGCGGACATGACCGTAGGAAGCCAGAACTTTGTAGTCCTTGCCCAGATACTTTTCGATGGTTTTCGATTTGGCCGGCGATTCTACGATGACAAGGTTGCTGCTCATGATGCTGTATTCGAGCCTTTCAGTAGATGTTTGTTTGCATGCTCTATAAAAGCGAAACCGCGACAGAGTCGCGGTTCAGGTTATACAAGAACATTTTCTGTCTTTCTATATATATTAGTGCACGGCACCTTCGTGTTCGTCAAACACCAGATCTTCCATGCGTGCAAATGCCGCTTCTTCGCCCGGCTGACTGAACAGCACCATCAATACCACCCATTTCACGTGGTCGACATCGATGTCGGTCGAATCCAGCGCCATGACGCGATCAATGACCAGTTCGCGCTGCATCGCTGAAAGGATGCCGATCTGCTCAAGGTAAATAATGTAGCCGCGGCAAGCAGTATCGAGACGGGTCATTTCGAAACGGCTGAACAGCCTGGCTGAGCGGTTCAGCGGCTGGTTGGCAAACGGGCGACCGTTGCCGTCGGTGAGTTCTTCGAGCCAGTCGAGTGCCCGGTCGACCTGCATTTCCCCAAAACCGGCGGTGAGCAGATCTTCCCTTAAAACAACCTGGTCGGGTTCTTTTTCTTCTTCCGAGAAGTTTTCGAACAGGTACATAAGCACATCAAGTACTGTTTCACCCATCTTGAACTCGCCCTTTGTTACTAAAATGCTGCCTTGCGCTGGTACCGGCCTCCGGCCAAGGTTTCCACCTGATTTTCCAGCTCCAATATCAGGAGCATGGATGAAACCTCTCCCGCCGTCAATCCGCAGCGCTCGACAAGCACGTCAACGCTAACGGGATCCCAGCCCATGCCGGAAAGCAGTTTTTCATAACTTGGATCGGCCGCGCTGATTGGCTCGTTCTTCGGGCTCTCAATGACGGCTTCGTCCGGCCGGTCGTTTTGCAGTGCGTTCAGCTCATCGCGGATAGCGGGCAGCAAGTCCTCGATTATGTCATCCGCAGTTTCGACCAGTTTCGCGCCTTGCTTGATCAGGCGATGACACCCTTTGCTTTGTGCGCTGTGGATTGAGCCCGGCACGGCAAAAACCTCTCTTCCCTGCTCGGACGCAAACCGGGCAGTAATTAAAGCGCCGCTGCGAATGCCTGCTTCAACGACCAGAGTGCCGCGGGACAAGCCGCTGATGATTCGGTTGCGACGGGGAAAGTGACTCTTAAGCGCTTCAGTGCCGGGCGGGAACTCGCTGACCAACGCGCCTTGGTCCACGATGGCGGCGGCCAGCTCGGCGTGAACGGCCGGATAGACCCTGTCCGGACCGGTACCGCATACGGCGATTGTGGGTGTGCCGTTTGCGATACAGGCTTGGTGAGCGGCGGCATCAATACCCAGCGCCAGACCGCTGGTGATCGTGAACCCGCCATTGCCAAGATGTCGGGCAAACAGCCCTGCTGTTTCTATGCCGTTGGCCGTGGCACTGCGGCTGCCGACGACTGCCAGCTGCGGCATGCCTAAAAGCCCCGGGTTGCCGGCAACAAACAGTACCGGGGGCGCGCCGGGGGCTTCCGACAGCAGCGGCGGATAGTCGGAATGGCCGGCATGCAGCAGGTGATGGTTTGGCCGGGTGAGCCAATTCTCCGCCTGTGCCATCCGCTCTGAGTCAGGGTTCTGAATGCAGCGGGCCGTTTCCGGAGTTAATCCGGCGCTTATCAGCGTGGACTCGCTTTGTTGGCAGACTGCTTCGACGTTGCCCCAGCGCTCCAGCAGCGACTGCACGCCGGCCGCGCCCAGACCGGGAGCAAGCGCCAAGCGAAGCCATGCATGTTGTGACGTTTCTGTCATTGCGAACTTTGCGACGGTAAAACGAAAAAGCCCGGTCGATGACCGGGCTTTTCTTGAGTGATGAGTAAGATGACTAATGCGATGCTTTTTCAGGCTCTGTTAAGGATTGCGGACTCTGTCGTTAACCCTGATTTCGCTGTAGGCATCCATTACCAGCGCGTAACTGGTTTTCTCTTCCGGTTTCAAAACCATTAGAAGACCAACGCGCTCGTCAGGCAAGGTAAATTTGTTGCTCATAGTTCTGGAATAACGGTCGTTACTGGATTGACCCAGCTTCCAGATTGACAGTACGTGGCCTTGTTCCATCCCGTCATTGACGCCGCGGTTGATGATGACCATCTGATACTGACCGATGCGTGAGACACCATCTTTGACAGACACGATCTGCCCATTGACGTTGTCTTCGGGAGCGCGCGGATAGAAGTTTGCTGGCGGCAGCGTTTCAACTCTTACCACGCGGTCGCCTTCTTTGGCTTCACGGGTTGTGTCGTTGAGCAGCAGCTTGGATGTCTCGCCGACGGTTTCAATCGTGCCTTCGCCGACATAGATGACTTCATAGCCGAGTGTTTTGCCCGTTTCAGGGTCGACTACTTTCTCACCCATGCGAATGACGCGGTAGCTTTCGCCGACTGCCGCATCTTCAAGCTCGCGAACATAAACCTCATCGCCGGCTCCGGCAACCATGGCATTACGCAGTGCTGCGATATACGGCAGACCTTCCAGCTCTTTCTTGCTGGCAACGCCTGCGCGGCTCAGGAATGCAGAAATCCGGTCAAAAGGAATGGTCATGACCGGCGCGGCAGAATCGGATACGCGAACGCCCGGTGACATTTTTTCACCCAGCGAGGCTTGCTGAGCACCGCGACTCAGTTGCAACTGAGGTTTGCCGTCGACCCAAACCAAAGTCAGAACATCGCCGGGATAAATTAAGTGCGGGTTTTCAATCTGCGGATTCACGCTCCAGATTTCCGGCCATAGCCAGGGGTCGCGCAGAAACATACCGGAGATATCCCAGAGCGTATCGCCTTTGACGACAGTGTAGCGGTCCGGGTGATCGGCTTTCAGCACCACTTCGGATGCGCTGCCGGATTGCGCTGTGGCAACCACGCTGAGCGGAGTTCCGGCAATTGCAGTGGACCCGGCCAGCAGCAGTGCAGCGAGCAAGCCAAAGCCATTGAATTGCGGTTTCAAAAACGTTTTCATGGGCACATCATCCGTTGGTTCAAAACTGTCCGGTGCCAAGCCTTGGCACTGGTATAATTCTGCACAACTGCAAGCTTTTAAACTGTGACGCAGTCCAAAACACCACATAATCTGCCCGGCGCTTCGAAAATCACAACTATATGCTGATATATCATAATATTAGCGTTAAATCATGGCGTTAAGCCCGAAATGATTCAGGAATCATCATGTCATTGTTAAAAATTCTCGAATATCCACATCCGCGGTTGCGCATCAAAGCCAAGCCGGTGGAGACAGTCGATGATTCAGTGCGGCAACTGGTAAAGGACATGTTTGAGACGATGTACGCAGCGCCGGGTATCGGTCTCGCGGCGACGCAGGTGGACGTGCACCAGCGCGTGCTCGTGGTCGACGTGTCGGACAACCAACAGGAACCGATTTGCTTTATTAACCCGGAACTCGTCGCCAAAGAAGGGGCCGAGGTCAGCGACGAGGGCTGTCTTTCGGTGCCGGGTATATACGAGGGTGTTGAGCGCGCGGCCAACATTCGGGTGCGGGCGCTGAACGAAGATGGCGAAGAATTTGAGATGGATGCCGATGGTTTGCTGGCCGTTTGCATTCAGCATGAGATGGATCATCTCGAAGGCAAACTGTTTGTTGATTACTTGTCTGAGCTGAAGCGTCAGCGGTTGAAAAAGAAACTGGCGAAGGCGCAGAAGCAGGCGATGGCAGCCGGCTAACCGACACTTCGGAACTCATCGACTATGCGGATTATCTATGCCGGTTCGCCGGAGTTTGCAGTTCCCGGATTGCAGGCTCTGGCCGATTCACCCCACGATGTCGTTGCGGTCCTGACCCAGCCCGACCGCCCTGCCGGCCGCGGCAGAAAACTGACACCGCCCCCGGTTAAAGTTTGCGCCGAACAGAACGGGCTGCGCGTCGAGCAACCGGCGACGCTGCGCGATAGTGGTGTGCAGCGAATGCTCAAGGAGCTACAGCCGGATTGCATGGTGGTTGTCGCCTACGGGCTATTGCTACCGCAGGAAGTTCTCGATATTCCCCCGTTGGGTTGCATCAACGTGCACGCCTCTTTATTGCCAAAGTATCGTGGCGCTGCACCGGTTCAGGCGGCCATTCTCAGCGGCGACATGCACACCGGTGTGTGTCTGATGCAAATGGAGGCGGGCCTTGATACCGGCCCGGTGTTGCTGACACAAACGACGGATATCGGCGACTACGAAACTACCGGCGAGCTCACCGAACGATTGGCAGATCTCGGCGCGGAAGCCTTGCTGCGTGGATTGCCGTTGCTCGAATCCGGACAGCTGCAGCCTGTAGCGCAACCGGCAGAGGGTGCCAGCTACGCCGGCAAAATTGCGAAATCCGAAGCCACAATTGACTGGACTGATTCCGCTGCTGAGATCGTTCGTAAGGTGCGGGCGTTTAACCCCTGGCCGGTTGCGCAAACGCTGTTGCACAGTAAACAGTTTCGAATTTGGCGGGCGATTGCCGACGACTGTCTGATCGACCAGGGGATGCCGGGTGAGGTCATCGAGCTCAGCAGTCGGGGCCTTGTGGTGCAGGCCGGCCACGGGTTGTTGATCCTGCAGGAAGTGCAGGTGCCGGGTAAGCCAAAAATGGCCGTGTCGGATTTGCCCGGCGCGGACCTGTTGCCGGGGCAGGTGCTGGGAGTATGAGTAAGGCAGGCCGCGGTGCCGGCAGTCGTGCGGCTGCGGCGCAGGCGCTGCACAGCGTTCTGCACGAAGGCCGGTCGCTCGATGCTGCACTACCGCCTCTGCTTGAAGATCTCCCCGATTCCCGCGATGCATCGCTTGCGCGTGCACTGGTCTACGGTAGCCTGAGAAACCATCAGCTTCACCAGCATCTGTTGAAGCGATTACTGAACAAGCCGCTGAAACAGAAAGATCGCGTGCTCGAGTCGTTGCTGTCGGTGTCGTTGTTTCAGCTACTTGAGTCGGAGCGACCTGACTTTGCGGTAGTGTCTGCTGCGGTGGATGCGACCCGGGTGCTTGGCAGGCCGCATGCCAAAGGGCTGGTTAATGCGGTGCTGCGGAATTTTCTGCGGCGACGTGATGAGTTGCTGCATGCTGCGCAAGAGCACGATGAGGTGCGCTTGGCTATGCCGGGTTGGTTGCTGAAAAAGCTGCGCCACAGTCACCCCGACAACTGGGAGTCGATTGTGGCTGCTTCGAACACGCAGGCACCGATGTGGCTGCGGGTGAACACCGGGCAGTGTTCTGTCGAAGAGTATGCGGCGTTGTTGCTCGATGCCGGTATTGAATCCGACCCCGCGCCGTTTGGCGCCGGTCTGCGTTTGCACTCGCCGCAGCCGGTTGATCAATTGCCCCGGTTTGCTGAAGGGGCGAGCAGCGTGCAGGACATCGCAGCGCAGCTCGCGGCACTGCTGCTGGAGCCGCAAGCAGGCGAGCGTATTCTGGATGCCTGTGCAGCACCCGGCGGCAAGGCATGCCACATCGCAGAACTGACAAAAGGCGATGCGCTTGTTGTAGCGCTGGACAATTCGGAAGTTCGTTTGGAACGCGTTAGAGAGAATGCTGCGCGTCTGAAGCTGCCGCTAACGACAGTTGCAGGTGACGCTACTCAACCGGAAGACTGGTGGGACGACGCACCGTTTGACCGGATGTTGATTGATGCGCCGTGCTCCGCCACCGGCGTTATTCGCCGTCATCCGGATATTCCTTACCTGCGACGCGCGTCGGATATCGCTGAGCTCAGCGCGCTGCAACTCGACATTCTCGATGCGTTATGGCCGTTGCTGAAAGCCGGCGGGACCGCGGTGTATGCCACCTGCTCTGTGATGCCGGAGGAAAACGGTGCGGTGGTCGGTGAATTTCTTGCCCGGCATTCCGACGCAACGCTCCGAACCCATCCGCTGCTGGATACCTACGCAGAGCCTGCTGAGCACGGCGGTTATCAGTTCTTGCCGGGCAATTCGCTGGACAGTGACGGCTTCTTCTACGCTTTACTTGCTAAGGCTGCCGGTTAGTCAAAGTAGTGCTTCAGATCATCCGGTAGATTGCTTACCAACGCTGCATCGGCTGCCTGATAGGGCTGCGCGTTGTAGGTGTTCCAGAACATGACGGGTCCGCTGACAGCCGATGTTTCGCAGTCCGCAACCAGCGATGCGAGCGATTTACCGGTGTACGTCGTTTCCAGCGCAATGTTCTCGTGTTTTTGAATGAGCTCGACGGCGTTGGTCGCGGCCTGTGTCGGAATGGCGTAGCCATCACCGAACTGATTGTCTCTGTGCGTAACATTTTTGAGAGCATCCGGCAGACAATCGATTTGTTCGTCGGCGTGATGCAGCAGTTTGTTGGTTGCATCGAACAAGCGACAATGTGCTTCGGGGCCGCTGATCACAGGGGGCGTTACCTGAGTCGCAATAATCCGGCTGTTGATGCCGGCAAGACGCAGCCCAAGCGCAAGACCTGTGACGCTGCCTGACGTGCCGCACGCCAGATAGATGGCTTCGGGTTCAGGGCACTGCTTGCTGCGAATCTGTTCTGCCAGTTCAAACGCAGCATTCACAAAGCCGACGGTGCCCATTGCCGACGATCCGCCAAACGGAATCTCGTACAGTTTTCCGCCGGCTTCGCTAACGCTGGTTTGCAGTTCGGCCGCTACCTGCATCGCTTCTGCATAGTCCTCGACGGATAGGATACTGGTGCCAAGATGCAGGTGATACAGCAACGTTTTTGCGACTTTCGGTGACGGATGCTGAGGCGTCAGGATGACGTGGCAGCGAAAGCCATGCGCCTTGGCATAGATCGCGGTAGCCAGCGCGTGATTCGATCCTGCGGCTCCGAACGTAACGATATCGGTGCAGTCATTTTGTTTTGCGTCGCCGAGCAGAAACTCAAGCTTGCGGACTTTATTGCCACCGTATAACGCGCCGGTGTTCTCGTCATGCTTCAGCCAGACGTCAGTGCCGATAGCGCTGCTCAGGTTGGTCAGCATGTCTACCGGAGTCGGCAGGTCAGCCAGCGGAATCAGCGGCAGTGCCGTTTTCAGTTTTGGATGCTTGTTCAACAGCGCATGCATTAAGGCTTTTCCTCGGTTTCGTTTATTGGCGCAAAGCGATCATCGGGCCACCAGCGTAAAGCGCCCGCCGGAAAGTCTGCATTGCTCAGGTCGCGAATCATGCGTGCTGCTTGTCGTTTCGGGTCGGGGACGGGGCCGCCCGGGCGACGTTGAACAAACGACAGTACCTGCCCGTCAACAAAACGGCCGGTGCCATCGAGCCTTACGCGCAGCATTGGCGCGAAGCCTTTGCTGCCGGCAACACTGATGCCGTAGTAGGTGGCGAAGTTGCCAAGGCTGTAGGCAATGACACGATGGTTATAGACCTCAAGCGCCCGCGGAATATGCGGCCCATGTCCGATGACTAAATCGGCACCGGCGTCGACCATGGCCCGGGAAAAATTAACGACGTCGCCGCGTTTTTCACCGTAGGCGTATTCCATTCCGAAGCCTAGCCGGTCAACGCCGTCGCGCCCTTCAGCCCCGCCATGAAATGACACAATCAGCACGTCGGCTGCATCAGCAAGCCGGGCTATTTCCGGCAAGTACTGTTCGTAGCTCAGCAGGTCGTGTGAGCCCTTGGTGGGTGAGAACGCAATCACCGCATAACTGATGCCGTTGTCTGTCCAGCGGGCGACATCGCCTGCGCGCCCGGCGTGCTGAATACCCACGCTTTGCAGGGCCGCCATGCTGGCATCGCGGCCTGCCTCGCCAAAGTCGACGGCGTGGTTGTTTGCCAGACTCATTACCGTGAAGCCGGCGTCCGCCAAAACCGAGGCATACCGTGTCGGTGTGCGAAACAAATAGCATGCTGCCGGATTGCTGCAGGTTTTTTCCGGCTCGCCGCCGTCGAGCAGCACACCTTCAAGGTTGCCGAAGGCGACGTCTGCGGACTGCAGTGACGGTGCGACTGCGTTTAGGAAGGTTGCCGCATCATCGTCGGGCAGGCGGTCTTCGGGGTAATCAGTGCCGAGCATGATGTCGCCGACGGCCGCAATCGTGATTCTTTGCAACGATTTGTCGGGCGGTGCGGGGAGCTCAACAGCTGTCTCAGCAACCGGCTCCGGTACAGCGTCTTTCTGTTCGACGGGGGCTTGCACGTTGCCGGCGCAGCCTGAAGCTAGAGCAGCAGCGGCGAGAGTAGCCAGCAGTCTCCGGTTAATCATCAACCTGAATAGTCATCGGTGTGAGGCTCATGCTGATCAGTTGGCTGCGGGTTTGATTCACGGTGCCGAGATTCGTCATCGGGCCAATCAACACCCGGTGGTAGGCCTTGCCGTCCACCGTCACTTTCTGAATCTTCGCCACAATGCCCGATAGCGCCAGATTGGCTTTCAGACGTGCCGCATCTTCATTGGTTGAAAACGAGCCGACTTGCAGAATGTAGGAGCCCGGTTTTTCAATTGTGCGCGGTGCTGGCGCCGGTTTACGGCTGAATTCTTCGTCAGGAACCGTGCTGCTTTGTTCGGGCAGCATGGTGTAGAAATCAAAGCTGGTGCCCGAGTCTTCCCGCGTTTTGGCGGATGGTTTGTCTGCCTGCTTCGGTTTCGATTTTGTCGCCTGCTTGGCCTGGTTCAGAAACGTGGCTGTGCCGCCCCGGTCCTGCACGTAAATACCGGCTGCTATTGCCAGTCCGATAGCCAGTCCGGCAAACAGCCAGACCCAGCCGGGCGTCTGTTGCTGCTTCTTTTTTTTGCCGGCTTTTCGCTTAGCTGCCATCTACATGCTCTCGGGCGCGCTGACGCCCAGAAGAGTCAGGCCGTTTCGGAGTACCTGAGCGGTTTGGGTGGCAAGGAACAAGCGCGCGTTGCGCAACTTCGAGTCCTCTTCAAGAAACAGGCAGGCGTTGTACCAGGTGTGGAAGTCCTGCGCGACTTCTTTCAGATAGTGCACGATGTGTTGTGGCGCTTTCTGCCGCCCAGCCAGTTCAACCATTTCCGGAAACTGACTCAGTCTGACCAGCAGCGATTTTTCCTGCTCCGCACTTAACAGCGTCAGGTGGGTAATACCCTCTTCTTCGCTGTACGTCATCTGCTTGGTGTCGAGTTCACGCATCACGCTGGCAATGCGCGCATGGGCATACTGCAGGTAGTAAACCGGGTTCTCATTGCTTCTCGATTTGGCGAGATCGAGATCGAAGTCCAGGTGTTGCTCATTAGAGCGCATGACAAAAAATAGCCGGGCTGCGTCGTTACCGACTTCAGCGCGCAGCTGACGCAGCGTGATGAACTCGCCGGACCGTGTCGACATCTGCACCTTCTCGCCGCCTTCAAACAACACAACAAACTGCACCAGATCGACGTCCAGTTTGTCGTCATCCTGATTCATTGCCTGCATGCCGGCCCGCACGCGCGGCACGTAACCGTGGTGATCAGAGCCCCAGATATCAATCAGCTTGTCGTAGCCGCGTTCTACCTTGTTCAGGTGGTACGCGATGTCTGAAGCAAAGTAGGTGCTGCGCCCGTTGTCGCGCACGACCACCCTGTCTTTCTCGTCATCGTAGTCGGTGGCGCGAAACCAGATGGCGCCGCCCTTCTCGTACGTAACGTTGTTTTCGGCCAGCAGTTTGAGGCACTTCTCAACAACGCCTGAGTCGGCGAGGCTCTTTTCCGAGAACCACTCGTCAAAGGTCACATCGAATTCGCCAAGGTCGTCTTTGATGTCGTCAAGAATGCTGTTTAATGCAAATTCGACGACCTCTCTGAAACCGGGCTCGCCGAGAATGCGATTGGCATTCGCGATCAGTGCATCCACATGCTCATCGGCATTGCCCGCCGGTGCATCGGCAGGTATTCCTGCAAACAGATCCTCGGGTAACTGGGCCAGCCCCGGGCTCAGTTTGGCCAGTTCTGCCGCAATGTCTTTAACGTACTGGCCCTGATAAGCCCCCGACGGAAAACTGAGCTCGTTCCCCGCTTGTTCCAAAATTCGTAGCCAGGTACTGATGCCCAGAATGTCCATCTGCCTGCCGGCATCATTCACGTAATACTCTTTGTGAACCTGATAGCCGTTGGCCGTAAGCAGGTTTGCGACACAGGCACCGAAGGCGGCATGACGACATGGCCGACATGCAAAGGCCCCGTCGGGTTTGCGGAAACAAACTCGACCAGCACTTTCTTGCCGGCACCGCTTTGGTTGCTGCCATAGCTGTCGCCCTGTGCCTTGATCGTCAGTAGTTCTTTATGCAGAGCCGCATCGGCGAGATAGAAGTTAATAAAGCCCGGTCCGGCGATTTCAGTTTTTGTAATCCACTCTGAGTCCGGCAGCGCGTCGACCAGCAGGGCTGCGATATCGCGGGGTGACTTTCTCAGCGGTTTGGCCAGCTGCATAGCGAGGTTCGTCGCAAACTCACCGTGCGCCGGATCACGGGTGCGCTCAACGGTGATCAATACCTTTGCAAGGTCAGCTGATTCTGTGTTCACGGCTGACAGTGCGGTGTGTAACAGGTCTTCTACGAGCGATTTCATCATGGTTCTTTGCGGCGTGTTCGATGCAGCGCCAGTATTAAAGGGCGGCTGCGAAGGGTTGAGTCTTTTGCGGAAGCGGCAATTCTATACGCTGTGCGCGGCCGGCGCTAAAAAAGCTCGATGGGATCGACATCGATGGACCAGCGTATCTTGCGCGCCTCCGGCATAGCTGCCAGTTGCTGCCGCCATTCTTTTAGTGTCGCTTGCAGCGTCGGGCGATGACCCGCCTGCAGCAGGATCTGAGCCCGCCAGCGGCCCGATCGCCGTTCCATCGGAGCGCTTGCGGGGCCCAGAATGCCAATATCCTGATGCGCAAACGTCGTCAGTGACTGTTTGGCACGTTCGAGTACCTGATAGAGCACGTCTTTATTGCCGCATTCGGCGCGCAGCAGAGCCAGATGACTGAACGGCGGCCAGCTGGTTTCGCGGCGTTCCTGAAGACCTGCGGCAGCAAAGCCTGAATAGCCTTCGTTAAGCAGCGTTTGCAGTTGCGGGTTTTCCGGGTACAGCGTCTGAATCCATACCTCACCGCTGCGATCGCCACGCCCTGCTCGGCCTGCAACCTGAATAAAGTTCTGTGCGAGTCGTTCGCCGGCGCGAAAGTCGGTACCGAATAAACCCTGATCCGCGTCGAGAATGCAGACGAGCGTGACATTCGGAAAGTCGTGACCTTTTGTCAGCATCTGTGTGCCGAGAAGAATTCGCGCTTCGCCCGAACGGATTTCGTTAAGGGCTTTCTCAAGGCTTCCTTTGCGGCGGGTTGAATCGCGGTCAAGCCGAACGACCGGTTGCTCAGGAAATAATCGGTTGAGTGCTGCTTCGATGCGTTCGGTGCCCTGCCCCAGCGGATACAGTTCACCGTCATACTGATTGCGCACATCTTCCAGGCGCGCCTCAAAGCCGCAGTGATGACAGATAGCACGGTCAATTTTTTGGTGTACCACGAGCCGTGCATCGCAACGCGGACACTCCACGCAAGTTCCGGTCTCGCTTGAGAACAGCGTTGGCGCATAGCCGCGACGGTTCAGGTAGAGCAAGACCTGTCCGTTTGCGTCAAGGTGACGGGTGATGGCGGCGACCATCGGTTGCGTTAGCCCGTCGGTGGCAGGATTGCGCTGCAGGTCAATCAGATGGACCGATGGCTGTGATGCGCCGCCGGCACGCACCGGCAGTTTTACGTGCTGATAGCGTCCGGCTTGCGTGTTTGCCAGGGTTTCGAATGACGGGGTCGCTGAGCCCAACACACAAGGAATGCGAAGTTGGTTGGCCCGAAACACCGCGAGGTCCCGGGCAGAGTAGCGAAAGCCTTCTTGTTGTTTTAGCGACGCGTCGTGCTCTTCATCAATCACAATAAGGCCCGGGTTTTTCAGTGGCGCAAATATGGCAGAGCGTGTGCCAATGATGACCCCGGCTGAGCCGTCCTGCGTATCCAGCCACGCCTGCAGGCGCTCGCTGTCGTTCAGATTGGAATGCAGCAGCGCCACCCGGGTCGCGAGTCGTTCGGTAAATCTTGCAACCAGCTGCGGGGTCAAACCAATCTCGGGAACAATAACCAACGATTGTTTGCCAAGCGTGAGCTGCCGCTCTATCAGCTTCAGATAAACCTCTGTTTTGCCACTGCCGGTGACGCCTTCAAGTAACCAGGTCGTTCCGCCGCCGGCTTCGATTGCGTTAACCGCTTGCTGTTGATCTTCATTCAGTGTGCGCGCGGGCCGGAGTTCTCTCTCGCTGTGATCCGGTTGTTCCACAGGCCGGCTGAATTTTTCCGCGAAGTCTTTTTTTCTTAATTCACGCATTGCCCGCTGCCAGCCTGCATGAATCCCGGCGCATTCAGTTGCGGTAAGTCCGTCCGGCGCTAACGACAAAGCGCTTAGGATTGTTTTCTGTACCGGCGCCTTAATCGTTGCGAGTCCGGCCTGTCCGGCATTGGTGATGCGAAAACAATCCTGGCTTTGAGGAGCGGCAGCGCCGCCTTTTCGCAACGTTGCGGGCAGGGCGGCGGCGTAAACATCGCCGGGTGGGTGTTGATAGTACGCGGCTGCCCAGTTCAACAGTTCAATTAACGGCGCATCCAGCAACGGCTCGGCATCGATGATCTGCAGCGCCTGTTTCAGGCGTTCCGGGGCAATATCTGAGGCATCGGCAAGTGCGGCGATGATGCCGGTTCTGCGGCTGCGGCCGAACGGCACGGTCACGCGCTGCCCGACCGCAGGCACCGGATTGCCGTCCGGTGGCAGGTAATCGAACAGTTCGTGAAGCGGCGCTTTCAGTGCTACCCGCAGAATTTCCGGCATAGTGGCCTGCTACAGTTTGTATAAAAATCCGACATTAACAAGGTTGTCCACAAAACCTGTGGATAACATTGTGGATTAAGCCTCATTTGAGGCGATTTTGTCCCAGAACAGCGGTGGTTGTGTCAGTTTGGTTAAAAAGTAACCAAATCCATATAATCTATAAAAATCAATATTTTACCGAGCATATTAAAACTGGGTAACGCGCTATCCACGCTAATTTGTTGGTCATACATACAGAATGTGCATAACTGGACTGTGTCCAGAGTGATTTGCCGATGCTATGCACCAACTTGGGGCGTGATTCTGTGGTTTGGCCGAACAAATAAGCGGTCAACCGGACAGACTCCAGAGCGTTATCTAAAGGAGAAATGAGCAGTAAGACGACTTTTTAGCCGGTTATGCTAGAGGTTAACCGTGACGGTAATGATATCAAGTGCTGCCTTAAAAGCAGGACATATGCCACAGGGAACAGAGGGCAGTGAGGACAAAACACTGAATCAGCGACGGGCGATGGATGCCTTTTTGGCGGGTATTGAGCGACGCGGGTATCAAATGGCGCGGTTGGCCACCGGTGACAGCGATGCTGCACTTGATCTGGTGCAGGAGGCCATGATCAAACTTGTCAGCAAGTACGCCGACAAACCCGAGGCGGACTGGCAGCCGTTGTTCTTCCGGATTCTGAAGAACAAGATCATCGACCACCAGCGTCGGGGGTCCGTCCGTAACCGGGTGATCGCATGGTTCCGTCCCGATGCTGATGGTGATGTTTATGACGCCGTAGCCGCAGCGAAAGGGCCGGGTTCAGATACGCCTGAGCGACAGGTCGAATCGCAGGAAGCAATGACGGCCCTTGAATCGGCGATTAAAGAACTGCCGGCCCGGCAGCAGCAGGTGTTTTTGCTGCGAACCATAGAAGGTATGGATGTTGCCGAGACTGCCGAAGTGATGGGCTGCTCCCAGGGAAGCGTAAAGACACACCTGTCGCGTGCGACAGCAAAGCTCAGGGATTTACTGGGCGATCACTACTGAAGAAACAGACTGTGCGATGATAATGACAACCGGTGAAATGACATGACAACCGATAACGAAAAGCTTGATGCCCTCAGTGAAGCGTTGCGTGAACAACGCAATGCGCTGGATGCTCATACGGCATCGCGGCTGAATCAGGCCCGTCAGCGTGCTTTGCAGGAATTGGACAGGCCGGCCCGCGACACGCTTGGTTGGTTGCCTGTCGGAGTTGCGGCCACCGTGCTCGCTGCGGTAGCGCTGGTCAGTCTCAACATGCTTCAGCCGGTTCCGTCTCCGCAGCAAGCGGCATCGCCCGATCTTCCGAATCTGGAACTCATGTTTGCTGAGACCGACCTCGAAATGCTCGAGGAAGTTGAGTTCTATTTGTGGCTGGAATCCAAAGAGACAACATCGGTCGTGTCGACTCAGTTTGAGGGAATGATCTGAATGGTTTTTCGTCCCTCGCTCCTGAGTGCTATCACTGCACTTGCAGCGACAGTTTTGATGGCTTCTGCGGGGATCGTCCATGCGGCTGCCGGTGTTGCCTGGAGTGATCTAAGTGCTGAGCAACGCAAGGCGCTGAGTGGAATGCAGCAGAACTGGGCTAACTTGCCC
>CAYLLI010000003.1:0-38462 GCA_964384295.1 uncultured Chromatiaceae bacterium
AGCAAAGTAAAACTCAAGAAAGAAATTGTCACGCTGGGCGTGCCCGGCGTTGATCCGAACAACCTGGTTGGCAGTTACGTGAAACCCGCGGACTGGAACGCGTTGATCGAAGACCCTGAGGTTTTAGTGATCGATACACGCAACGACTACGAGGTGCAGATCGGAACCTTCAAAAACGCGGTCAACCCGAACACCGAAACGTTCCGGGAGTTTCCCGCTTTTGTAGAGAAACATCTTGATCCTGAGAAGCACAAGAAAGTTGCAATGTTTTGCACCGGTGGAATTCGCTGTGAAAAGTCGACTTCCTATCTGAAGTCACAAGGGTTTGATGAGGTTTACCATCTCGAGGGCGGCATACTGAAGTATCTGGAGACGGTTCCGGAGAGCGAGTCTACCTGGCAAGGCGAGTGCTTTGTCTTCGACGAGCGGGTCGCAGTCGATCATCAACTCAATAAAGGCCGGTACGATCAATGCAACGCTTGCCGCATGCCGATTACCGCAGCGGATAAGCAAAGCCCGGCCTACGTTCACGGCGTCAGCTGCCCGCACTGCATTGACCGGACCACGCCGGAGCAGCGTGCCCGCTATGCCGAGCGGCAAAAACAGGTCGAACTTGCGAAAGCACGTGGCGAAACCCACATCGGTGGCGAAGTCAGCGAAGTGAATGCGGCAAGACGCGCTGCGAAGATCGCCAAAAAACAAGCGCAACAGGACAAGAGCTAAAAGAAGACGCGCTCAACCGTCCAGTAAGCACCGACTGCCGCGATGGCCAGTGAGCCGGGAATAACGATCGCTGAGCGATACCAGGGCTTATTGCGGAACCACAGCCCTACCGCCAGAAACGCCAGAGTAATCACGGCAAGCTGCCCGAGTTCCACACCGACATTAAATGCAATCAGCGCGGTAACAAACTCACTGCGGGGCAGACCCAACTCGGTCAGCACTCCGGCAAAACCCATGCCATGGAGTAACCCGAACAAAAACACAACATAAACCCGCCATGGTTTCAGTTCACCGGTTGCAATGTTCTCAACAGCCACATAAACGATAGAAGCGGCAATTAACGGCTCAACGATTGACGGCGGTAATGAGATGTAGCCGTAAAGAGAAAGCGCCAGAGTAATTGAATGAGCGACGGTAAATGCTGTCACCTGAAGCAGCAGCGGTTTCAAACTGAGGCTCAGCAGAAATATCCCGAGCACAAACAGAATGTGGTCGAGCCCCTTCGGCAGAATATGAGTAAACCCGAGCACCGTGTATTCCGCGGCCACCTCGCCGCGCGACTTTGGCACCAGCGCCTCGCCCAGCGGGAACGGCTTGCTTACCTCACCACCCCGAAGAAACTGTGCCTGCACCGCCTGTTCATCGGCAAATCCCACCCGCACCGCGCTTTCGCCAAAGTAGGGATCGTACCGCCAGGTAAAGCTCGAAGCGCCGGACGGAATGACTCCGCGAAGCACGACGGTACTGAGCCGCTGAACCGCTAAATCAGGTGTCTCAGGAACCTCGGCAGACTCAAACACCGGAACGGACCGCTGTCCCTCGAAGTCGAGTTCGATGCCATCGACCCACTTCGGAACAAAGCCCTCAATCTCAGCTGCAAATTCTTTCGGCGGCATTGCGCGAAGCGCGTCATAGACGGGGGCGTTTGGCGAGTCGTTGGTATCCGGCAGAAAAGGGTCGATTTCGGCAACCAGCGCTTCCATATTCAGCCGGGACTCAATCGTATAAGTGCCGTCTGACTGCAGACTGACCGTGAATATGGCGGGCACAACCTCGTGAGCACGGGCTGGTAAACTGAAGAGCATCATTGCAGCAAACCACAACCCCGCAAAGGTGTGCATCAGTATGCGAACAACAGTCAAACGATTTTCTCCCTGGATGCGAATCGGGCAGCAACTTGTCTGGGCTGCTGCGACACTATTCGCCATCACTCTACCATCGGATGCCCACGATTTCTGGATCGAACCGACGCTATTTCAGCCGGACGTTGACGAACGCACCGGGTTTAATCTTCGGGTCGGACAAGAGTTGAGCGGTGACACGCTGCCCTGGGTTCCGCAATGGTTTATTGATTACCGCGTCATTGGTCCTGAAGGTGCGGAACCGGTCAGAGGTATCGTCGGCGACATTCCTGCCGGCGGTTTCGAGCCATCGGATGATGCCCTCTACGTTGTGGGTTATCTCAGCGTTCCCGATCTGGCCGACCTTGAACCCGAAAAATTTAACGAGTATCTGCAGAAGGAAGGACTCGAACCGGCGCTCGAAAAACGCATCGCCGACGGCAAACAGAATGAACCCGGTCGCGAGTTCTACTCCCGCTGCGCAAAGTCGCTGATTAAGGCCGGCTCGGGTTCGAACACCGCTGCTCTGTCGACCTTTATCGGTTATCCGCTGGAAATAGTTCCGGTCAACAACCCGTACAACCTCGATGAGGGACAAACACTCCAGATTAAGATCCTTGCTGAAAAACAACCGATTCAGGGATTGTCGGTATTTGCTTTTAACGCAGCTGAACCGGACAAAGTGCAGCGGGTAGCCACCGATGAAGACGGGTTTGCAGACATTAATATTGACCGCAAAGGGACCTGGCTGATCAAGGCTGTGCGTATCTACGAGATTGAGAACCCGGCAGCTGAATGGGAGAGCTACTGGGCCTCTCTGACCTTCCGACTGTAGTAAGCCAGGCCATTTTCATACCTATACACACATCTATTTTTATAACAATTTTTGACCGTTTCCTCTGAATCCGGCGCTGACAAAAGACCGAATCCTTTTGCACAGTCAGGCAGCAGCCCGGCTGTCACTTTCAGTCATACAGAGGACATTCCATGTCAAACTTCAAATCTGCTGTTATCGGTTTCACAGCGTGCTTAACTCTTGGTCTCTCCAGCGCCTTCGCAGGCGGACACAGTTCTGCCCCGGGAGACATTGTTGACGTTGCAGCCGGTAACGGATCGTTCAACACTTTGGTTGCTGCCGTTAAAGCAGCGGGTTTGGTCGGCGCACTGAAAGGTGACGGCCCGTTGACAGTGTTCGCTCCAACCGACGAAGCATTTGCTGCGCTGCCTGAAGGCACCGTCGAGAACCTGTTGAAGCCTGAGAACGTTGATCAGCTGAAATCGATTCTTCTCTACCATGTGGTTGCCGGCAAGGTCATGTCCACTGACCTGAGCGGCACCACCAACGCACCGACTCTGCAGGGCGAGACCATTGAAGTGGTCGCCAGCGGCATGGGTGTAACGGTCAATGGCGCCAAAGTTGTAGCGGCTGACGTTGCTGCCAGCAATGGCGTCATTCACGTAATTGATGCGGTTCTTCTTCCCCCGGCTAACTAGTCGGTTAATCGCGTCATAGGTCGGGGTTGTACCGCTGTCGCAACCCCGACCCACCTTTTCTCTGAACTCTCCCCCCTCCCCTAAAATCAGAGAAAAGCTCCCCCCGAAGTCCGCCTTATGGTGGACTTCATCTATTTCAGGGTTCGAAAACTGCAACAGCCGCCTGCACCGCTCCGGGTTGCCTGCCGCACTGTCCATCAGTAAGTTAAACGGGCGCTTGATACCTACGGACGAAAGATTCTGAGGCAGTATCAGGCGACTACTGATGTGGCTGTGCGGCTCGCCCTGCACAGACACGCTTGGTCAGCATACTCAGCACAATCAAAGGAAAGCATATGAGCTCTCTATTTTTGAACGGTCTATTGGCAGGTCAGGCATCCGCCGTCGATGCCGTCAGCAACCTGTCACAAGGCCGGACACAACCATTGCGCACATCGAAAGTCGGCGCCTCGCCCAGTCTGGATTTTGATGATCCGTATGACAACCTGTACGCATTTGGGAAAATCTGGGCAGGCTACGAGGAACCGGAGATCGGCGCGTTCCACGGCCTGATGTATGCGCGCATTGATGACCAGCGTTTGATGCCGCTGTTTGGTTACACCGGCACGGGCTGCATGCAGTCAAAAATTGACGACAACGGCAACATGATGATCCGCGGTCGCGAAACCGGCTACTTTACCGACCTCGCCACCGGCGACATCCTGAAAACCTGGGACAACCCGTTCACCGGCGAAACCGTCGAAGTGTTCGACTTCTACAACAAGAACATGGGCGGCACACTAACCGCCGAGATGCCCCGGTTCGCCATGGGCGCTGCAAAAGACGACGCTACGCTGATGAACGACGGTACCGCCAAATCAGCAAACGGTATTGTTCCGTTCCTGTTGCCATTTGAGACCTACGGCGACGACCTGATGCTGGCATGGGACTATGCCCATGAGTACACCAATCCGGTAGATCCGGCGCATTGGCCCAAGGCCTCCACAGGCACGCGCATCAGCCCTTCCGAGCATTTCACTTTCAGCATGTCGCTCGATCAAATGAACGACCGCAGCGAACCTTCTTGTCGCTACAACGCAGGCTTTAGCCGCTTGTCGCAGTGGTGGCCCTGGATGCGCATGGGTCAGAGCGAATTGAAGGATCAGGTTCTGTTCGGTCGAATGTTTAGCCACAAGGGCCTGAAAGACTACGGCGACATTCCACCCAAGGTTTTGGCAGAAATCGAGAAGTCTGCTCCTGAGTATCTTGAGCCGCCGGATGACTGGCCTCAGGTGCAGCCGAAAGGAACCTGGGAAGCCTTTGCAGAAGAAGTGCCGAAAGAAGTTGAGAATCCGGCGTAAGCACTTAATACAGACTTTAGGAGTACCGCATGACAGTTGCCCACCCATTTTTGCTGGAAGAACCCTGGCCTACTAAGAAGCTATCCAACGATCAGTTGGAGGCACGAATAGAACGCGTGCTCGCACTCACCAATATCGGATACCTGGGTACCGTGAAGAAAGACGGAACACCCATCGTCAGTCCGGTTGAGTTTTATGCGGACGGACTATCACTGTATATATTTCCCCAGCCCAATAGCCCGAAGGCCAAAGCGATCGCGCGTGATGGCCGCGTCTCCTTTGCCGTCGCGAATCCGATGGCAGGCTGGGCCTGCGTCATGGGGGCACAACTGTTTGGTAAAGCTACTCTGTTGGACGTCGGCACACCTGAGTGGGAGCACGGCATGCAGATTTTCAAATGGCCGGCGTCATCCTTTGAACTGGGCCGCTCGCTGACAGAACCACCTCAGGGCCAGATCGCCCGTATTGATCCTGACCGGATCGTGTTTACCGAACACTTTATGCGCAAAGAAGGCTATGCGCCCCGTCAGATCTGGGTGCGTGGCGAGGACAGCCCCCAAGTCATTCAGGGGCGTAATGTCTGACGTTAGCCGGCATGCAAACAAAAAACCCGTGCCTTTTGGCGCGGGTTTTTTTGTGGAAGCGTTAGAGACTAGCTTGCGGCGACAACTTCGCTGACTTCGACAGGCCGTTTACGGCGCCAGCGCGGCAACGGCCAGAACATTGATTCGCCGCGCCCTGCGCGGGCCAAATGGTGCGGAATGGGTTTGCCTTTGCTGTTCAGCGAGACAAAGACAATCTTGTCAACGTCCAGTATCGGCTGTTGGGTTGCTTTGTTACGGACAGAACAACGGACGGTAATCGACGTCCGGCCGATTGATACCGTTTCAACGCCGATTTCCACAACGTCTTCCTGCTTTGCTGCGGCAGTAAAATTGATCTCGTCAATGTACTTGGTGGCCAGCGACGTATGCCCCAGCTGACAGCTGCAGTAAATCATGCATTCCTCGTCCACCCACTCCAGCAGGCGACCGCCAAAAAGAGTGTTACGGGGATTCAGGTCTCCGGGTTTTACAACTTTGCGCGTGCGAAATTCCATAGTGTTCTCTGTATCGGTGCCCCTTCGACAAAAGGCCAGAAGCAATTGACCAGAGCAAAGCAAGAAGCGTGCCAGCCGGCAAATGAACGAATTTGGTGACCGCTGCTATCGCCGCGCATGTTTTCGGTGCATCGATTCCCGCCTATGACCTCATTTGGTGCATGAATACCTGCACCGGATCACGGCTCTGGATACACGCAAAATGGTAGTATCAGGTCTGTCATTCGAGAGTTGCCCAATGAAACCCTGGCTCAAAAATCTGCTTGCGCTGAGCATCAGCCTGGTCTTCTGTATCGCCATACTGGAGGTTGCCGGCCGGACTTTACCGATTCGCATGGGTTTCGGTGAAGGAATGGATTATCTGCAGTTCAGCCCGACACTCGGGTTCGAAATTGATCCGGGAGTCGGCTCGATAAACTACCGCAACAGCTGCGTTGATATTGAAAACATCAGTATTAACAGTGCCGGCATGCGCTCAGCCGACGAGTATTCTTTTGACCACCCTGATGACTCCCCCCGCATCGCTGTCTTAGGCGACAGCTTTATGACAGGACGGGAAGTGTCTGATGGTGAAGATACAGCTGCGATAATGAACAGACAGCTTAGCGCCGGCGATGCTTTGAATTTCGGCGTGCCGGGTTATGGCACCATTCAATCCCTGATCACGTACGAGGAGAAAGCCCGTCTGTATTCTCCGGACATTGTCGTGCTGGCGTTTCTGGAAGTGAATGACATCGACAACAACTCGGCAGTGCTATCCAGCATGGGTGAGTGGGAGGGATTGCGGCCCACTTACCGTGAGGACGGGAGTATCGTGCAGCCGAGCCTCGACCGCTGGAAAAAGGCGAAAGGCGAATCATTCACGGGAGCTGTGCACCGTAACCTGACCCGCTACTCATACACTTACTACGCCATCGATCGCGTGCTGTTGAAGCGCCTCTTCAGACGGCTGCGCGGCCCCGCTGACCCGGGTGATCAATCGCTTGCCAAATACTGGTGGGGCAAAGACTCGTTGCTGATGCACGGCGGCGTCTACGAAACCTCTCCGGACCCGATATGGCAACGCGCCTGGAGCGATACCGAGCGGGCCATTAGCGAGCTGAATGAAGCCGTTACGCGTGACGGCGGCAAATTAATTGTCATGCTGCTGCCGAGCACAGGCAGCGCCTATTCCGAGGGATTTGCCGGCAAATACGAGGAAATTATCGGTAAGCCGCTGCCGGAATCTATCGACCTTACCTACCCGCGCCGGCGACTCGGTGAATTTTCTGCGCGAAACGGAATCGCGTTCCTCGACCTGAACAGGGAGTTTGAGCGGTACGCACGGCTCAACGAACTGAAGAAGCCAAACTTCTACTTCATGTGCGATGGCCACTTTAACCCACTCGGCCACTATCTGACTGCGCACAGTCTGCTAGGCCGGCTGATTACAGAACAGTGGCTTAAGCCCGACAACTTGAGTATGCCGGAGCGCTATCAGAACGGAGCATTCATGGACCTGACGCCGGAACAATTGCTCGGAGAAGAAGCGTTTGGAACGGTGTACGGCTGGCGCAAGACTTACCGGGGCAACAGCGACGCGATCAATCACTGATCGCGCCAGACACTAATCAGACAGTGCCCTCAGCAATGTTCCGGCCCGAGCCGCCGAGCCAGCTGACTAGCGCTGCGGATTTCATTAACACCCAGACAATGATCGCCATGATGAACGTTCCGGCGAACATAATCATCGGTGTACGCGCCACGTTCCCGACGCCCTCTGGAAACAGAGTGTAGAAGATTGCCATGGCAACAATCATCGGCGCAGAGATAAGCAGCTTACCCCGCAGACTTAAGCCGAGCCCGTGCATCTGGCAGATCATGAAAGTGGCCATCCCGCCAAACAAAAACATACCGGCAGCCGACAGACCCTGACTTTCGGTCATGATGAAGTAGGCCACCAGTGCGCCGTGAATCGCGAACAGTGTCTCCAGCGATACAGTCCACCAGCGGTTGATGTGGAAGCGGGTAAAAAACAACGTGCCCTGCAACAACAGCAAACTAATGTAGGCGAACCCCGCTATATGGCCTGACGTCAACTCGACCGGGTGATACCAGAAGGTGTAGATAATGGCCCAAGAGAAAAAGTAGCCGTGATAGCGCTTTACCGTCTCGCCGATGCTGAACAGCGGCTTCAGTTTGAAGCCGAAGAACAGCCCCCTGCGGTTGTTCTCCATCAACAGAATCATCAGCAGCATCAGAATGACGGACATCATCGAAGACGACTCATGCACGTCCTGAGCAATACCGTCGTAGAAAAAACGGGTTTGCACGATATGCGCCAAAACAAAGAACACGTTTAAAGCAATAGCCCACACGTTAAACCAGTGCAGCCCCATGATGTATTTGGGCCGTTCCTGCTGTGCTCTGGCAATCAGGTACCACATGCCAATTTGATGCAACGCATACGGCACCCAGGCTGACAGGCGGGTCCAGACGTCAGGATTACTCAGCTGCCAGTAGTACCACATGTCGCCTTTATCAATAGGGAAGGTCGAACCATCGCTGGTGACACCGAACAGCATCACCATAGCCATGAAAAAGGCACAAAACGCCAACCCCCACCAGAGGCGAAACGGATAAGAAGCTGCAGGTGCGGCGCTGGTCATACTGGTACTCCACTTCATGGGTGAAAGCCGGCCTAACGGGTTCACAATACCCTTTCAGACACTAGCCGTGTATAGGTAGATTCGACAAGCCACAAGGGTTGGATGTGCAATTGGCGGTCGCCAATAAGTCAAAACCTGATGCTGTAGCGCAATCCGCTACATCGGTTTGATAGTAAGGCATGCATCGGACAGAGATGTGGCGCATCATCGCTGCGTAAGCCACAATGCCGCGCAGAACATTCGCATCCGCTACGGAGACAACCTTATGCACCGCTCAGCCGCCCTGATTCTCGCCTGCTGCCAAATCCTCGCCGGCAGCGCCATTGCCGCAATTAATCCGGATCAGCCCACCGTGCTGATTACCGGCGCCAACCGGGGTATCGGACTCGAGTTTGTAAAACAGTATGCGGAGCGCGACTGGAATGTTATTGCAACAGCGCGGAAGCCTGAGGCTGCGGAAGCTTTGCAGGCGCTGGCCGCCACCGACAGTAACATTGTGATTGAGCAGTTAGATGTCACGGACTTTGAGCGTATTAATGCGCTGCAAACCAAGTACGCCGAACTGCCTCTGGATGTGTTCATCAGCAACGCGGGCATCACGCCGAAGTACAAATCCGCATTCGCCAGAGCCAACAAGATTGACTACGACATGGCGCGCAAAAGCTATGAGGTCAACGCACTCGCCCCGTTGAATCTTTCAACAGCTTTCATGCCAAATCTGAGCGCTGCCGACAACGGGAAAATTGTCGTTATATCCAGCAAGGGCGGTTCATTCGGCGCTAAAGAAGCCGAGTTTCCTATGATGTACAGCTACCGTGCCAGCAAGGCAGCGCTGAATATGCTGATGTACACGCTGGCGTTCGAAACGCCGAAGAAAGGCGTCATCCTTGCGCTGCTGTCGCCGGGACAGGTCCATACGATTGACGGCAAACAGCGCAAAGGCACCATTCTTCCTGAAGAAAGCGTCAGCAAGATGATTGTGGTGATCGACGGGTTGCAGCCTGAGAACAACGGCCAGTTTCTCAACTACGAAGCGGGCGAACAGATCCCCTGGTAACACAGGCGGGGAAAACTTAGATGAATCGCATCAGCCGGGACAAACTGATGCTCAGCAAGTGGACTGCGTGTCAGCCCGAGAACAAAGAAAAGCACTGGCTCGTGACCGAACTGCTGCGCGATTCGGATGATGCTGTTACCGCTTGCAGACTCGAAGCAGTGATCAACAAACGCTGTATTGATGTGCCCTGGCGCGAGCTAAAGAATTCAGAAAAATGGCGCCAGGGCTGGAAATAGTTGCACCAATTAGCCCTGAGCCGCACTGTTAATAGCAGCTACCAGCTCAGCCAAACCCTCATCCGACAGGACACCTTTGAACACAACCATCGGTCGTCCGGCACTGTCGGCAATAACGATGGTGGCCTGGTCATCCAGCTCAAGCCCGGCTTCTGCAGCAAACTCTTCAAGGTCATCCAAAAACAAAACGCCCGCCTGATCCATCGGCACCTTACCTTCGTAGGATTCCGACATCGCCCGGGAAATAATGCCTTTGACAAAGAACGGTGGCCCGCTCATTGCCGGAAAGTGATAAGCCACCACAGTGTCGGAAAAAACACCCTCTGCTTCGAGCGCGGCCTGCCAGTCCAGCAGCTGCTCCTGCTGCAGTTGCCCATTCTCCTGCGTGTTGCTCATACCCAGAAAGACAATATTCAGTTTCGTGCCGCGCATGTCCTGCGGAAAGACAAACTTCTCTCCGTCAAAGGTTTTGGTTTTTACCTTCTCAAAACTGCCGTCAACAGCGGACTGTCCTAATGCCAACGCCGGCAGCAGTGCTATCCAGCAGACGAGCATTACACGTTTCATTTCGTACTCCTTCCCAACCCGTGTCTGTCAGACACGCTTAAACCAGTAGTAAGCTTGCGCCATGCTGCCACCCACCGAATCCGGCAAGCCGTCATACTCTTCAAAATCAAACTTCTGCTCTTCGAGCTCCGGCGCAAAGAACTCATTAATCGTTTCACGGCTCGCGCGGGTCGGGCCTAATTCGCTCTGCTGCTCTTCAGGCGTTCGCTGCAACCAGTGCAAAATCACGAGATTGCCACCCGGGGCAATACTCTGCATCACGCGTTCCCGATAAGCCGGATAACGCACCGGATCCATGTTGTGCAACAAACCATGATCCAAAACCAGATCAAACTCACCAACCGGATCCCAGGCGGTGATGTCGGCCTCGATCGTTGCGATCTCAAGGCCCTGTTCAGCGGCACGCTCACGCGTCATCTCGAGCGCTTTACCGATGAAATCGAGGGCCGTCACCTGCCAACCCTGAGACGCCATATAGACGGTGTCCGTACCACCGCCGCAGCCGATATCCAGACAGGTTCCGGGCGAACCGGACTCCGCGACAATCTCATCCAGAAAGCGGGACGGGTGCTCGTGTGCCCAAGGCAACTTGCTGTAGTGGTCCGCGTAGCTGTAGACCTGATCAAAGGTTTTCTTTTCGTGCGTGCTCATAGAGTCACCGTTGTATTCAACGGGACTAAGACTATCCGGTTGACGCAGTGCCCGCAAAATCTTCGCTTTGCAGCGGCCCTTCCTGTGGCCAACGCAGGCGCACGTAGACAGTCATGAACGTAACAATCAGGTTGGCAAAGCCCATCAGCAGAAACGGCGCGCCGGGGCGCCAGGCATCAAACAGCAAACCGCCGAAGAAAGACCCGCCGAGCGTACCGACAGCACCGAAGAAGCTCCACACACCGATTGTTGCTCCGGTAATCTTCGGGTCGGCTTCCTGGCCAATCAGTGTCGTACCGGCAAGAATCGCTGCCATCTGACCAATGCCCAGTAAGGCCGCTGGGACAACCCACAAACCTTCGAACGGGTTCGGGCTGAACCCGAAGACAAGATAGCCGAGTGCTGCCAGGCCCATACCCATAATCAGGCCGGTCACCCGGTTAATCCTGTCGTTAATAATTCCTATGACGGGAGCCGCCAGCAAGGCAGCGGACTGGATCGTTGCAAACACCATCGTGGCTTTGGCCAGCGCATCAGCTTCCGACAGGCCGATACCGACACCGGCGATCGTGCCCCAAAGAGAAACGTAAGTCCCGATCACAACGACGTCACCGCGTGCTGCAAACGCCGACGCAAACGACACCAGAATACGCGGGTTTTTCCCGGCCGTGATCCCCTGCGCCATTAGTTTAAGAAACGGCAGCTTATCCTTGTGCGAACTGACGCGGTCGCCGCCGACCAAGCCGATAAATACAAGCACGCCGGCAATCGCACACATACAACCCAGCGTTGCCAGTGACCAGCGACCGGTAGCAATCGCGTCGTAACCAAGGCCTTCAAGAAACTTTGGCAGAAAACCGCTGATTGCCGTCAGCACGAGAATACCGACACCATTCAACATGCCACCCATGGCCACCATCTTGCCGCGCGACTGCTCTGCCGGGTAATCCGTGAGCAGCGTCGAATAGCTCGCGACAATGCTGGCAGCACCGAATGAGTAGACCAACCGGAACAACGTCAGCTCCCAGACTGACTCCGCAAACGGATAAATCGTCAGACCCGCTGCAGTAATGAAAAAGCCGGCGGTATAGATCAACCGGCGACCGACTTTATCTGCCAGCGCACCAAAGGGGCCCACCAACAGAATCATGACGATCTCATGCAGCACGGCAAGGTAGGCAGAGACTTCGCCCTGCTCCGTCGACGGGACGTCGAGCATCGCTGTCAGAATGTAAGGCTGAAAGAAGTTAATAACGACCAGGAACGGAATCCCCGTCAGACAGCCCCACAACATCGTATAGCCATTAATCCGGCTAAGCCCGGGCTGCAGCCACAAATAACCCAGTACTTTTATCGATTGATCAGACCGGGATACGGCATCGGTTGACATAAACTTCCCCTGAACCGGCGCTGAGGCCCGGCATAAGTAGTAAAACAGTTACGTTAATTTTCGCTGACAGCAAGCGTACAGATTCGCTGCCCGGCCCCGGCCGCCAGACCCCGCCCTGTCATTGATCTGCAGGCGGTGCTGGAATGCCGGGCAAGGTAAACGGATCCACCCTTGCACCGCCGACTCTGGCACCCCAGTGCAAGTGTGGCCCGGTGACTCTGCCAGTTGCTCCGGCCAATCCAACGAGATCGCCGCGCTCGAGGATATCGCCTTCCTGCACGGATATCTCTGACAGGTGCAGATACATCGTCAGAACACCCATGCCGTGATCCACGAATACCGACTTGCCGTTGAAAAAGAAGTCGCCGGTCAGCAGTACCTTCCCGGCGTTGGACGTCATGATGGGAGTCCCGACACCAGCTTTGAGATCAGCACCTGAGTGCGGTGCCCGCGGTTGTTCATTAAACACACGGCGGTGCCCGAAGTTGCTGCCCTCGATTGCACCTTCCACCGGAATGATGAAGTCATCCTGCCAGTACGGCTCGGGTGCAGTCGTTTTGTAGGCGGCCCGAATCTGTTTACGCTCATTCGACTGACGCTCAAAGTTCTCGTCGCTTAACTCAACATACTTTGGCGCAACCGTCAGCTTGGTCACCGGATAACTTTTTGGCGCGACGATCAGGTCTACCGTTTCGCTGACGGAAGTACCGTCGTTAGACTGCTTCGTCACGACAACCTCATAGTTGCCGGGCTTAACATCGAGGTCGACACCGAGAAGGCCAAAAAAACCCGACTCGTCACGCGCTAAAGACAATTGTTGACCTTCAAATCGCACCTCAGCAGCCGCAAGCCCGTCGGCATCCGGAACCGCAACACTGACCACCTGGCCCGGAAACGCTGTCAGCGCTGCAAGTGCCAGCAACGGATTCACAGATCATCTCCATCGAGCTTGCCACGAATGGCTGTGTTCACGAGAAACGTGTTGTCCCAATCCGGGTTCACCGGCTTGCGTCCGCTGGCAGGGCCCATTCGAACAATAACCAGCTCTTCAGACGGCACGACGTAAACACGTTGCGCTCCGTAGCCGGAGGTGTAATAAGCATCCTCAGCGAGAAACGGTTCAGTTCTCTGGTAGCCGCCGGCAAGCAACCGTGAACGCGGGTTCAGTTCGCGCGAGTAGCCCAGCCAGATCTGATAGCCATACCACTCAAACGTTGGCGATGCGGTCGTCATGCGCTCAATAAACTCTGCAGATACGATACGGCGGCCGTTAGCCTCCCCTTTGCCGAGCAGCATCATGCCGAACCGGGCCCAGTCCATCGCCGGCGCCAGCAAGCAACACGACGAATGGGCTTTGCCGCCTTCCTGATCAATCCACAACTCAGCGCCTGACGCACCCATCGGCCCCCAAAGCTTTCTCTGCAGGTATTGCGCATAGCGCATACCGGTAGCACGTTCGACAATCAGGCCCAGCAGCTCCGAGTTGACATTGTTGTACTCAAACTTCTCGCCCGGAGTCCAATCCATGGGGGTATTCAAAAGAATGGGTGTCGTGTCGCTGGCAAACAACCATCGAAACGCATCAGAAAACGGGTTAACGCTGAACGGATACTCAAGCAGGCCGCTGGACATCCACAGCATTTGTTCAATCGTAATATCGCCGCGCGGATCGCCCTGCCACTCGGTAATATAGTTGCCGACAGGGTCCGTCAGCGCGCCAATAGAACCGTCCTCAACAGCAGCCTGCACGAGCACCGGCAGCACCGACTTGTGCATCGATTGCGATTGAGTCAGCCGGCTTCTGTCCCAGCCCTTTTTATACCATTCCAGTTGCACCACACCTTTGTGCAACACAATAAGGGCGTGCGAGTTTTGCGCCGAAGCGTATTCGGCCATTTCCACCAACGCTGACGGGTCGATGGTTTTCTGCTTGCCGGTCGCCACAGGTAACTGGTAGGAGTTATCGCCGATGGCGCGCTCGCGCGGCACAAGATTTGCGTAGGTCAGGTCCTCGGGAGTGAAGAAGACGACGTATCGGCTCAGCAACGGAGCATCAGTAAAGTACAACCAGGCAATGCTCAGACCGAGCACAGACAGTAAGCCGGAGATTCCGGCAAGAAGAATTCGCATGAGAAACCTTGAACTAATAAATCACGATTTCCCGATGATAGACAATTTAGCAGGCTGGCGTTAATTCCGGTCTGATATAGCTTCGCGCATCACCGGCTGCACCAGAACCCACGGTTTGATCACGACGGTCCACATCAGTGCGTTAGCTTCCAGCCATTCGATGGCCTGCGCATCACTGACCTTATGAATCTTGCCTGAGTCCATCCATCCGGCTACCTGCTCCTGATTGTCCTGAGCCATCTGATAGCCCACTTCGATCAGATCCAAATCCGGTGTTACTGCAACAGCATGCCCTGCTGCAAAAAATCGCTGCAGTTCAGACCAGGCTATCTTGGCCGTTTCGCCCAGTATTCTGGCCCGAATCTCGTCCTCCGGACTCAGCTTCGCATCGGTCATTAGTATCCCGTCACCTAATACAGGTATCCGGCACCGGCACCCGGCCGGTCCGTGTTCTGATTTTCGGGATCCGACGGATCACTCGCGTCCGGGTTCGGCCCGATACCGCCACTGGAGACAGGCTCACCCGGCGCACCCACCAACAACGAAGTGCCGGAACCGGACAGGCTCACGGCGGCGCCAAATCTGAAATCGGGCCCGGAGTTGGGTGCTTTGATGTAGCGCACGCGCTCCCAATCCGATGCCGCATCAGGCTGCACGAACACATATACAGCGCCCGAGCCATTCGCATTCGTGTCAGGTGCAGCGGTCACGCCCTGGCCACTACCGGCTTCGCCCGGCGCACCAATTGCCGCCAGTGACACATAACGGGTGTCATCCACCACCTGATCCGTCAGCGCGACCAAGGCTACCGAGGTACCAAAGCGATCACCGGAGTTAACGTTGGAGACCTGAGCGCTGTCGACCAAATCGGAGCCGGCATCAAACCGGCGCGCATATGACCAAAGGTCTGCGTCTCTTTGATAAAGATACGCTGATCCTGCGTCACTATTAAAGCCGGGAGCACCAACCAGTAGATCATCGCCGGCGTCGCTAAGCGCAACCGCCGTGCCAAACTCCATCGTGTCCTCTATATCCACCGCCGGCGGCTTGACGTAGGCCTGTTGCTCCCAGTCGAAAAAGTTGTTGGCATCAGGCTCGCGCGAGTACACAAAAACAGCTCCAACGGAATCTCCGAGGAATGCGTAACTGCAGGACTCGGAAGCATTGCACACTTCCGTGTTGGAGCCATCTTCCGCGGGCATTCCCACCGCAAGCGTAACGCCGGAGAGATCAAGTGCCACCGCTGTGCCAAATTCTTCGGCATTCGTATACGCAGGCGGCTTAATTACCGCATCCTGAAACCAGACAGTATTGCTGCGCGACCAGATGTACACGGCACCGGAATCCGGTGCGGTATCGTTCAGATCAAAGTCCGGATTCTCGGCGTCGTTAAACTCACCGTTGTCGCCGTTGCTATCGTTCGGAGCACCAATGGCCAGAGTGCCGCCAACGAAGTCGAAGGCCAGCGACTTACCAAACTGCATGCCCGGCGTGATGATGCGCGGCTTGATGTAGTTCGTAATAAACCATTCGCTGTTTATTCTTTGGTAAATATAAACGGCACCCGAGTCCTCGGCGGAGTTGTCAGCCAACGCATCGGTCTCGGGGCAATCAGGAGTGACATCCGGGTTATCAGGGTCAAAGCGGGGGCAACTGCCGTCTTCCGCAGGCGCACCGATAGCCAGATACTCGCCACTGCCACTTAGCGCCACGGCGTATCCGAACAAGTCGCCTTCGCCACCCGCATTCTGGGCAGCAATAGCTGCCGCCTCGGGATCGATAACGCCGGTCGGCACAATGACATCATTGGAGGTCGAGATATTGGGTGCCTTGATGTAGTTGTTTTGCACCCACTGACCAAACAGGTTAATCGCGTAAAGGTAAACCGCGCCTGACGCCGGAGCCCGCTCGCCGTAATCGTCAGCATTGCGGTCCGGAATGGGTGTTCCGTCAATCGTGCCGTCACCAAACACCACGCCCGTGGCATTCGAATCTTCATACGGCGCACCTAACGCCATAATGCTCCCGCCGGCGGCAAGCGCAACGGAAAAACCAACCTGGTCACCAATCTCGCCCGCCGCGTTCGCAACCGTGTTTGAACCGCCGGCATTGGACGCTTTGAAGTAACCGGTCGCCAGCAGATTGCTGGCTTCAGAAATCGTAAACGTAGCGGAACGGCCGCAGCCATTCAGGTTACAACCTTCAAGATAATACTGGGGCTCGCTTTCCCAATCGAACAGGTGCACCGATGCAGGCAGGTTCACACTGATGGAACTCGACGGCAAGGTTCCGATCAGCTCGAACCCCAACGGACCTGAAACACCATCAGAGTCTCGGTAAAGGTTATAGGTACCTGCAATTTCGCTGGTCCAGACAAGATCAATGCGATTGGTGCGAACGGTGAAGTTCAGTGTCGGCGATTCAGGAACGGGCGCTTCGCTCCCACCACAAGCAGTCAGCAAACAGACAACCGCACCAAGCCATGCGGCTTTGATCAATCGAGCCATGAAAGGTACTCCAGAGGATTTGCGCCGGCATCGAAGTCCGGTCGTACTCTCAAAACGACCGCGGCAACACCGGTAAATTCAAACGTTGAGCTGATTATATCAGCATACACAGGCGGACTTTGGTCGCTAAACAGCGCAGGCGACGGTCTTTACCCGTCAAAATTGCCACGGCCGAACCGGCAGGCATTGGCAGAGGATCGCCCCGGTCCTGTGAAACAGCTCCTGAAGACGAACCACCCATGCTGCGAGGCACAAGGCGCCCCCGGCAGTCGCTCTACTGCTAGCGACCTAGCCCCGGAAGCAATGAGCCACTGGAGCGACGGTATTCGCGATAAGACTCATCACTGCCGTACTTCTGCTCGTGCAGCGCATCGACACGAACCGCTTCTGACACCATCAGAATAATGATGTAAACCGGAGCAATCGAAACCACGACGAACTGCCACCAGCTGTTCGCGACTGACAGACCCGCCACGATCAGCCCGACATGCAGCAGAATCTCCCCTGCGTAATTCGGGTGGCGCCACCGGCTGAACACGCCCCGGGTAACCAGCGCATTGGGATCGGCGGCCTTGGCTGCCTGCTTCTGGGCATCTGCGACCGACTCGATTGCGGTGCCTGCAAACATAATGGCGATACCGGCAATAACGCCCGGGTTCAATACGCCGTTTACCGCCACCAGATAGGTCGCCATCAGATGAAACGTATGCAGCAACGCGCACTGCACCCACAGCAGCACCTTCACAAACATCGGCGTGGCATCGCTGCGTTCATTGATAACTTTAACCTTGGCTGCATACGAATCACTGCGCATCCGTTGCCACGTAAATACGAACAACCGCGTGCCGTACGCAATGCCCACCGCTGCCATCAGCGCACTTGCAAGACCGGGCTTCATCAACCAAATCCAGGCTGACGAAAAAGCGACACAAAGCCCGTAGCTGTAGCTGAAGATGTACACAAAATTGACGAAGACAAGTGTGCAGCTGCCCAGCGCAATCACGAACATGCCCCAGTTGACCGGCGTCCATAAGTCTCCCCGGATTAACCAGATCATCAGGCCCAACATCACCAGACAAAACACCGAGAAAATCTGCCGAACCGTTTTTTCCAATGTCGTAATCCCCGCACCGTTACAGAAGCCGCTGTTACCTTGCCATAGCGGGCAAGATGCCGCCAGAAAGTCAGGCAATGTTCTCTGCCGGACTGCCGTCGGCTATGCTAGAGCTATGGATATCAATGACACCATTCGGCACGTTTTGGAAAGCACCCGCACGATTGCCGTCGTCGGTGCATCGGACAAGCAACACAGGGCTTCCTACGGGGTCATGAAGTTGCTGCAGGAGAAAGGCTATCGGTGCATTCCGGTCAGCCCGCGTCTGGCAGGACAAGAGTTACTTGGCGAGACGGTACACGCATCGTTGCAGGACATTCGCGAACCGGTCGATATGGTTGATTTGTTTATCAACTCTGAGGCGGCGGGGCCTCTGGCGGATACCGCTGTCGATATCGGTGCAAAAACGATCTGGATGCAGCTCGGCGTTATCAATGAAGCCGCAGCCGTACGGGCCCGCGGGCAAGGCGTTACGGTCATCATGGACCGCTGCCCGGCTATCGAACTGCGCAGGCTCGGACTGTAGCCAGCGACATGGACTATATAGAACCCCTGTTCAGACCGCCATCGGAGGCCCGTTCTCTGATACTTCAGGTCACCAACGGGTGCTCGTGGAATAAGTGCACGTTTTGCGAGATGTACACGCAGCCGCAGAAAGCCTTCTCGTTTAAACCATTGCCGGAGATCGACGCGGAGCTCCGCAGTATTGCGGCTCAGGGAATTCCTGTACGACGCGTATTCCTGGCAGATGGCGACGCGATGACACTGTCGACGCGCAGACTTCGCGACATTCTGCTGGCCATACGCAAGCACCTGCCCGACGTGCAGCGTGTCGCCAGCTATTGCCTGCCGCGAAACACCAACAGAAAAAGCATTGAAGAACTAACCGGGCTTCGTGAACTGGGCCTCAGCCTTTACTACGTGGGTTGCGAATCAGGTGACGATTTGGTGCTTGACCGGGTGAGCAAAGGCGAAACCTTCGACAGCTCATTGCTGGCTCTGCAGAAAATAAAAGCGGCCGGCGCGCGCAGCTCGGTAATGATCCTGAATGGCATGGGAGGCAAGCGCTTCAGCGAGCAACACGCCGTGAACTCGGCACGACTGATGAACGCCGCTCAACCGGAATACCTGTCCACCTTAGTACTCAGTTTTCCCGCAGGCGAGGAACGCTATCAAAACGGTTTTTCAGGCGAGTTCGAACCCCTGTCTCAGCACGAACTGTTCGTTGAAATGCAGACGCTGCTCAGCCACCTGGAGTTGAAGCAGACAATCTTCAGAAGCGATCATGCGTCTAACTATCTGACGCTTCGGGGCACGCTGGGACGGGACAAAGACCGGCTGCTGAGCATCGTCAACACAGCCATCCACGAACCTCAGAATGTGGTGCTTCGCGAGGAATGGCAGCGCGGTCTTTAAGCGCTCAACATCGCCATTACTGACAACGCTGCTGCAGCCATTTCAGCAGGTCAGCAGCGACTTGCTCCTCGACACCGGCCAACCCGTGATCAATATCTTCGTACCAAATCTCATCAACCGATGGTGCGCTCACTGCAGCTTGTCTCAGTTCACGGAACCGGTTCGTGTCGTTGTAGCTGTCGGCTGTTCCGGACGCCAGCAATAGCGGCACCCGGACATTGGCGATGTGCTTACTGTTAACGCTGTCGGCATCGGGACCCCACCACGATAACCAGCTTGCCGCGCGTTGAGTCCAGCGGAACCTGCCGCGGGACAAACTCGGTGGCGGTTGCCGCACATCAATATCGACCAGAAAAGAATCGCCGGTGCCGGCCGCAACGGCTTCACGTGCTGTTGCGACCATCGCATGATAGTTCGCGGAACCGGCCGCAGCCTCAAACCATTGCGGACAATCTGCCGTCGGCATCAAATGCGCGACGCCGGCAACTGCGTCAGGATCACGCAATGCGGCGTACCGGCAAACGCTGAGGCTTCCCATACTCGCGCCGGCCAAAATAACCCGCCTGATGCCACGGTTCTGCAGCAACTCAAGCCAGGCATCGAGGTCCTCGAGTTCGTCGTCCAGCAATGCGGTTTCATGCCCTGCCCAGCCACTGCGATGCGTTTCTACCGCCAGCACATGCACCTCTTGCGCAAGCACCGGTGCCATCTTCAGAAACAAAGGACTGGTCGGAGAGCTGGTCAGACCGTGAACCAACACTACTGCCGTATCGACCGGGGCCGAGTCCGCAGGAGACCACAAAAAACCGTACAGGCTGCGATCACTCACCTCAACATTCACCAGTTCGAGACCGGTGCTGTCGATGGGGTCACCGTTCAGATGCCAGACCCCCTCTGACAGCAAATCAACCAACTGCTCACGCGAGCCAAAATGGCGCGCCAGACGAGGAACTGTTGCCGGGTCAGTTCGCAGGTACTCAGGCAATGCCGTCTCGCTCTCTGCAAACAGAAGCACGGGTATATGGACCGCAGGCCAATCAACCGACGTGCGGGCCCGGGCTGCAGGCCCCCACCAGGCCAGGAAAGGCATTGCCTGCATCATGACCATTGGCCCCTCATCGCTGATGCAGTCGATGCGATAGTCCATCCCGGCACCCTGACGCGCGGCAACCGCTGCCTCCTGAACGAGCGCCTGGTACTCATCCTGACCCATAGAATCAGCGAGCCAGTCAGGCAGATCAGCAACGGGATCGACAAGACACAAACCCTTCACCCGCGGATCCCCTGACTGAGCCGCATAGTGAACCGCGGTATGACAGCCGGCCTCTTCGCCGATCAGATAGATATCCGAGAAGCCCGAATTCACCAAATAATCAACGGCCAACCGAACATCCGCCGGGTCATTGTCCGGCATCGATACCAGCTGACCTTCACCGCCGCGCCGCCGCAGGCAGAGACTCAGAAAACCAAACCCTCGGTCAGCGAGCGCGCTGCCCAACGTTTGCGGCAGATCATCATGCGGATACCCGCCCCATGAGTGCAGGAAAATAAACGCGGGGCGCGGCTGACCCAGGATGAAGTCATCAGGTAACCACAGCAGCGAGTGCGGCATTGGCAAGAACCCGGGCGCATCCTGATCCCGCCATACATTAATCAAATGAAACGTACTCACGCGCCCTCCTTCACTGAGTGGTCGAGTGATGTTAACACCCGCAGCACTGATTACTCCGGTTCGCTAACATACGGTTTTTGAAGCGCTATTGTGCAATCACGCTGCCGGCAACACACCGGCCTCTCAGGACTCATCATGCTACTCACCCTACCTCGTCACCGGACGAGGATTCTCTGTTTCGCCGTGCTGGCCGCGATCATCGCCAACCCGGTGCGTTCCGCCGACGTTCTTAGCAACAGCGCAACTGACGAAGAGGACGCACCGCTTTGGGAAATGCGTCTGGCCGGCTTCAGCCGGCTCGGCCCGTCCTACCCGGGATCTGAAGATAGCCAGGTCAACATCGTTCCACTGCCATTGCCGATCTATCGGGGCAGATTCCTGCGGGTGGGTGAAGATTCCGAAAACCCGATTCGCGGCCGGTTGTTTCGTCGCGACCGAATCAAGCTGGACTTCGCTTTTGATCTCAACTTTCCGGTCGAAAGTGACGAAGTTGATGCCCGCAAAAACATGCCCGACCTTGACCTGCTGCTTGAAGTCGGGCCGGAGCTCGAGTTCCAGTTTACGAAGGAGCCAAAATACGGAGGTCTTTGGTATCTGGGCTTGCAGTTGCGCCCTGCAGTTTCGTTTGACGGGTTGTCACCCGACTTCAGAGGCTTTGCGTTCAGCCCGGAGTTCTCATACCGGGTTAAATTTGCCGAAGGCAAAGACGCATTGAAAGTGCGCATTACCCCGACGTGGGGCACACAGCGCTACAACGCGTTTTTCTACGACGTGCAGCAAGAGTTTGCTACCCCTGAGCGCAGCGCGTACGAATCGAGTGCGGGCTATCTCGGCACAGACTTATCGTTTAGCTGGGTAAATACCATTAACGAACGGTGGGAGTTTGTTACAGGAACGCGCTTGTCGTTTCATCAAGGGTCTGCAAACAAGAACAGTCCGCTGTTTACACAGGACTACGGGATCGCGGTATTCGCAGCATTCACGTGGAAATTCTGGGAAAGCAAACGGCGCGCGGTGCCGGTCCAGTAAGTCGCTGAGTACCGGATGCCGGCTGCCGCAAAATCCGGCAACGAATGTGCTATACATTGCCTCATGACAACGGGAGTTGAGACACCATGCTGGTAACACGAAGAACACTTTTGCAAACCGCAACTCTGGCTGCTGCTGCTCCTGCAGTGGTGGCGTGTTCGAAGCGCGACGCGCTGCCGCTGCCCGCTGATGCTCCGCTCGGCGGCTTCGGTAAGGAAGCGACGGCGGAAGAGGTAACAGCCGGCCTCGACTTGTCGGGCAAAACCATCCTGGTGACGGGCTGCAATTCGGGTATTGGCTTCGAAACCATGCGCGTACTCGCCCTTCGCGGTGCGCATGTTCTGGGTGCTGCACGAACCTCTGAAAAAGCGGCGAAGGCGTGCAGCAGCGTGTCCGGTCAGACAACGCCGGTCGTTATTGAGCTGTCCGATTTTGACAGCGTCGTTGCCGCCGCCAACACCATCAACGCTTCACATTCAGCACTGGATGGCATTGTCTGCAATGCAGGCATTATGGAGCTGCCTGAGCTGGAGCAAGTCTACGGACTGGAAAAACAGTTCGTTGTGAATCACCTCGGTCACTTCCTGCTGGTTAACCTGTTACTGGACTCCGTCAAACAAGCGCCTCAGGGTCGGATTGCCATGGTCAGCAGCGGTTCGTCGACCCGGCTGGCGCCGCCTGAGGGTATCCTGCTCAATCAGCTCTCCGGAGAAGGTTGGTACGAGCCGGGCACCGCCTACGGACAATCGAAACTCGCCAACGTACTGTTCTCACTGGAACTGACCAAGCGATTAAAAGACAGCCGCGCAACTTCTAACGCGCTGACTCCGGGAGTGATTCCGACGAACCTGGGCCGACACATGCCCCGCTGGAAAACGGTTGCATTGGAAACCGTCGGCAAACCGTTTACGAAGACCATTCCACAGGGGGCGGCAACCAGTTGCTATGTCGTAAGCCGTCCGGAGCTGGCCGGTGAATCCGGTTGGTTCTTCCGTGACTGCAACCCGCATCGGCCCGGCGGCAATACCGAAAATGAAGCGCTGGCCGCAGCGCTATGGGACAAGTCGGAAGAGATTCTGATGCCATGGCTCTCGGAAACCACCCCGGTGGCATTTAACTACGCCTTTGGCGGACTGGGCTTACGCTAAACACCTGGCAGAGTTTCGGCTTCAGCTTTTTGCAGGTCCGATCAATACAGGCCAGTACACCCATAGAAAAATTCCGAAAGCCGTGATCCATAGCAGAGCGGACAGATCGACTGTGGCCATGTAACTCGATACAAACGCGCCTGACAAACGGGCGATAACAGCAAGCATCAGTACCCAATAGGCCGCAACCGTCGCACGGGCAGCCTGCAGCGGACGCCCGGTATGCCCCAGAGCCACCCGCGTTGTTACCGCCAGAATCATGACTCCAATTGCGCCCATGGTCAGGGCATGCAACGCAAGTGTCGGTGGCAACAAACCCAGCGCGGCGAGCGCCATGAGGCCGTAACCGAGCGGCAGCCAGCTGTAGGCCACATGCAGAACAAACAACAAAGGGTTCGACACCGTTGCAAGCCCTCGCCAGAGAGACAATCGCAGCAAATGCGCGATTGCAGCGAACCCTGCCAACCATGGCAAACTCTCAGCGGTGAGAGCCGAGAGCGGAACCGCCGCAGCCGCAATGCCAGTAACCAGTGTTGAGAGCAACGCTGCTATCTCTAAAAAGGCGCGCGACTGTGGCTGCCGACTGACATCCGGTCGCATGGACTTGAGCCAACCGGCGGTGAAATTCGGAATAATCCGGCCGGCAATAATAGCAATCAGCAGCAACACCAAATGAATCAGTAAATAGACTGCCAGATATTTCTGTTCAGCGGCGTCCTCAATGCGCCCGGCGTGATAAAGCCCGTTCAGGCAGGCGAGCAGAGTAACAATGACGATGATCGGATAATTCCGGGCATTACCGGCGGCGGCAATCTCGCGGGCAACGAAAACCACCAGCGCCACGGGAAACAGCATATCAACGCCGGCAGCCAGCCACGGTGAAATCGCGAACGCAAAACCCATAGCCAGCCGCCCCGCCAGCCAGAGCGCCAGCAGTAACTGCAGTTCAACACCTTGTAGCGGGGGTCGTCCTGTCCACCGGGAAATTGCCGTCAGCAAAAACCCGGCCACAGCCGACATCGCGAACCCGACCAGCATCTCATGGCCGTGCCAATACAGCATCTCCGGCGGCAGCCCCATCGGCGCATGCAAAGCCAGCACCCACAACGCGACAATAATAATTGCAAAGACAGCACCCAACAGAAAAAACGGGCGGAATGAATAGCTGAACAACGTTGCAAAAAATTTGGTCATATCGATTCTTTGCTCAGTATAAAACGCCGCGATGCGATAGCCTCAACCATAGTCGCCATCAGTGGGGGAGTAAATATGAATCGCAGACAGCTTGTTCAACTCGCAGCGCTTGCGGGCATGACTCCTGCTGCCTTTGCAACCCGGCACAGCAGCAGTCCGGAACTGGCCGGCCAGGCACTGCTTGATGCCTACGTCAGACTCGCCGGCAGCTTTGATGACCGGCTCATTATATGGTGGATGGATGGCAAACAGCTTGCCGTGATTAACGGTAAAGCGGAAGCTCTGTTTGGCATGAAGGTGGGCATGTTTCACCGCTTCTTCCGCCAAGCCGACGGCACGTTCAAGATCGCCTTTTTCGAACTCACCTACTTCACGGATCTGAACACCGGTGCACTGCTCACCGAGTATGAAAACCCTTATACCGGGCGAACTGACAAAGTCCGGCATGTGCGGCTCGGGCCGGAAGTCCGCTTGCTCAACACGAGCGGACTGTCCACGCCGGACAATCCGATGGTACAAAACTACCGCTCAAGTCTGGGGCCGGCAACAATCAGCAATGGCATGGTCTGGCTGCCGACGTCGGTTGAGGCGCTGATCAAGTTTCCGAAGCCAACCGCGCCCGAAATCGCCCTCAGCATCTACACAACTGTCAACGGTCATCTCGACGCCGCGCTCGACACTTCTCTGGTGTCGGCACACTGCTCGTTCTCATTCAGTAACGCACAACGCTACGTGCCGTGGATGCGAATGGGCGACCTGCCCGGACACATGATGGGCGTTGCCGCCGGCCGCAAAATGGAGCAAGTGGACGAGCTACCCGACGACTACCTCGCGTGTGCCGAAGCCGTACACCCCAAGTACATAGCAGATCCGGTGGCTGCGCTAGCCCGGCAAACCAGCAAAATACTGGGCAGTTAGCACCAGCAATCGTTTAGCGAACTCGCTGGGTTGATACCCCTCAGTCCCGCTCTAGCGGCTTTCACCACTGTTTGCCATAGCGTCTTTGGAGTGGGTTTTCATGAACTCCTCAAAGTCGGGACGGGTTCTGCGACCGTACAGCGTCTGTATGTAGGGCATCGGGGATGCTTCCCCTTCTTTGCCGTACTTTTTGTACAAAGCTTCGATGTACAGGATGGGCGATGTCGGCGATTCAGCCCATGTCACTAAACGCCAGCCGGCATCGGTTTTCCGGAAGATCGCGCTGGCGCGCGCGTCAGTTCCTATAGGGCCCGGCAAAAACTGCATCTTGGTATCAAAGCGAATCCAGAACTTGGCAAATGCCAGATCCTCTGACAACCAACGAGCCTGCGTTCCGTCGAAGCGCATGCGAATAGAATCGGTGTTGCTCTGGCCGCCCGGGTCAAAATACCCCATCACCTGCTTCCAGCCGATGCGCCACTCTGCCTGCTCTTCCGCCAGGTAAAACGGCTGATCATCGGATTGATCCCACAACTCGGCCAGCCTTACCGGATCCTGCAGGTCCCACTGTGCCTCGTACTCGTCCAGAAATGCATCGATTTCGGCAGTCAGCTTCTGGTCCTTCGCGATCGCCGGTTCGCGAGCCTGATTGTGACCGCCGGCAAATGCGGAATGAGCGGTGAACAAGGTTGCTAAAGCTAACGTAAAAACTGCAGTTGCATGTTTCATTGTTCTTGTCCTGAAGTCGAAAGTATCCGGTCGGGCTTATTGCCCGGAAGCAGTAATCAGATTAACTTTCAGAAAGCCGGCCAGTCGCAGAGTTCCTTAACCGCGCCACAGAACGGGCACTCCTGCGACGAACGGACAAAGCACCGAAACACTGCGCTCCCCCGCTGAAAGGTTTATTCTGGTTGCGCACTTCACAATCCGCCAGACCTTTTGTTTCATTCCAACTGAGCATGCCAGACACACTGCCAAACCATCCATTCTGGACTTATTCGTTGCGCCTCTACGGGCAAGCAGGGGTAACCGACGCATGCCTGGCACTGCAGGATGAGTATGGACTCGATGTCAATATCGTTCTGTTCTGCATCTGGTCAGGCCTTGCCGGGCCGGGAGAGCTAACGAAGAACGAACTCACACTGGCAGCAGAAAGCGCCGGGCAGTGGCAGCGTGAAGTCGTGGAAAGAATTCGCTGGGTTCGACGCACGCTGAAACAAGATCCGCTGGGAGCCAAACCGGAACTCGCTAATGCGTTCCGGCCACAAGTGCAGGCCCTGGAAATTCAGGCGGAGCATGTCGAACAGCTGACGCTGGCGGCGCTCGTGCCGGAGCAGCGCGGCTCCCGAAACAGGAACGCAGCTGAAGCAAACCTTAGGGGGTATCTTGCGATATGCGGCATTGATGCCGGCAGTCAGGCAAGCACGCTTACCGGGCTCATCCTCGATCGTGCGGAGAAGCAATAAAAAAGCCCGCACAGGGCGGGCTTTTTTAATTAAACGTCAAACCTTCAGGCTCCATTCAGAGCTGTCAGGAATTCCTTGCGCGTTGAAGGCACGGTCTTAAACGACCCGCCCAATGCCGTCGTGGATGTTTGACTGTTCGAATCCATGACGCCTCTGGCTTTGACGCAGAAATGCGTGGCTGTCATATGCACTGCAACGTCATCTGTTTCAAGCAAGGTTTGCAATGCCACCAGGATCTGCTCGGTGAGCCGCTCCTGAACCTGAGGACGCTGGGCAAAAAACCGCACGATCCGGTTAATCTTTGACAGACCAATCACTTTCTTTTGCGGAATGTAGGCGACAGACGCAACGCCGTCGATGGTCACGAAGTGGTGTTCGCATGTCGAAGAAACGCTGATGTCGCGAATCTTAATCATTTCGTCGACCTGCATCTTGTTCTCGATAACAGTTACTTTTGGAAAGTGGCGATAGTTAAGACCCGAGAAAACTTCTTCAACGTACATCTTCGCAATCCGGCGCGGCGTGTCCTGCAAGCTGTCATCGCGCAGGTCGAGCGCAAGCACTTTCATAATCTCGCGAAAATGCTCTTCGATTTTTTGTTTTTGCTCTGCTTTGCTCAGCCCGTTCGGAAGCAGCGGTGTTTCAAGACCCCGCGCCTGAAGCGCATCGCGAACCATGACCGCTTCCGGACTCAGGTTGGCATGTACTGCATTGCTGGTTTCCGGAAACCCGACCGCTGAACCCGTGTTGTGCTGTGCGGGTGCTGTTGCAGCGACGGCATCTGTCTGTGCGCTTGTATAACTCATTATGAATAGTCCTTAGAAATTGGCAGATTCAGAGTAGCCTTCGCTGCATTACGCCATTCGGTTTCACTGTATCGGTTTGGTACAACATCACAGAAATCGCTTAGTTATTGATTTTTATAGGCTATTTTTTCTTAAAAGCACCGCAATTCTATTTGTGAAACTTTTTAAAGCTTTTGCCGGTCAACAAAATACACTGTCGGGACAGCGCGACAACTGATCAACTCCCCCCCTCGAAAAGGTTGTTTGTGCTGTCCGGGCAGGGTATACCCTCTGGTGAGGATTGCGCGGGGAGAGTCCGTGGAGCACTCGCTATTTGTACACCGGCATCGCCGGGAAACGACCATTAAATATTTGGAGACAACTATGTCTAAAGTGAAAATTGCTATCGGTGCCGCTGTTGTAACAGGACTGGGCATGGCCGGTGTTGCTAATGCTGACGTCAGCGAAGAACTGTTCTCAATGGAAGAACTGTCAAGCGGTTACCTGACTGCCGGTGGCCATGAAGGCTCCTGCGGCGGCGACAAAGATGGCGAAGGCTCTTGCGGCGGTGACAAAGACGGCGAAGGCAAGTGCGGTGAAGGCAAATGCGGTGGCGAAAAAATCGCCTAAGCGTTTTCACGCCTAAAACGCCAAATTTGTGAAGATTCAATCTTCCCAAAATAGACCGGCACCCTCTGAGTTAGAGGGTGCCGGTCTTGGTTTGAGGCGCAGCCTCATGCCGGAATTGATCGAGCAGAAGCCTGACTCCATCTCGTTTTACGAGATCGCACCGGAAAACTGGATCAACGTCGGGGGCCGGTTCGGCAAACAGTTTCGTGAGTTGACCGAAACAACACCTCTGATTTGTCACGGGCTGTCGCTATCTATCGGCGGTCCGGAGCCACTGGACTTTGAGTTCCTGGGTCAACTCAAAGCCTTTATGAAGCAACACAATGTCATTCTGTACAGCGAGCATTTAAGTTACTGCAGCGATCAGGGCCACCTGTACGACTTGATGCCAATCCCGTTTACCGAAGAAGCGATTGAGTATGTCAGCGACCGCGTGCGTCAGGTTCAGGACTTTCTCGAACAGCGCATTACGCTTGAGAACATCTCGTATTACGCTGCACCCGGTCAGCATCTTGCCGAGATTGATTTTGTTACCGCGGTGCTCACTGAGGCCGACTGCGATCTGCTGCTCGACGTCAACAACATCTTTGTGAACAGCATCAACCATCGCTACGATGCTGAAGAGTTCCTGTTTGCACTCCCTGCCGAACGTGTGCGCTATTTTCATATGGCGGGTCACTATGTCGAGGCAGAAGATTTGCGTATCGACACGCATGGCGCTCCGGTGTGCGACCCTGTCTTTGAGCTTCTTGCAAAGGCCTACGAAACCATGGGCCCCGTACCGACCTTGCTGGAGCGGGACTTCAACATTCCACCGCTGGCCGAGCTTCTGCCCGAGGTTGAACGAATTGTCGAACTGCAGGATGGCTGCAATCAGCATGAGCGACGCAACGTTGTCTGAACTCAGGGACAGCCAGATCGCTTTTGCGGCGCATATTCGTGACCCGCAAAACAAACCGCCACCGGACGACATCGAAGACCGGCGGATGGCGATCTATCGCGAACTGTTTTTCAATAACGTGGGGTCATTTCTGGCGGGTTACTTTCCGATAACCAGAGCTATCATCGGCGATGACCGCTGGCAGCAACTGATGCGGGACTTCTACCGCGAGCACTACAGCCAGACGCCGCTGTTCACCGAGCTTGCTGCCGAGCTGCTGGATTATCTGGCCAACGAGCGCACCGACGATGGCTCACTTCCCGGCTTTATTACAGAACTGGCGCACTACGAGTGGGTGGAAGGCGCGATCAATCTGGCGCCCGACCCGGAGCCCGATGCTGAACTGGAAGATGGTGACCTGCTGACCGATGTGCCCGAGGTATCGCCGGTTGCGTGGCTGCTCAGCTATCAGTGGCCGGTGCATGAGATCAGCAAAACAAATCAACCTTCGGAACCACTGGAACAGCCGCTGCATTTTCTGGTGTACCGGGGCGCTGCAGACGATGTTGTATTCAATACACTGAATCCGGTCAGCGCCCGCCTGTTGCAACTACTTGGTGATCCGGACACTCGAGTGACCGGCCGGGCTGCACTGGAAACCATCGCAGCGGAAATGGGACACCAGGAGCCGGAACAAGTCGTTCAGGCAGGAGCGAAGATCCTTCAGGACTGGCGCACTAAACACATTATTTTGGGAACCAAACCCGCAAGCTGAATGCAGGTTGGACAAAAGGGGAACACATCGCATGGGTCTGATTAACAAGCTGCAGGATTTACTGGATGAAACGCGCGCAGTCGACTGGCTTGCACCGCTCGCGCTGCGACTGTATCTCGTGCCGGTTTTCTGGATGGCAGGCACGATGAAGATGAACAGCTTTGACGACACGGTCGCCTGGTTTGGCAATCCGGATTGGGGTCTCGGGCTGCCCTTCCCTACGTTGATGGCGGGTCTGGCAACCGGCACAGAAGTGCTTGGCGCCATTCTTCTGTTGGTCGGGCTCGGCGTTCGCTGGGTGTCGTTTCCGCTGATGATCACAATGGTGGTTGCCGCCGTCACCGCCCACTGGCAGAACGGCTGGCTGGCGATTGCAGGCAGCAGCGGCCCGTTCGCCACCGAACGGACGGTGGGTGCCATTGAACGACTGAGCAAAGCCAAAAGCATTCTGAAAGAACACGGCAACTACGACTGGCTAACAGAGAATGGTTCGTTCGTCGTGCTGAACAACGGCATCGAGTTTGCAGCAACCTACTTCATCATGCTGCTCGCACTGTTTTTTATCGGTGGTGGTCGCTACGTCAGCATTGACTACTGGATTGCCAAAGCCGCCGGTCGCAATGCCGGTCCATAAAGCACCGACTGCACAATTAGTGAAGCTGCTGTACCGTCTCTTCCCGGCGGTGATTGCGAATATAACCGCCAAGCCAGCGGTAAGCGGTCAGACCGATCAACACATTCGACACAGCACCCGCGACAAACAGACCGTTGATCCCGATCCACCATTTCAGCAACAGCGCCAGCGGCAGGAAGACAGCCAGCGCACGGCAGACCGAAATAATGACCCCGGGCAACGGAAAGCCCATGCCATTGAACCCGGCACAAGCTGACATCACCATGCCGTAGCCGGCATAACTGATCGCCATGATTCGCAAGTAAGTAACAGCCACTTCTTGAATCTCCTGCGTGTCACTGAATAGTCCTGCCAGGTACGGGGCCGCCACAAACAACACCACGGTTAACAACAAGCCGTAACCCACGCAGAATTTAGCAATCACTTTTCGCGCCTCAAGCATGCGGTCCGGCGCATTTGCTGCGAAATTCTGGCCCATGAACGGACTGGCGACGGCCGACATCGCGTAGAAAGGAATCAACGTTAACGGCTCAATTCGAATGCCCACTCCGAAACCGGCGACCGCCGTAACCCCAAAGCCGGCGATCATCGCCACGGTGATGCTGTTGGCAATCGGAACGACCGTGTTAGTGAGCATTGCAGGCCCGCCTATCCGCAGCATTTCCCGCCATGACGCAAGAATAATCTGCGCATTCGCAAACGGTGTGGCAAACACACGCAGCTTCAGATGCAGGTACGACAACGTGCCAACCATCACAATGACATTGGCGGTCAAAGTGGCCAGCGCGGCACCGGCGATCTCAAGGCGTGGAAAACCAAATAAACCGAATATCATGATCGGGTCGAGTATCGCGTTAACGACGGCAGACAACGTAATAATCTTGCCTTCCAGCAAAGAGTTGCCGCGCGCACGCATCGAGGCAAGACAAATCCAGCACACGGCATTTACCGGCGCGGACCAATACCAGATGCTCATGTAGTCGTGCACCAAAGGCATTAGTTCATCCGTCGCACCCAGCAGCCGGAACACCGGATCGATGGTCAACAATCCAATCGCGATCACACCAAGCATGACCAGGCCCGCCAGCAAGACAGTATCAGTTGTCTGGCGCCGCGCCATCTCGGTATCCTGCCGCCCCATCGCACGGGAGATCACTGAAGCGGCGCCGGCTTCAAACCCGATAATGACGCTGGTCAGCAACCACAGCACCGGAAAGCAAAACGCGATCGCCGCCAGGGGCATATCACCCAGCTGCGACACGAAAAACAGATCAACGGCGTCAAAGGAAATTATGGCCACCAGACCAAATGCCATGGGTGTCGCCTGCTGCCGCAGGTGAGTGGCAACGTCACCCTGTGTGAGATCTCTGGCCAAGATTGAGCCCTGAAGTTAGGTTTGAAGAAGCGACATTCTGACAGATTTGGCAGTCGATTCCGTTGCAATTAATGACTATCGGACACCGTATACCGGAAGCCGGACGGTGCTCAACCGGCAGGGTTTATATATATGTAATTACATACTAAACTGATTATTCGTTACACGCCGAACAGGCAAACCGGGCACGAAGGAGCTGACAATGAATATCAACAACTGGTATGCCGCCTGCATCGCAGACGATCTCAAAGAAACGCCTGCCCGAGTCACCATGCTCGGCGCCGACTTTGTGTTGTTTCGTGACAGTGATGGCGTGCCTCACTGCCTGAGTGACCTGTGTGTGCATCGCGGAGCGTCGCTGGCTATCGGCGAATGCAAAAACGGCAACATTATGTGCCCGCAGCATGGCTGGGAGTTCAATGGTGAAGGAAAATGCACACTGATACCGGCGGGCAGCAAAACACCGACGGAACCTCCCAAACGGGCTCGAGTGCCTGCGTATCCGGTCGAAGAAAAGTACGGCCTGCTGTTTGTGTTTCTCGGCGACATGGATGAATCCGAGCGCCCGCAGATCCCGGACATCATGCCCGAGTACGACAGCGGTGACTGGCACATTGGGATCATTCCGCGGACCAAAGACGTGGCCTTCATGCGCATGCACGAGAACTACAACGATCCGTGTCACGTGCATTACATCCACGAGTTTGCGGCCTGGCTGCCAAAGGGCGTCACGATCACCGACCACGAACTGACCGACACCTATGTGAAAGCATTCCATGCAGGTTGGGACGCAAACGGCCAGGCGAACGACCATACCGGGCTGATGATGGAATACAACGTCATCAGTTCGGTCTCGCGCAATACCAACTATCAACCCGATTATCCGGTACAGATTGTGACTGCCTACGTCACACCGATTGATGAACTCAACAGTCAGATCTTTATGATTTTGCTAATGGCCAAAGAAGGCGTGGAGACCTTCGGACTGGATGGCAAACAGGTTCGCGGTGCGAGTGCGGATGAGCACAAGATGCTGATCGACATGACACGCGATCAGGTTATGGATGAAGACTATGTGGTGCTGAAAACAACCCGCCCCAGACTCTCCGCTCCGCTGACCGAAGAACTGCTGGTCGATGCTGACCGGACGCTTGCTCAGGTGCGGAAAATCACGGATGCGTATGCAGAAAAACACGGCCAGATCGACACGCGCGCGCTAAAGGAGCTGGAACATTCTCACATTCGGGTAATACCCTGCCCCGGGCATAAAGCCGATCCGAAAAACTGGGTGCACAAACAAGTGCCACTGATAAAAAGCACCGACCGGGACGACCTGAAAGCCGTCAGCTAAACGGAGCGCAACCGGACCAGCACAGCAGCCGCCAACAAAATGCTCTGATACACACCAAGCATCAGAAACGGCGCCCACGGAGCCACTGCATCAAACAAACGTCCGCCCAGGGCTGAGAATATGAGGATGCCGACCGCGCCGACAAAACTTGAAAAAGCGATAACAGAGCCACGGGTTCTGGCAGGAGCCTCCTGACCAAGCAATGCCAACGACGCCTTAACGGTGCAGCTTGAACCCAATGTCATTAAAACCAAATACGGAATAGCGGACAATTCGAGCGGCGAGTCGAGCACGACCGCCGCGGAGTAGCCGACTGCAGCGATCGATAACGCTACGATCATTGCGGTCACGCGATCTGCCTTATCGATAAACCAGCCAAACACAGGCGACGAAAAAAAGCTCACCGAGTACATCGCAACATACATGATGCCGAACTGAGCCATTGCCTCGGCAGGACGCAACCCGGTCTCGCGCCCCGCCTGTATAGCCCACAGCGCCAGGAACATGCCCTTAATCACCATATCTGACCTGGCCACAAAAGCAGCAGCGTAAGCCAGCGCAATTTTCGGGTTTGCCGCGGCCTTAAAGCCGCTTTGAACCAGATCTGCTGTTTGCGGTCCGGGACCCGCATCATCAGGTCTTCCCGGCGCAAGTCCCAGGCGAAACACAAGCGCTGCAGTAAGCGCCAGAAAAGCTGCGCACAGATACATGGCCCGCCCACCGGTAACAGGATCGAACCCATGGTTGCTGAGCATCAGAGGAATGCGGGCAATGACGCTTGCCATAAAGATGGTGCCAAGCACGCTGCACATACCCGAAAGCCCGATCAACTTGCCGCGGGAACCATCGGCGGGATAATCGTTGGCCAGAATCGCAATCACTCCGGTAGTCGCAGCGAGCCCCGCTGCGTACACCATGCGATAAACAAACAGCTCGTTGGTTGAAGTTGCGAACGGATACAGACCGTACCCGATACCCACCAGAACAATGCCACCAACATACAAGGGCCGACGACCAACCCGGTCGGCAAGAATGCCGACCGGGTTGTACAGGAGTATTGCAACGATCTCGGTCCATAACGAAAGGTCGCCCGAAAGCGTGCCCTGCTGTCCACGCGGGACTCCGAGGTGCTCGGTGAGCACGTAGCCCTGCAGAAAGTTCATGCCGGTCAACATCGCTACCGTAATGAATGATGCGTAGAGCTTCGTGACGGCATTCATCCGGGTGATACCCGGAGCGAGTTCAACGGGACCGAGGTAGTTCGGCTGAACAATCTTCATGATGCGAAGCTTTGCGACGGACGAGGCGGGACGCTCAGGTACCCGGCACCCAATCGCTGTGCAACGCCAGACGAAGCATCTCGCGCTTGCCGGTGTAGTCGGAATTCGGGCTGTGTTGCACCGCCCGGTTGTCCCACAGCAACAATGACTTATTCTGCCAACGAACCCTGCACTGGAAAATATCGCGGGTCGAATGCTCGAGCAGCATGTTTAGCAGCGCATCGCTTTCATTTTTGTGCAGGCCCTTAATTGCGACCGTCCACGCCTTGTTCAGATACAGCATCTTTCGTTTCGTCTCGGGATGCTCGCACACAAGAGGGTGCTCCACCGGGGGAAAGTTCGCACGTATCTTCGACAGCATCTCAATGCTTTTCGTCGTGGCGATGGAGTTGTGGCCCGACTTCAAGCCGTACTGAAGCACATCATGAACCGCCACTTTTCCGTCAAGCATCGCCTGCATGTCATCGGACAAGGCGGTGTAGCTCTCATAGTTACTGGAAAACAGAGTGTCACCGCCGACCGCAGGCACATTGACGGCGTAAAGCATTGCACCCAGTGACGGGTTTTGCTGGTAGCTGTGATCCATGTGCCAGCCAAGCTGCTGAGTCGCCAGTTTGGCGGAATCGCGGGGCGCGCCTCGCAGATAATAAACACCTTCCACCGAATCCGATTTGTGCGGCAAAAAAGGCTCGGACTCAAGCGGCGCGAAGCGCTTACCGAATTCTGCAAAACTCGTCTCATCAAGTTCCTGGTCGCGGAACACCAGCACGGAGTATTCGAGGAAAGCAGACTTCACGTCAGCAAATTCGTCATTCGTTAGCCGGCTAACGTCAATGCCCGTGATCTCTGCACCCAGTGCACCTGTCAGCGGTTTGATCTGTAGCGTCATAATCGGTGTATCCGTCAGTTCTTAGGTTGATTGAACAGGAGACTGATCGCGGGGCGCGCCGGTTTCGGTGTTCCGCGCCATAAACACATGGTGTTCATACCGGTCCGCACGCCAGAAACTTTGCAGCCACGCGAGAGGCGCCGCGCGATCATCCAGCACCGTCATTTTGATGCTCAGCAACGGGGCACCGACATGGCTGTCCAGCAACCGCGCCAGCTCTGTGTCTGCCAGTGTCGCACCAAACATGTTTTCAATGCCTGACATCGGAATGCCCTTCTGCGCGAGCACCGTCACTGACGTATTTTGGATAAAGTCGGTTGCCGAAAAACTCAGCCCCTGTATGCAAGGAAAGTAAGACCGGACCAGGCCCAATGGCTTGCCCTTTGCCATGCGCACATAAGACACTGAAAAAACCGGCTCGCCCTGTTCAAGTTTAAGTTCCGCCGCAATGTCGGACGGCGCCGAGATGCGTTCAATGTTGAGATCGCGGGTGCGGCTGGCGCGTGCAAATTCAGCTGAACGGAGAATTTGCTCCTCCATGCTGGCGGGCAAACCCACCACCGGGCGTTTATCGCTGACAAAGGTGCCTTTGCCCTGTTTTGAAAATACCCATCCCTCTGCGGCCAGCAGATCCAGCGCTTTACGCACGCTGATTCGGGATACACCGAAACTCTCACACAGGGCTGCTTCCGACTCGAGCTTATCGCCCGGCTTATAGCGACCCTGACGAATCCACTGATACAAGGCGCTGTATACCTGCATGTACAGCGGTGTTTTGATGCTGTTGTCGATAATTTGTTGACTCAAAACGCTGTTTCCCGGCGACCGTATTGACGAAAAGACTTGCAATCGCTCTGCTTGATATGTTGTCATATTAATATAACAACATGGCAAGATGAACAATCGCAGTATAACGTTTTTGTCGTGCCATGCAGCCATGCGCTGGTTTCAGAGCAGACCTGGTTTCGCGCCCTGAGCCGATTTCAAACTCATCGTTTAAATCTAAATGATAATCACTTGCATTTAGATGTCGGGCTGTGGTTTGATGCGCGCCGAATTCACCACAACCACCATCGGAGTTTCCATTGTTCCGTCGAATGCATCGCACAAGCATTTCAGTGCCCGTCAGCGCAGCAGCGCTTCTGACTGCGTTAAGCGCAGTGAGTCCGGCCAGTCTGGCTCAGTCAGCAACGGGTGAAGCCAGCACTGCACTGGAGGAAATCGTCGTCACAGCGCGTCGCCGCACCGAAGACCTGCAGTCAGTGCCGATTGCCATCTCTGCTTACAACTCGACTGATATTCTTTCCCGCAACATTGCCGATCTGGCCAATCTGGCCGAACAGACGCCCGGCATGAACTTTCAAACGACCGGCGCGCTGACCGCGAACCGAGTAACGATTCGCGGCATGTCCCAGCTTACCCGTGGCGTTGACGAAACAAACGTTGCCTCGTTCGTTGACGGTGTGTATACGCCGGGTTTCAGCGGTACCGAGTTTGTCGGCTACGAATCACTGGAACGCATCGAAGTTGTAAAAGGCCCGCAAAGCGCTCTTTACGGTCGCAACAGTTTCTCAGGAGCCATCAACTACGTCACCAAAAAACCCGGTAACGAGTTCAACTCGGGTACACGGGTGACACTTGGCGATAACGATCAGCGTGGCATCTACGGTTTCGTTACGACGCCGATTGTTCAGGATACGCTGTCTGCGCGACTCGACGTGGGCTACAACGAGACCGGCGGCACAATCAAAAATGCCTTTAACGGCGAAACCCTGGGCAATGCTGAACGCAGCTTTGCGCGGCTTGGCGTGCTGTGGGACATCACCGACAACTTCAACGCATTTCTAAGCGTTGCGGTAAATCGCGAGGACGTCAATGCCGCGCCGATCACGCAAATTGCGGATGATGATGCGCGACGTGTCGGTAAACGCCCGTATACCATTCAGGAAGTCGGCCCGTTTGTTATCGGCGCAGGCAATGGCGACTCCATCGGCTTGCTGTACCAGGGCGCTTTAACCGAGCAGTCGCAAAGCATTTCTGTAAACCCCGATGCGTCAGCTGGCGTTCGCAAAGGTTCACGCGCCAGTCTCAAACTGCAGTGGGACCTCGATAAAGTCAGCGTGGTATCACTGACCGGCTATCAACAGCGAAAACTGGATGCTCAGTCGGACTTCAACACCTGCCGGCCTGAATCGTCGCCCGCCATCTGCAACACGCTGGATCCAAACAAATTCGGCACCTACTTAAGCGGACGCTTCTTCTTTACGTCACCGAACGATCTGCTGATCGGCGGACCTTTGATCGCCGATATTCTTCTGGGCACGCGTGAAGATCGCGATGAATTCAGTCAGGACTTGCGCCTGCAATCGAATACGGACGGACCGATCAGCTGGGCCGTCGGCGCTTACTTCAGCACCGAGGAGTTCACCGATCAAACCACCCGAACCTCAGACATCGACATCCGGACAGTTGATGCGAGCGCGTTCGGACGACCCTCGCAAACCTACGCGCTGGCCGGCGGACCGTTCATCGATGCCAACAACGAGATCAACAACAAGTTCATCTCCGGCTATGGCTCACTGGCAGCCGACTTTCTGAACATCTGGAACCTGTCATTCGAAGGGCGTGTCACCAAAGAAGAGAAGCAAACGAATCAGACGCAGAGAAACTTTGGTTCGAATCCCGTGCCCACCGGACTTCAGGAAGAGAATTTCCGCTACTTCACACCCCGGGTAATCCTGTCAGTCACGCCAACCGATCCGTTACTTGTCTATTTGTCTGCCTCGAAAGGGGTTAAATCCGGCGGCTTCAACCCCGGCGCACCTGAAGAAGTCGCGACGTTTAAACCGGAAAAGAACTGGACCTATGAGCTGGGCACCAAGTACAGCTTCTGGAACAACCGCGCCAGGCTGAATGCTGCGATCTATCGCATCGACTGGACGG
>CAYLLI010000004.1:0-7410 GCA_964384295.1 uncultured Chromatiaceae bacterium
CGGCCCGGAACTGCCGCAAGACGTGATTGACAGAACCGCAAGCAAGTACCGCGAAGCAATGAAGCGATTGACCGGGTAAGTCACAGTCTGCGCAAAGCGCAGGCTCAGACTAAAATCGGGTTTAGCCTGCAGTACAACGAGGCAAGGAGAGTGTGTTGGACGTTCTCGAATACATTGAAGCATGGCTTTGGAACCCTCTGTTTGATCGCCTGAACGGGGTTTTGCAAGCATGTCTGAGGGTGGTCAGATTCGTTTACGCGATTCTGCGCGACGCCATCACCAGCACCCTGACTCTGCGCGCAATGGGGCTGGTTTACGTCACCATTCTGTCAGTGGTCCCCTTGCTGGCTCTGGCCTTTTCTATTCTCAAAGGCTTCGGATACCACAAACAGCTTGAGCCTCTGCTCTACAATTTTTTAGCGCCTCTCGGGGACCGTGGCGTCGAACTCACCGATCAGGTCATGGGCTTTGTCGACAACATCAAAGGGGGCGTGCTCGCGGGTATTGGTCTTGCACTGCTGATCTACACGTCGATCTCGATGATCAAGAAGGTCGAAGACAGCTTTAATTACGTGTTCCGGGTAGAGCGGGCGCGCAGTTTTTTGCAGCGCTTCAGTGAGTATCTGAGTGTACTTCTGATTGGTCCCGTGCTCATGGTCACAGCGATGGGAATACTTGCCTACGTAGGCAACCTGAGCATTATTCAGAGCGCTTCAAGCGTTGAACTGGTTAACGAGACGCTGCTGCTGGTAGGCAACCTCGTGCCCTACTTGCTGATCAGCTCATTGTTTACATTCGCCTACATGTTCATACCAAATACGCAGGTCAACTTTCTTCCTGCGATAGGTGGCGGGCTGACAGGCGGAATTCTGTGGGCCACTGTGGGCCATTTGTTTACCCGCTTTGTCGTCAATGCAACGCGCAATGTTGATATCTACGCATCGTTTGCCATCGTCATCATTGCTCTGATGTGGCTTTACGTGTCGTGGCTGATTCTATTGATCGGTGCGCAGACAGCGTTCTACCTGCAAAAGCCGGAATACCTCAGAATCGGCTACAAACCGCTGAACGTAGGTAACCGGTTGCGGGAAAAAATCGGCCTTGAGCTGATGTTTGAGGCGGCCCGAAGGTTCAGGGACGGCAAGTCGCCGGTAACGGTAGATGAGATTGCTGAGCAAATTGATCAACCGGGGCTGGTGATCAGTCCGGTGCTGCGACGCCTGCAAAATGCCGGGTTAATCGCCGCAAGCGGCAAATCCGGTTTAATCCCGGGGCGCGATCCCAACACCATTAAAGTGAGCGAAGTACTGGGTGCGATTCGCAACAACCTGCAAACCGATATTTTTACAAGGGGAAACTGGGCACTGGATGTCGACGCTATTGACCGGGATATCAACGAGGCGATCGACTCGGCCTATTCAGGCAACATCTATGATGCGCTCGACAAAGTCGACCGAGAGAACCCGCCTCAACAGGACTGACCGCCGCTAGTTACCGGCCACCGTCATCGTATCGAGCAACACGGAACCGGTACGAATCCCGCCACGCAGATCAACGTCGTTGCTGACCGAAACCAGGTTGGCAAACATGTCTTTCAGATTACCGGCAATCGTTACCTCGTGAACCGGGTACTCGATATTTCCGTTCTCAACCCAAAAACCGGCGGCACCCCGTGAGTAATCACCTGTTACCGGATTAACGCCCTGCCCCATCAGTTCGGTGACAAGGAGTCCCCTACCCATGTCTTTCAGCAACTGCTCAAACGTTTTGTCGGAGTGGCTGACAATCAGGTTGTGGACACCACCGGCGTTACCCGTCGTCTCCATCCCCAGCTTGCGGGCGGAATAACTCGCGAGCACGTAACTTTCAAGCACACCGTTTGCCACCAGCGGATGCTCGTAGGTGGCAACCCCTTCACCGTCAAACGGAGCGCTGCCAAGAGCGCCAGGCAAATGCGGTTGCTCGACGAGCGATACAAACTCCGGCAACACCTGTGTGCCGAGGCTATCGAGCAGAAAACTCGACTTTCTGTACAACGCGCCGCCGCTGACCGCAGAGACAAGATGACCAAACAGACCGCGGGCAAGACGTGCAGGAAAGATCACCGGCGTCGAACAGGTATCGAGTTTCCGTGAGCCGAGTCGCTCGACGGTGCGCCTACCAGCGATCGCACCCACTTCGGCAGCCGCCGTCAAATGAGCGGGGTCACGCGCGACGGTGTATTCAAAGTCGCGCTGCATCTGGCCGTCCTGCTCCGCAATGACCGAACAGGAAATGCTGTGGGAACTGTCGGGATAACTCCCGATAAATCCGTTGGTATTCGCCAGAACACGAACACCTTCAGAAACCGACACCGTCGCTCCTTCCGAATTAGTGATACGCGAATCCACCCGGGTCGCCGCAGCTTCACACTCGATAGCAAGTTCAATGGCGCCCTGCACCGACAAATCCCACGGATGCCACAGGTCGAGTTCAGGCCAGTCTTTCGCCAACCGGGCCGGGTCGGCAAGCCCGGCGCAATCATCCTTCGCCGCATAGCGGGCCAGTGAACAGGCTTTTTGCGCCGTTTCAGCGATTGCATCAGCACGCAAATCAGAGGTAGACGCACTGCCCTTTTGCTGGTCGATGTAAACGGTAACCGACAAACTTTGGTCGCGATGATGCTCCAGCGTCTCAACGTTCTGAAGCCGGCCGGTGACGCTGTACCCCGAGCCCTGACTGACACTGGCAGCAGCCTCCTTGGCGCCGGCTTTCGTTGCCTGGTCCAATGCCTGAGCAGCAGCACGCTCCAGCTGTTGCAGATTAAAATCCATAGGTTGTTTCCACTAAGCCTGAGACGCCTGCCACTTCGCTGACAGACGCTTAAAAATCATCATCAATCTCGTCCCGGGACACGTTGCGCCGAAAATCACGACGCTTCAGCAGTACCACCAGCCCACCGATCAGGCACACAAACCCCGTCACCAGGCAGATGGTGGGCCAGTACCAGTAGTTGAGGTAAATAGAAGCGCCCAGTAAAAGCAGCCCCGAAACCAGATAAAAGTAGGGCAATAGCTCGTACAGCGGCTTTGACAACCAAAGATTATTCAAAATCACTTTCCTTGGATATGAACGGGCTAAACCTGTGCATTGTCGGCGACCGAACGTACATCACACGCCAACTCCGCCCACTGTCAGCTTGTCGATTTTAAGCGTGGGCTGACCAACCCCGACAGGGACTGACTGACCCTCTTTGCCGCAGACACCGATACCGGTATCCAGCTCCAGATCGCTACCGACCATCGACACCTGCTTCATAACGGCCGGGCCATCACCAATCAACGTGGCGTCTTTAACAGGCGCTCCGAGTTTGCCGTTCTTAATCAGATAGCTCTCGCTGGCGGAGAACACAAACTTGCCTGAGGTGATATCTACCTGACCTCCGGCGAAGTTTCTTGCGTAGATTCCCTCGTCCACCGAGGCAATAATTTCATCCGGGTCATGGGGACCCGGCAACATATACGTATTCGTCATACGAGGCATTGGCAAATGCGCATACGATTCGCGTCTGCCATTGCCGGTCGGATCGACCCCCATTAATCCGGCATTCATTTTGTCCTGCATGTAGCCGACAAGAACACCGTTTTCAATCAACGTTGTCTGCCGGGTTGGTGTCCCTTCGTCGTCAATATTTAACGAGCCACGCCTGCCAGGCATCGCGCCGTCATCGACGACAGTGCAGTATTCTGAAGCAACCTGCTGACCCACGAGCCCTGAGAACGCCGAGGTGCCCTTGCGATTAAAATCGCCTTCAAGCCCGTGACCGACAGCTTCATGGAGCAACACACCCGGCCATCCCGGCCCCAGAACAACAGTCATTTCTCCGGCTGGTGCGGGGCCGGCTTCAAGATTGACCAAGGCCTGCCGCACCGCCTCGTCCACATAGGCATCCGGACGGTCTGAACCGGCAAAATAATCGTAACCATGTCGGCCACCGCCGCCGCTGAAACCCTGTTCGCGACGATCGCCTTCTTCAACCAGTACCGAAACATTCATTCGAATTAACGGGCGCACATCGGCCGCAAAGGTGCCGTCGGTCGCACAGATCAAAATCACTTCGTAGGCAGCCGACAAGCTTGCCATTACCTGCTGCACGCGGGGGTCCAGCGAACGTGCCCGGGAATCAGCCTGCTGCAATAAGCTCACCTTGTCGTCGTCACTAATTGAGATCAACGGATCAATGCCCGGATACAGAGGCTTATGATTGGCGCTTTTCAATGAAACAGCAGCAACCTGATCGCCACTGCGCGCAATCGCTCCGGCTGCACGCGACGCATCAAGCAACGCGGGCAAAAGTATTTCATCCGAGTAGGCAAAACCGGTTTTCTCGCCGGCGATCGCGCGTACACCGACTCCCTGATCGATGCTGTAGCTGCCCTGTTTAACGATTCCGTCTTCCAGCGCCCAGGTTTCATGCCGCATTGACTGAAAATACAGGTCGGCACTGCCGACTCCGGGAGCCATCAGGACGCTTAACGCCTGCTCAAGGTTCCCGTTATCAATGCCGGCGGGCTCCAGCAAAGTCGCCCGGGCGACGTCCAAATAACTGTCTGACATATTGTGGTTCCAACGCGCAGTCCGTTTATTAGATTGAGACTAACGCACTCCGGCTTCGCTTAGTACGTTTTATAACTTAAGGAACTTGTTTGACCGATCCCTCAGACCTCAGTTCCTGCAATGCCGCCACATCCTCCAGCGATAACTCCGGTAGATTTGCGGCACAGTCTTTGAATCGGCGAGTGTCGATGCTCTTCCGATCAACTTTTTCGATGGAAGGATTGCCCCATTCATCCTGAACCTGATAGTAAACCTCACCAATACTGCTCAGAGGCTCCTTGAATATCGCAGCGACGAGCCACACGGCGGCGCCTACCGCAGGGCCGGCAACAACAGCCGTGCCAAGAGGCACCACATTGGACATATGCGGACGGATCACGGCCAGCTGGTCGTAGGTCTGATCCCGTAAACTGGAGCTGCCGATAATCGCCATATCGGTCACAGAACCATCCATAGCGAGATCACACGTGTAAGCAACGCCCTCATCAAGCCGAAAGCTGCCTTTGAGCTTGTCGAACCCGAGCCCGTCACTGACAACGTCTCTGAAATCCAGCGACAGCCTGCGCGGCAAAGACCGCAGACTCAACAAACCGAGCAACCGCCCGCCACCCGGATCGACGTTCAAAACCTGCCCTTTCTCTACCCGAAAACCGAAACTGCCTTTCGAGTCATAAATCATTCCCATACCGGGCATACCCTGCCAGGTCAGATCGGCATTCGCGGTACCCTGTTTGGCGACAACGACCGGATCGTAGTCGAGACTACTGAGCGTTTTGGCTACGTCGGTGCTTTCAAGCTGCATCCTCATGCGAGTGCGAGGCGTCAGGTTTACCGGATCAATAATGTACCAGTCGCCGTCAATCGTTATGGTGAAGTCCTCGGTACCGGCTACCACTCCCGTCGCTTTCAAGCCACGTTCATTGCGGATCACATCGGCATCAACAGAACCAAACCTCATAGCATCGATCGCAAAATCTGCGACAGACGCCGACAGGGCCGGCAGCTCGCGCGGATCGACAGTTTCGTCATCGCCGGATTCAACCGCGTCGGAGTTCAGAAGATACAACCGATCCATTTCAACCGTTGCGACCGACTCCTCGGTAAACACTGACGGGACAGACACACTGCCTACCGCTCTCGGACCGTCAATATCGATGTACCAGACACCCTCTATCTGCAGCGCCAGCACCTCGGAATCCGGGAACTGATAGCCCAAAATATCAAGCGCGGATGCACGAACATCAACCTCGCGAAAAAAGTCGACCTTGGCAACGGTGCCGGCATCAGGCTGACTGGTATAAGCATCGACCAGCTCAATCCAGTCAAACACCACAAGCTCTTCGAAATTGCCGCCCACTTCAATGCCGGGTTTCTCAGGCCAGCTCGCCTTACCGTCAGCTACACGAATCGAGCCACGCTGCAACTCCCACCTCTGAGTGGGTTTTGCAAATAACAAACGGGCGGAAATGCCGGTACCTTTCTCGACTGCGACGGCAAACTGTCCACGCTCGGGAAATGTGATCGATGCCATAACCGGTATCGACGCATCAGATTCCTTGTTAAGCGGCACGGGCAAATCGATTGCCGTTCCCTGCAGATCGGAACCCACAACGATCTCGAACCGGCGCTCAACATCCGTCTCTGCCTGCGGAAACCGCACGGTGCTTTGCCACTCAACGCGGCCCGTATAACGGTCTTCAAAGGGCAGTTGCAGGGCTTCAGCCACCTTATCAGTTGGTGTCAGGCCACTTGCTTCAACGATCTGACCCCAACCGGTTTCTTCCGGCAAAGGATTGCGCAGGCTAAGCACCACCGGCTCACCAAGGAAGCGACCGGTTATCCGGTCCGAAGTCAGGCGCGTCCGCCGAATGCTGACAGGGCCATTCACCTCAGACACCGGATACTCGATGCCGTCGAGCGCGAGCGTCGCATCAATGACATTCAGCTCTGCCTGCAGGTCATACTCCGCGATTGTTTTAACCGGCAAAAACAGATCAAGAGTGCCTTCGACACTGCCCGAAGCCGTCACATCATTGATCGTATCGCCAAGTGCCGGGCCAATCGTCGACTCTCTTAATAGCCGCAACACCGAGGGCATATCTGTACCCACATCGGCCGCAATGCGTAACTCGCCGTTACGCATATCAGTCATCCGCGCATCGATATTCGCAAAAGCCGTGCCCGCAATCTCTCCGTCATTAACCGTGCTGTACATCGAGATCCCGTCAAACACCAGATCACCGTTCAGCTTCTCTACTGCAGGCCATGATGGATTGAATTTCAATGTGCCGTTTCTTACCGGAACGATGATCTTAAAGAGGCCCTGTTCAGGGCTGGTAAACGGAAACCGGGTCAAATCGCCGTTGATTCTAAAGTCGGCTTCCTCAACCTGCCCCTGGACAACGGCTGTCTCCAGCCAGTCCAGGACGACACCCGGAATCTTTACGGGCAGATTCGGAATGACCCCGCGTGCGTCCTGCGCGCTGGCGGTGGCAGTCAGATCCATTAACAGCCCGCCAGAGCCGTCAGAGGGCTGTTCAAGGGTCAGCTCAACGGCACCGTTCCCATACGGAGTTTGTAACGTGATATCGGTGGCACGAACGGTAAGGCCGCTGTCGTCGGTATTCCAGACGACCGATCCGGTAAGCTTCTCCGCCTCAATCGGACCACGAAACAATCCGGGCCACACAAACCGGCCATCGCTGATATCAATATTCAGATTGCCAGCCCGAAGATTACCGCTGACCTGACCAGTCACACCCTTAATCTCAAGATCAGCGTCAGGATCGGAATAACCAACTCCTGTGAAGTTCG
>CAYLLI010000004.1:7420-27522 GCA_964384295.1 uncultured Chromatiaceae bacterium
GATTCCACCCTGAGTCTTCGCAGCTCACCCTCACGCAACTGCCCGTTGATCTCGATATTCTCAAGCCGGCCGCGCAGCGTTCCGTTCGCACCGAACTCTGCCAGCTGCTGAGCTGCAAACGCCCGCGCAAGCGGCATGACGTTATCGAGTCCGATAAAGTCAATATTGGCCAAAAACGCCACCGGTTGGTTTTGCTCGTTCACGGTCAGTTCCACATCGAACCGACCGGCGGGCCAATCCTGCTCTTCGCGCCGTAATACAAACTTACGCCCACTCACAAGCCAGGTTCTGCCGTCACGGTCCAGATCAATGGAGCCACCGATGCGTTGATACACGATCGGTTCCTGACCCGGCCTCTGAATAGTCAGATCTTCAAGATCAAAGCGGGTTTCAACCGCCAGAGGCAACCCGCCACGCAACCGGGCTTTGATAAAAGCCTCACCCGATCCGCCGGAGACGGGCGACATCTGGTCGGGCAGCAGGCTGACCCACTGCTCGATATCCAAATCCGGAATATCGATCTGCAGGAACCAGGCTGACGCATCGAGATCAGGCTCAGGCTCAAGCAGCGGCAGCAAATCAAGCTCGGCAACAAACTCAATGTCCTGACCGAACCGGATTTCCGGTTCAACCTGCCCTTCAAGCTCAAGCACGCCATCATCCAGCTCAGCCTGCAGCAGGCTCACCAGAAACTCCGCCGGCGGTCTATCAAGATAACGATCATCAAATCCGACAAGCACGTTGCTGAGAAACAGTGATGTATCGGGAAGTTGCTGGGTTTTTACACTGGAATCGCCACCCAGTTTCAGCCAGTCGCCGAGCGTACGATTCTGAATGAGAACGCGTCCCTCGTCGGTTCGAATTAAGTCCAGCCTGACGCCACTGATTTCGGTGTGGCTGGGAAGGATGACCTGTCGCGTGATCAAAGCCACCAGATCGAGACTGATCTTCACTTCTTCCGCAAAGACAATCTCAAGATCTTCTTCCGGCACGCTGATTCGCGTACCCTGCAATCGCAGCTCGGGCCCGTACAGAGAAACACCCGCACTAATCTGGGCAAAATCAACCTGCAGACCTGTCGCCTGTTCAGCCAGCCGTTCAATGTCTTCGCGATACTGCGGCACCTGCGGCAACAACAGTCTCGCCACACCCACCAACAACGCAAGCACGATCACGACTGCTGCCAGGACGGGCAGAATCAATTTACGGAACAGCTTACCTAAAAAATTCATAGCCTAGACAGGTACCACATCAAACTCATGCTGCGCACTGATCGCCTGAGCCTGCAACCGGATTGTTTTGCCGGTAAGCTCCTGCAGGCTCGCAAGCCCGGAAGCTTCTTCATCCAACAGCATCTCAACCACATTTTCATGGGCAATAATGACTAACTCCTGAACATCAAACTGTCGGTGCTGACGCATGACTTCGCGAAAAATTTCGTAGCAAACCGTTTCCGGAGTTTTTATGTAGCCATTTGCATTACAGGTCGGACAAGGCTCACACATAATGTGCTCAAGGCTCTCGCGGGTTCGCTTCCGCGTCATCTCTACCAGTCCGAGCGGCGACACCTGAGCAATCTGAGTGGTTGCGCGATCGCCTGCCAGTGCCGCCTCGAGCGCTGCCAGCACCTGCTCCTGATGCGCAACGGACTCCATATCGATGAAATCAAGAATGATGATTCCACCGAGATTCCTGAGGCGCAGCTGACGGGCAATCGCGACTGCGGCCTCAAGGTTGGTGCGAAAACCCGTTTCTGCAGCATTCTTGCGGCCAACGAATCCGCCGGTGTTTACGTCAACGGTCGTCATTGCTTCGGTCTGATCAAAAATCAGATAACCGCCGGATTTCAGTTCCACTTTGCGCTGCAGAGCACCCTGCACGTCATCTTCAATGCCGTGAAGATCCAGAATCGGCCGCCGCCCCCGGTAGAGTTCAATGACCGGACTCGCATCCGATACAAAGCTCTCCGCAAACCGCTGCATCATCTGATAGCTCTCCTCTGAATCTACGAGGATACGGTCAACATTGGGGTGGAGCATGTCCCGAACGACCCGGACTGCCAAAGGCAGATCCTCATGGATCAAGCTTCCTGCAGCTGACTGACGCGCACGATCATTAATCTGCTGCCATTGCAGCTGCAACAAGCGTGCATCTGCAACCAGCGCTTCGGCGCTGCAGCCTTCCGCGGCGGTGCGCAGAATATAGCCGTCAGTCGCCGACTCGTTCAGATGCTCTGATGCAAGTTGCTTTAAGCGCTCACGCTCCGGCTCAGATTCGATCCGTGCAGAGATTCCGATGGTGGGACGATTCGGCAGAAAAACCAGATAACGTGACGGCACGGTGATGTAGGTAGTCAGCCGCGCTCCTTTATTGCCGAGCGGCTCTTTAATCACCTGAACAAGAAGCTCCTGCCCTTCCCGAACCAAACTGGCTATTTCCGGGCTGCCGTTAGCCTCCGGACCCCCAAGTATCGGCGCATCAGCCGAAGGTGCAATATCAGACGCATGCAGGAACGCCGTGCGACTCAGACCAATCTCCACAAAAGCTGCCTGCATGCCCGGCAACACGCGCGAAACCTTGCCTTTGTAAACATTGCCAAGGACGCCCTCCTGAGCCTGTCGCTCAATCATGAATTCCTGCAGCGCGCCATCCGAAACCAAAGCAGCCCGGACTTCATAGGCTGCGGCATTGATCAGAATCTCTTCCTTCATCCTAGTGCACAACCTTACCCAACAGCTGATAACCAAAGTTTTCCAGCAATCGCGCCGTCTCGAAGAGCGGCAAGCCCATTACACCTGAATAGCTGCCACTGATGTGCTCAACAAAACATGCTGCATAACCCTGAATCGCATAGCCGCCGGCTTTGTCGCCGGACTCACCTAAGCTCCAATAGCGCTCAATCTCTGCATCGCTAATACTGCGAAACCGCACTTCCGTGCGACTTAACTCTGTAAGCTCGACATCACCGCCCACCAGTGCGACAGCGCTCAGCACTTCATGGGTTGTATCCGATAGCTCGCGCAACATTGCTGCAGCATCCTCCGCGCTCTCCGGCTTGCCGAGCACGCGCCCATGGATCACGACCGACGTATCCGAGCCGAGCACGGGCACACGCGACGAATCAAGCTTGCGGGCAATCGCCCGGGCTTTTTCCAGCGCCATCCTGACGACATAGTCGGCCGGTTGCTCACCGCTGCGCACGGTCTCATCAATATCTGCAGGAATAGCCTCAAAGTTCATGCCGAGCTGCTGGAGCAACTCACGCCGGCGAGGCGAAGCGGATGCAAGGTACACAAACTTGGTGACAGGAGCGGGCTTTGTCATTCTCACTAGTCCCTGTGATAGGGATGCCCCTGAAGCAGGGTCCATCCGCGGTAAATCTGCTCGCAGAGCAATACCCGCACCATTCCGTGCGGCAGGGTCAGTTTTGATAGCGACCATGTCCGGTCCGCCAGAGTCCTGCAATCGTCAGAAAGCCCGTCTGCACCACCAATCAGCAGACAGACCTGCTGATGCTCCTGCCACTGCTCAAGCTGGCGGGACAGTTGCTTCGAAGTCCACTGATCTCCGTGCTCATCAAGGGCGACAACGAATGCCCCCTTCGGCACGGCTTTCAGCATCTTGTCGCCCTCCTTTTGCCGGGCTTTCTCAGCCGGAACCGAAGCGCTCCGCGTGACTGCAGGAATTTCAACAAGCTCCGGGTAAAAGTGCTTCGGCAAACGCTGCTGATAAGTCGCAAAGCCATCACTGACCCACGCGGGCATCCGATGACCGATTGCCACAATAGACAGTTTCACCGTAACTCAAGCCAGCTTAGCTGGCGGGCGCATCAGCAGATGATGAGGGCTTCACCGACCAAAGGTCTTCAAGCTTGTAAAAATCTCTGACTGACGGTTGCATGATGTGGACCACCACATCAGCCAGATCAATCAAGACCCATTCAGAGCCTTCTTTTCCTTCCACGCCCAGCGGTATCACCCCGCGCTCTTTTGACGCTTCAGCCAATTTGTCAGAAACAGAGCGAACGTGCCTGCCGGAAGTGCCGCTGGCGACAACCAGATAATCGGCAATCGTCGTGAACTTACCCACATCAAGAACCTTTATGTCCTTCGCCTTCAGGGCTTCAAGCTCATCGCATACAAAGGTCAATAGTGCGTCGCTTTCCATTCTTCCTCTCAGTGCTTACTCGGTGCTTTTCGCATAGCAGTCCGAATTTATTATTAGTTGCTGTACGGCGGCCGGCACCAAAAAGTCCACTCCCAAACCGTCGGCAACAAGTTGTCTTATGGCTGAAGAAGAAATTTCCAGTTGTGTCACCTCGTGAACAAAAACCTTACCGGCCTGAGTCGCATGCAAATCAGCCACATTGGTGGTTTGCCTGCTACGCATCAACTCGGCAATTTCGGCGGAGGGCTCCTCGGAACTGCCGGGCCTTTGCGCCACAATAATGTGGCCTAACTCAAGTATATCCTGCCATCTGTGCCATTGGGCAAAAGTTAACCATGCATCCATACCAATAATCAGGCAGAGCGGCGCGTCTGGAAGCTCTGAGCGCAGCTCCGACAGGGTTTCGACTGTATAGGAAGGCCCGTCACGCTGCAGCTCGCGGGTATCGACAACAAAATCCGGGTAATCGGCAATGGCCGCGTTGAGCATGGCAACGCGCTGCTCGCCTGAAGCTGCAAGTGCTGGCTTAAAAACCGGATTTCCGCAAGGCAGCATCCGGAGCTCACGCAGGCGGAGCAGCTGCTGCAGCTCCCAGGCCGTGCGCAGGTGTCCAAAATGCACCGGGTCAAAGCTACCGCCGAAGACTCCGATTGCCGCGTTGCTCATTGTCATAAATCCAGTTGGAGGACCTGTCCCACCGCTCTGCTAGCCTGCCAGCTGACCGCGAACCCCGCTACCCGGCTGGCCAATCGCCTGCAGCAGCTCCAGCAGAGCATCCCATGGGGAACCAAAGGCAGCGCCTTTAACAATGCGATCAGCGCCGGCCGATGCCGATATCAGATAGTCAATGGTAGTCCGGTTGTGCCGGCGCAGACAGGCAGAAACCAGCTGCTGACGACTGCTCCAGACTCGTGCCTGCTTCATAGCCACACCAACAGATGCTCCCTGTTCGATCGCCGTAAACAGCGATGCGAGCATCATTGACTCGCGCACCAAAGACCACAAGACCAGAGGTGCAGCGATGCCTTCGGACCGCAGCCCGTATAACATTCTGACAGCCCGGCTCTGGTCGCCGCTAAGCGCTACATCAGCTAACTGAAACACGTCAAAACGCGCACCATCGGCCACAGATTGCTGCACTAATTCCAAATCAACGTGGCCGGAGTCCGACAACAAAGCGAGCTTGTCGATTTCCTGACGGGCAGCGAGCAGATTACCTTCCACCCGATGCACCAGAAGCTCTACCACTTCAGGGTCATAAGTCAGACCGTGGCGCGACAGATCCGATTCGATCCAGCGCGGCAACTCATTCGCAGAAACACCGCGTGTAATGACTGTGACGGCAGCAGAGCTAACATTCGCGACCCATTTGCTTTTCGCCACAGCACTATCAAACTGCTCGGCGATGATAATCAGCAACGTATCAGGGGGCGGATTGGCTGCAAGATCCGACAACATGGGACCGCCCACGCGCCCCGGCTTTCCGGTCGGCAGCCGTACCTCCACGATACGGAGGGACGCAAACAATGACATGTTGCCGGCACTGGCCCGAATAGAATCCCAATCAAAACCTTGCCCTGCAACGAAGACCTCGCGATCTTCAAAACCGGACTCCCGTGCCTTCGAGCGGATTGCGTCCAGAGCTTCACCGACCAATAGCGGCTCGTCACCCGCCACGAAGTAAACATCAGCCAAACCCTTGTTTAGCTGCTGCTGTAGCTGTGCAAATGACACCTTCATCGTCTGCGATTCGCCTTATCAGGATACCTGCGAAGCCAGATCAATACATGCTTCCTCAAGCAAAACAGGGACCCCGTCGACAACCGGATAAACAAGGCGCTCATCATCCGTTATCAACGCCTGACCCAATGATTCCGTAAGCACCTCACCGCCGCGATTGTTCACAACACCCTCAGCAATCTGCTGATTCAAAATAGCCAGCCGGTCTGCCGGAACAGCTGCCAGAGGACGATGGGTAATGGGACAACACAGAATATCGAGCAAACTCGGTTTCACGGTAAGGGTCACTCCGGACAGCTACGAATTACGCCTTCACTATATATCAGCACGGTCCCGAAAGGCGCGCTCAATCAGAGGGGTCGTCTGTTGTATGATCCGGATCCGGGGAACCGAAAATCACCGCCCGCCAGCTGAAACTCGCAGGAACAGGGTCGGAGCCGCACGGCCCCCAGGGATTGCAGCGGCAAATCCTGCCGATGGCAAGCGCGCTGCCGCGCAAATATCCGAACCGGGCAATGGCTTCATCAGCGTAGGAAGAACAGGTCGGCGCAAAGCGGCAATGAGGACCGAGGAACGGCGAAATGTATCGCTGATATAACCGGATCAGGAAGCGCATGCTGTGCGCCGGACGCTCATGCTGTCGCGCCGGCCTCTGCCTGCTCGCGAATCTTACCAATCATCGCAGCCAGACCGTTATTGCGCGTTGGACTCAGATGCTCACTAAGGCCGATTGCCTTAATAAACTCCGGCGGAGTCCGCAAAATATCGGCGGGTGGCTGCCCGCTGTAGACGCGCATAACCAATGCAATCAGACCGGAGACAATTGCCGAATCGCTGTCCGCCTGAAAAGTCAGCTTGTCATCCCTAATGTCCGACACCAGCCACACCTGCGACTGACATCCGTGCAGCTTGTAATCCTCGGTTTTGTACTCGTCGGGCAACTCGGGCAACTGCTTACCCAGATCAATGATGTATTGATAACGGTCAAGCCAGTTATCAAACATCTGAAACTCTTCTATCAGTTCAGTTTGGATTGTGTTTATGTCGCTCATAGATCGCGGTTCCGGTGTTCAGGCGAAAGGCCGTTTAGCTTCAAATACGGGCACTCAACTCCTAGCGCGCCAGCTGCCAGCGAGTGCCGTCCGGCCCATCCTCAATGACAATATTCATCGCCGCTAATTCATCACGAATACGGTCTGCTTCCGCATAATCTTTGTTTGCCCGGGCTGTAAGCCGCTGTTCAAGCATTGCTTCAACACGTGCCGCCAGATCATCGTCCTGATCGCTCGCAAACCACTCCTCGGGGTCCTCTCCCAGCAGGCCGACAACATCAGCACTGGCCCGCAACATAGCGCCCAGCCTGGCCTGTTCCGGCTCAGAGGTCGTTTTGTTCAGTTCGCGCGCCAGATTAAACAGCTCTGCCAATGCCCGTGGCGTATTCAAGTCGTCGCTCAGCGCTTCCAGGAACTTCGGGCACGGTTCAGCGTTCTGCCAGGTCTCCTGCCAGCCGGATGCATTACGCAACGCGGTGTAAAGACGGTCGAGCTTGCGCCGGCTCTCTTCCAGCAACTGGTCTGACCAATCCAATGGCTGACGATACTGAGCGCTCAGCAACGCCAGGCGAACGGCCTCTCCCGGCGCCTGCTCCAACAGGTCGCGAACCAGAACAACGTTGCCCAGCGACTTCGACATCTTAGTTTGGTCGACATTGACAAAGCCGTTGTGTATCCAATAACGGCTGAAGGGCGCGCCGTCATGGGCGCAAGTGCTTTGTGCAATCTCGTTCTCATGGTGCGGAAAGATCAGATCATTACCACCCCCGTGGATATCGATTGTCGGACCCAGGTGTTCTGCTGCCATTGCCGAGCACTCGATGTGCCAACCGGGGCGACCTCTGCCCCACGGGCTGTCCCAGCCGGGCAAATCTTCGGAAGAAGGTTTCCACAGCACAAAGTCGCCGGGATTTTCTTTATACGGTGCTACATCGACTCGCGCGCCGTCCATCAGCTGACGGGTATCACGCCGCGACAAATGACCGTAATCATCGTAAGAATCGACCCGAAACAGCACGTGACCTTCCGCCGCATAGGCATGACCCTTGTCCACCAGATCACTGATCATGCTGATCATCTGCCCGATATGGTCGGTTGCGAAAGGCTCAACATCAGGACGCAAAACCCCCAGCGCCTCAACATCAGCATGATAGGCGGCCGCATTGATCTCCGAGATTTCGCGGATGCTCTGGCCGGTTTCTTTGGATCGGGCGTTTATCTTGTCGTCAATATCGGTAATATTGCGCGCATAGACCACCTCATAGTGGGTTCTGAGCAAGCGAACCAGCACGTCAAACACCACGGCCGGCCGTGCATTCCCGATATGCGGAAGGTTATAAACCGTTGGCCCGCAGACATAAACAGTCACTTTGGGCGGGTTCAGAGGCTCAAAGTCCTCTTTTTGGCGGTTGAGCGTGTTGTAGAGCTTGATGGTCATAAGGGTATCTTTCGCGACAGCCCGCTATAATACCAAGCATTAAGACAATACCCACACCCCTGACGGGCACTAACTGCAGGGCGTGTAATGAAATCCGGAGAGTTATTTTGAATTCCAAAGACATTTTTGGCGCCCGCGTTACTGTGGAGCAAGTGGAAGAAGGCACCGATCTCGCGCCCAAATTTGACGCCCACGGGCTTATGCCCGCCGTAACCACCGACTTCACCAGCGGTGAACTGTTGATGCACGGCTATATGAATGCTGAGGCGCTGGCGAAAACCATCGAGACCGGCGAAGCTCATTATTACAGCCGGAGCCGTCAGGCGCTCTGGCACAAAGGCGCGACCAGCGGGCTCACTCAGAAAGTCGTCGAACTGATGATTGATGACGATCAGGATTGCGTTTGGTTGCGCGTGGATGTCGCGGGCGGCGCCAGCTGTCATGTCGGCTATCGCTCATGCTTCTACCGTAAGGTACCCATCACCGACGAGGCTGCCGGGCAATCCGGAGCTCTGACACTGGAGTTCACCGAGACTGAGAAAGTGTTTGACCCCGAAGTGGTCTATCCCGGTGTACCGAATCCGACCAAGCTCTAACTCTTATTTCGCGCCTTGTTTTTGAGCCGCCGGCGATTTCGCCGGCTGGGTCGTTTCGGCAGAGCACCAATCAGCTTGGTCTGCGGCAAACGCGACCAGGAATACAAAAATTCGACGCTGCCGATCAGCATGATCAGGTAAGCACCCAACTCCATGAGTTCCTCGGCAGCAATTTTGGCGGCGCGCAGGTAATACTCATCCATCACTACCGACCAGAGCTGGTTGCTGACCACGATCTGGGTAAACGGCACCAGCAATAACAAAGCCCCCAATACCATTCCGAGACCTGCCGACGGCCACGACCGGCGCCAACCGTTCAAAAACCGGTTGCGGTTCCGAACGATGTACACACCGGCAAAAGCCAGTAGCAGCGCACAGAGCACCTGCCAAAGGTTATCGACCACATAGGTGTCGAATACGTAATCCAGCTCGCGCAACAAAAACAACGTAAAGAGCGTCGCCCAACCGATTGCCATTGGTCGACGGAGCCGGTCCCGCGAAGCTATCCAGAGGAATATCACGGCGCAAACGAGCAAACAGGCATGCTGAAGCTGCTCAATCGGAGAAAACTCGCTTGTTGCGTAGCGCTCCACGGTCACATCCAGCGACAAGCTACCGGGAAACAGGTAAGGAGCACGGGTAATTGCAAAGGCGGTCAACGCAACAAACGCGGTGTATGCCAAATACCTTAGAAACGCCTTTTTCATCGTCGCAAAACTATAACGTGGAGAGCTGAACCATCACCTGACGTGCGATGTCTGCTGCCTGAGAGTCGCTGAACCGATCAAACTCCGCAGCTTTGCCCAGCACTTTCGTGTCGTCAAACTCGTAGCGGTTGGTCAAGGTAATGCTGTCACTTTCGAGCACGGTTCGGCCATCCACCGCTGCAGAAAACGTCACGCTGTAAAACGCTTCATACTCCAGTGGTGTGTTTCGGGACGACACCGCCGTTACGACCTGATCATGGGCGTCACCCAGAATGTTGATCACCGCCCTCGACGCCCCCTCTGTGCGCACCACAGTAGCACCCCGTTCCCGCAACGCTTTGGTCAGCGCACGATAGAACGGGGTATAGCGATCCTCGGTATCAATGTAAGTAGCGGCGAACTCAGGGGGCAAACTGTCGGCGCCCTGCAAGCGGAAACCACACCCGCTAATCGCAGCGAGCGTCACGACAATCACCAAACAACGAGCAGCATTAGACAACGACATTGACCAGCTTTCCGGGAACCACAATAACTTTTCGCAACGGCTTATCCCCTACGAACTTCTGTACGTTTTCATCCGCAAGAGCCGCCGCCTGTACCGATTCTTTGTCGGCATCAGCAGGAACTTCGATTCTGCCGCGCAGCTTGCCGTTGACCTGAACGACAATTTGAACCGTGTCAGCAACCAAAGCAGACTGATCAGCCTTTGGCCAGGATTCGTTCGCGATGGCGACATCATGCCCAAGCGTATGCCAGAGCGAATGGCAGATATGTGGAACAATCGGTGACAACATCAATACGACGTGCTCCAAAGCCTCCTGAATCAACAGACGATCAGTCGCGCTATCGCCCGGGTACTTATTGACCGTGTTGAGCAACTCCATCACGGCGGCGATCGCCGTATTGAACGTATAACGTCTGCCCAGATCATCCGTCACTTTGGTAACCGTATTGTGCACAGATGCGCGCAGAGCTTTCTGCTCCGCAGTCAGGTTGTTGTGGTCGAACTGACCATCGGGAACACCGTCGGCGACATGCTGATGGGTGCGCGCCCACAGCCTGCGCAAGAAGCGGAATGCGCCCTGAACACCGTCATCAGACCATTCCAAAGACTGCTCCGGCGGTGCCGCAAACATAATGAACAAGCGGACCGTGTCTGCACCGTACTCTTTGATGAGGGCTTCCGGGTCAACTGTGTTGCCCTTCGACTTCGACATCTTAGCGCCATCTTTCAGCACCATGCCCTGAGTCAGGAGCTCGGTGAACGGCTCATTACAATCGACCAGGCCCTCGTCACGCATAACCTTGTGATAGAAGCGGGCGTACAACAAATGCAGGATGGCATGTTCGACACCACCGATATAAAGATCAACCGGGAGCCAGTATTTAGCCCGTTCGTCCAGCATCGCCTGAGCGTTATCCGCTGAACAGTACCTGGCGTAATACCACGACGATTCCATAAACGTGTCAAACGTATCTGTCTCGCGACGCGCTTGCTGCCCCGTTTCAGGGTCAGCCACCTCATAAAATTCAGGTAACCGTGCCAACGGGGAACCACTGCCGTCGAGCTCAACATTCTCCGGCAGTCTGACCGGCAGATCAGCATCAGGCACGGAACGCTGCTGCTCACCCGAATTGATCACCGGAATCGGCGCACCCCAGTAGCGCTGCCGGGAAATCAGCCAGTCACGCAGCCGATAGTTAACCTGTGTTTCGCCCTGACCTGCCGCTTCGAGGTCTGCGGCGATAGCAGCGAAGGCCTCAGCCGACGTCATGCCGTCATACTTTCCGGAATTAACCAACACCCCTTTCTCGACAAACGCAGCAGTCGAAACATCGCACTCCGCATCGTCGGCCGGTTTGATGACTTGCTTCACCGGCAAGCCGTACTTCCCGGCAAACTCAAAATCACGCTGGTCATGCGCCGGCACCGCCATGACCGCCCCGGTGCCATAGCCCATCAACACAAAGTTCGCCACCCAGACAGGAACCGGCTCGCCGGTAATCGGATGAATGGCATCAATACCCAGCGGCATGCCGAGCTTGTCCATGGTTTCAACCACCGCTTCCGACACCGCATTCTTCTGACACTCGGCCAGAAACGCCTTGAGTTCCGGACTGTCCTTTGCGGCTTCCAAAGCCAAAGGATGCTCGGCAGCAACCGCCATATAGCTCACGCCCATCAAAGTGTCCGGACGGGTGGTGTAGATCCGCAGCGAAGCGTCATCCCTGCCCGCAATGGCAAACTCTGCCTCAACCCCCTCAGAACGACCGATCCAGTTGCGCTGCATGATCTTGACCGACTCCGGCCAATTAAGGTCGTCAAGCTCACTGAGCAACTCTTCGGCATAGTCTGTAATGCGCAGGAACCACTGCGGAATCTCACGACGCTCAACCACGGCACCGGAACGCCAGCCTTTGCCGTCGATAACCTGCTCGTTTGCCAAAACCGTTTGGTCAACCGGGTCCCAATTCACAACGGCCTGTTTCTTATACGCCAGACCTTTATCGAGCATTCGACCAAACAGCCACTGCTCCCAGCGGTAATACTCCGGTTCACACGTCGCGACTTCACGGTCCCAGTCATAACCGAAGCCCAAACGCTTAAGCTGATCGCGCATGTAATCAATGTTCTCGCGCGTCCACTTGGCCGGAGGCATGCCGTGTTTAATGGCGGCGCCCTCGGCAGGCAGGCCAAACGCATCCCAACCCATTGGCTGCAGCACGTTTTTGCCCAACATCTTCTGATAACGGGCGATCACATCGCCAATCGAATAATTTCTGACATGCCCCATGTGCAGCCTGCCGCTCGGATACGGAAACATACACAGGCAATAGAACTTTTCGAGCGACGGATCCTCGGTCACTTTAAACGTCTGAGATTTGTTCCAGTATGACTGGGCAATCGATTCAACTTCAGACGGGTTGTAGGGGGCTTCCTGCACTGCACTATCTCATTCAGAAAAAACAGACCGGCAAGGATACACCAGACGACGAGTATGAGCAGGCGCTCAGGACTCGCTAAGACGAGTAACTATCGCCCCGCCGCCTGCGCAAGGCGGACAGCACGGCCAGAACGACGCAGATGAATACCACTGGATAATTGCCAAAGCGCGAATAAGGAGTGGCACCGGAGCGCGGATACACCGTTGCAGTGAGGACACCGGGTTCAAACTGCCGAATCTGCGCGATTACTGCGCCGTCAGCGCCGATTGCGGCGGTTAAACCGGTATTGGTTGCCCTCAACATCGGACGGGCGACCTCGATGGCGCGCATCTTTGCCATCTGCAGATGCTGATGCGGCGCTATCGAATCACCAAACCACGTGTCGTTACTAATATTGAGCAACAAGCCCGCCGCAGGAAGAAACCCCAGCTGTTCACTTCCAAACGCCACTTCGTAGCAGATGCTGGGGGCAATCATGATGTCACCAACCCGCAAAGGCGACTGCTGTGCCGGACCGGGAGTAATGTCTTCTGAAGGCAGATTCATCAGGCGCAGCCAGCGGGAGACAAACTGAGGAACCGGAAAGTACTCGCCAAAAGGCACGAGGTGCCGCTTGTGATACTGGCCGGTGTAGGCGCCAAACCCCATCAGCGTATTGCGAAACTCACTGCGGTCAGGCTCATAAGTAAGAATGCCCGAATACAGCTGAGTGCCCTGCTCCGTCATCTGCTCATCAAGATCGAGCAAGAAGTCACGAACTTCAAACGGCAAGGCCGGTATCGCTGCCTCCGGCCAGATGACCAAATCCGGCTCAGTCAGACCGAGTGTCGTATCGCGATAGAAATCCAGAGTAGGTTGCAGTTGCGACGGGCGCCATTTTTGCTCCTGAGGAATGGCTGCCTGAATCAAGGCAACATCGACCCCTGAGCTACCCGCTGCAGTCCACTGAACAGGTCTGAGCAGAGCAGCAGAACCTATCACTGCAACCAGAGCCGCAAATGCGGCGCCGCGTGTAACCCGGTCGGGACCCAGAACAAGAGCTACACAAGAACCGGCAACAAACACAACCGCGGCCGTTACGCCGTGGATACCGGCGACCGGGGCAAAGCCTGCAAGCAGACTCTCTGTCTGGCTGTAACCGAGGCTGAGCCACGGAAAACCCGTCAGAAACCACCCCCGCAACCAATCAACCAGCACCCATATTGCAGGTAGCCCGACAAGCCAACGCATAAGCCCCCGTTCGGGCGTCAGCCTGGCAAGCAGAGCGCCCGTTAATGCCGAATAGGCGCTCATAGCGAAGACAAGCCCCGACATGAGCAGCAAAACAATCGGAATCGGGGCGCCACCCAGCTGTCGGAGCGAGATATACAGCCAATACGTGCCAAACGAGAAAGCGCCCAGGCCATAGAAACAACCAATCGCAGCAGCTTCGCGCGGCGTGGTCCTGTCCCACAGCAGAGTCAGGACAACAACGGATGCAGGGGCCAACCAGAAAAAACCAAACGGCGCGAAGGCCAGCGGCAGCAGTAACCCTGCAACCACAGCCAAAGCCCGTCGGATGCGATGCTCAACGAGCACAGTCATGCCGACGGCTACTCCGCGAGTCCGTCAGGCTCTTCGCGACTGACTTCGATTGAGTGAATGCGCCTGCGATCAGCCTGAATCAAACGGATTCGAAGCCCGCCCGTCACAATGCTCTCACCACGGCGGGGCAGCCGGCCGAACTCCTGCATCACCAGGCCACCGACGGTTTCGAACTCACCTTTATCGAACTGGACCCCAAAGAACTCATCGAAATCCTCTATGCGGGTCAATGCAAGCACCTGCCAGCGGTTCGGCCCGAGCTCAACGATAGGAGCGGCCTCCTCCTCATCATGCTCGTCATCAATATCCCCGACGATTTGTTCGAGCACATCCTCAATCGTGAGCAACCCGGCAATGCCACCGTACTCATCAACAACAATGGCGATGTGATTGCGGCCATTGCGGAACTCCTCGAGCAGCGTATCCAATCGCTTACTCTCGGGAATAAAGGCTGCGGGGCGCAATGCCTTTTCCAGGTCGAAGGGTTCTCCGGGAGACTCGACTAAAGAACGGAGCACATCTTTAGCGAGCAGCAAGCCGACGACCTCGTCGCGGTTCTCGCCAACCACAGGGAACCTTGAGTGACCGCTTTCCACAACGGCATGCAGCAACTCCTCACGCGGCGCATCTCGCTCAATGACCACCATCTGCGATCGCGGAATCATGATTTCGCGCACCTGCATAGAAGACACTTGCAGCACACCACGCAACATGGACAGCTCCTGCTTATCCAAAAATTCGAGGTCACTCGCGCTATCGAATAACTGCAGCAACTCCTGGCGGTTTTCAGGGCCGCCGTGCATGACGTGTTTTAGACGGGAAATCCAGGTCGGTGACTCGGATTGATCATCAGACATGAGAATTTAGTCCTTCAGAAACCTGATACGGATTGCTGTAACCCAGCCCGCACAAAATGTCTGTTTCAAGTTGTTCCATTACCCCAGCTTCATCATCTGAGATATGGTCATAGCCCAATAAATGCAAGGTGCCATGGACCACCATATGTGCGAAGTGCGCCAACTGCGACTTAGTTTGCTCTGCAGACTCCCTGACAACGACCGGCCAGCATACAAGCAGGTCGCCAAACTCTGCCTCATCAGCATCATCCATTGCCGGAATGACGGGGTCGCATGGAAACGCCAGAACATTGGTTGGTCCGGGCTTATCCCGATACTCGCTATTCAGACCCGCGCTCTCTTCCTCATCAACAATCCGGACAGTAACAAGACCAACTCCGGGCAACGATGTCCTCCGCGGCGCATCCTTAAGCCCCCCGTCTACAGCCGCGCGAACCCACTGACTGATCTGATCATCATCACAGACAGGGGAAGACGCAGACACCCATTGCACCTCTGTCAAAACTGATTCAGTCATTCCGGGGTTCCGCGAAGCAGTGAGAGCAGATAGTCGGGAAGCAGACTAATCGCCGTCAGGCGAATCGCCCTCATGGCGATCATAAGCTTCAACAATCCGCTGCACCATGGGATGGCGAACCACGTCTTTCGCAGCAAACTGACTGAATCCTACGCCCTCGACACCCTCGAGAATCCCAAGCACATGTTTTAAGCCAGATAGCTGATGCCGGGGCAGATCAATCTGCGTTACATCGCCCGTGACAACGGCTCTGGAGCCAAAACCCATGCGAGTCAGAAACATCTTCATCTGCTCAACGGTGGTGTTCTGCGCCTCATCGAGAATGACGTAGCTTTCATTCAGCGACCGGCCACGCATAAACGCCAGCGGTGCAATCTCAATAATGTTGTGCTCGATCAAGCGACCCACTTTTTCGTAACCCAGCATCTCATAGAGAGCGTCATACATCGGTCGCAGGTAGGGATCCACTTTCTGCGTAAGGTCTCCCGGCAGAAAGCCCAGCCGCTCGCCAGCCTCGACAGCCGGCCGGACCAGCACAATTCGCCGTACCTCATCGCTCTCCAAAGCCTCTACAGCGCAGGCGACCGCCATGAATGTCTTGCCCGTACCCGCAGGACCAATGCCAAAGCTAAGCTCATTGTCACGCAAGCTTTTGATGTAGCTCCGCTGATTAGCTCCCCGTGGACGAATATGTTTTCGCGGCGTTCTGATCGAAACATCAGCCTGATCGTCGGGTAGCTTTTCAGGTTCGTTCATACCGGCTTCCTGCAGATAAAGTTGCACGCGCTGAGGATCGATTCGCTCGGATCCCGCGAGAGAATAAAGTTCTTTGATGACTTTAATGCCAGCCAGAGAGGGTTGTGGCTGCCCGACAACCTGAAAGTGGTTGCCCCGATTACTGATATGTACGCCGAGTCGTTTCTCAATCTGGCGCAGATGTTCATCAAACTGGCCGCATAAATTCGCCAGCATGTCGTTGTTTGCAGGCTCAAGAACAACGTCGTGAGTTTGATTGTTAAGCGTCAAGTGAGTACTTGTCTCCTGATACGAATCGGTATGGACACATACTACGCCACATTTTGACGTTTTGCCTGCCTGCCCCGCAATGAATTTGGCAAAGCCTCGGTAATGATGACGTCGACAAAGCTGCCGATCAGGTCAGGAGACCCGTCAAAGTTAACCCAGCGCATGTTTTCAGTACGTCCGGCGAGCTGATTGCTGTCTTTTTTGGAGGTGCGTTCGACCAGGACCCGCTGCTCAGAACCCACCATATCCCGGCTGATCGCCTGGGCCTGCTGATTCAAACGCTGCTGCAGCAGCTTCAGGCGCTGCTGTTTCACTTCCAGAGGGGTATCGTCTTCAAGATTGGCTGCGGGTGTGCCGGGACGCGAGCTATAAATAAAGCTGAAAGACTGATCAAAACCTGCGTCAGCGACCAGGTTCATGGTTGCCTCAAAATCTGCGTCTGTCTCGCCCGGGAACCCGACAATAATATCCGTCGAAAGACTGATATCCGGTCTGACGGCTTTAAGCTTGCGCAGCTTCTGTTTGAACTCGAGGGCGGTATAACCGCGCTTCATCGCTGCAAGGATTCTGTCCGAGCCGCTCTGCACCGGCAGGTGCAGGTAGTTGGCTAACTTAGGCACATCGGCATACGCCTGAATCAGCCGGTCGCCGAACTCCAGCGGATGCGACGTTGTAAACCGAATGCGCTCGATCGCGTCGATCGCAGCAACGTAGTGAATCAGTGTTGCCAGATCGGCCGTCTGACCATCGTGCGTCGCACCGCGATAGCCATTCACGTTCTGGCCTAGCAGGTTGATCTCCTTTACACCTTGTTCGGCGAGCTGCAACACCTCTTTCACCACATCATCAAGAGGCCTGCTGATCTCTTCGCCACGGGTATATGGAACGACACAGAAGCTGCAGTATTTGCTGCAGCCTTCCATGATCGACACAAATGCCGTTGCGCCTTCAGCACGAGGTTCGGGCAAAGCATCAAACTTTTCGATCTCAGGAAAACTAACGTCGACAACCGACTTCTGACCGGCACGCTTCTCGTTCAGCATTTCCGGCAAGCGATGCAACGTTTGCGGACCAAACACAAGGTCAACGAAGGGGGCTCTGCGGGTAATGGCGTCACCCTCCTGACTGGCCACGCACCCGCCCACACCGATCACCAGATCAGGGTTCTGCTCTTTCCAGGGGCGCCATAGCCCCAATTGAGAGAACACTTTCTCCTGCGCCTTCTCACGAATAGAGCACGTATTCAGAAGCAGTACATCGGCCTCTTCCGGCGTGTCAGTCAGTTCAAGCCCGTGACTCTCGTGCAACACGTCGGCCATCTTGCCGGTGTCGTACTCGTTCATCTGACAACCGAATGTCTTTATGTACAGCTTTCCGGACATGACGAATACAGAATTAACTGGCCCCTAACAAAAAGCCGTCTGACGAATCAGCGGATAAAGCCCATGCTTTCGAGTTTCACAAAAATTCGATGCGCAGCTAACTCGGGCTCCATCTCGACGGTATTGATACGCATCTCAGGGTTCTCCGGCTCTTCGTACGGATCGCTAATGCCGGTGAACTCTTTGATGATGCCAGCACGGGCTTTCGCGTACAGTCCTTTGCGATCGCGCTCTTCGCAAACTTCCAACGGTGTCGCGACATGGATCTCAATAAAGCCGCCTACCGGTTCGATCATATCCCTGACCTGGCGTCGTGTTGCAGCATAGGGTGCAATCGGCGCACAGATAGCGACACCACCGTTTTTAGTGATTTCGCTCGCAACGTAGCCGATACGCGTGATGTTCAGATCACGGTGTTCCCGCGAAAAGCCGAGCTCACTGGACAGGTTCTTGCGAACTTTGTCACCGTCGAGAAGAGTGACATTGCGACCACCGTTCTCGAGCATTTTGACCAGCAAAGCGTTGGCAATAGTCGACTTGCCTGAGCCGGATAAGCCTGTAAAGAAAACTGTAAAGCCTTGCTGATGGCGAGCCGGATATGACCGGCGCAACTCTTCAACCACCTTCGGATACGAGAACCATTCAGGAATATCCAGACCTTCCTGCAAACGACGCCGGAACTCCGTACCTGAAATATTCAGCACGGTATCGTCTTCTGCAGTTTCATCGGCAGGCTCGTACTGAGCTTTGTTTTCCACGTAGACCATCATCTTGAATGGCACCATCGTGATATCGAGCTCTTCCTCATGTTTCAGGAACAACTCCTGAGCATCGTACGGACCATAAAAATCTTCGCCCGCCGAGTTCTTGCCCGGCCCGGCATGATCGCGACCGACGATAAAATGGGTGCAGCCGTAATTTTTGCGAATAATGGCGTGCCAGATCGCTTCTCTGGGACCCGCCATGCGCATTGCAAGGTTTAACAGACTCAGACTAGTGGTCTGTTCGGGGTACTGCTCCAGCACATGCTCATAGCAACGCACGCGGGTGTAATGATCGATGTCACCCGGCTTGGTCATACCTACGACCGGATGAATCAGCAGGTTAGCTTCCGCCTCACGCGCCGCACGGAATGTCAGCTCCTGATGCGCACGATGCAACGGATTACGGGTTTGGAAAGCCACGACTTTGCGCCAACCCAGCTTTTCGAACCGGGCGCGAACCTCGGCAGGATCTTCGCGCAACAGTTTGAAGTCGTAGTGAGTCGGTTTCTCGACGCCGGTCAGTGTTCCGCCAAGATAAACCGGCCCCGCAATATTGTGGAGATAATGCACCGCGGGGTGTGCCGGATCATCGGCGCCGAAAGCAGCGACGGCTTCAGCCGACTTGTCGGGCGTCCAGATATCACTGACAGACAGCACAGCGATCAGCACGCCTTCCGCATCACGCAATGCAATTTTTTCACCGGCAGACAACGAATCTGCAAAGTCCTGACTAACGTCCAACGTGATCGGCATCGGCCACAACGTGCCGTCCGGCAAACGCATATCCTTCAGAACAGACTCATAAGCGGCTTCAGTCAGGAACCCGTCGAGCGGCGAGAAAGCTCCGTTTAGAATCAGCTCCAGGTCACAGACCTGACGATCTGTCAGATCCCAGGATTTGTAATCTTTGGATTCGGCTTTAATCTGCTCTACTGCCGCAGCATCAACGTACAGCTGTTTTAATTCGCCGCCATGTGGTTCTTTAAACGCACCCATTTGTTGTTCCTTTAGTCATACAAAAACCGGACACCGACAGATGTCCGGCAGGCGATGCAGTCACCGCATCGCACAGGTCAATTTTTTATCAGTAGGTTCGGGCCCTGACAGCTGACAGTTGGTTCTTGTAAATCCGTCTGGTCTGCCCGGTTACTCTCTATCGCCTAAAACGGAATCTCATCATCCACTTCAGCAACTACCGGAGGGGCTGAAGGCGCCGATGACGGAGCTGAAGCCGACGGCATCGGTGCCGACGAACCCATGCCAGCGCCACCGCGGCTATCGAGCATCTGCATGTCTCTGGCTTTAATCTCAGTCGTGTAACGCTCG
>CAYLLI010000004.1:27532-35364 GCA_964384295.1 uncultured Chromatiaceae bacterium
CGCTCGTTACCTGACTTGTCCTGCCATTTGCGCGTCTGCAGGCTACCTTCAACGTAGATCTTCGAACCTTTTTTCAGGTACTCACCCATAATCTCGGCCAGGCGCGCGTAGGCAACAACACGATGCCATTCGGTTTTCTCAACTTGCTCACCGGTTTTCTTGTCTTTGTACGAATCGGTGGTCGCCACTGACAGCGTTGCCGCGGCATCGCCCGAAGGCATGTACTTGATCTCGGGATCAGAGCCGAGATTGCCGATGATCATTACTTTATTTAAGCCACGTGCCATGCTTCCACCTGTAAACGTTGTAAGTTCCTGACTTGAGAGCCTCCGGCGGCGCCACGCGCCCGTCTTGCCGGAGGACTGTGTATTGTATGTCCGGGGGCAAAAAAAGACACCTACAAATACGCCATAAGCATCTGGAAACAGGGGAATAAGCGCAGAACCCGCCTTCCCCACAGGTATTGTTGCGGCACATCTAGTTTGGGTCTAAAGGCGAATTACGCTTATATTGGTTGGTTCCTCTCCGATTTAGGCGACATAAGGCGTGAAAAGCATCAGTATCCGGGGCGCCCGGACCCACAATCTGCGCAACATCGACGTAGACCTGCCGCGGGACAAGCTTATCTGTATTACCGGGTTATCCGGCTCGGGCAAATCATCACTCGCTTTCGATACGATCTACGCCGAAGGTCAGCGTCGCTATGTCGAATCGCTATCGGCTTACGCCAGGCAGTTTCTGTCAATGATGGAAAAGCCGGATGTCGACCACATTGAAGGCCTGTCACCGGCCATTTCAATCGAACAGAAGTCGACTTCCCACAACCCGCGTTCAACCGTGGGCACGGTCACGGAGATTTACGACTACCTGCGCCTGCTGTATGCGCGGGCAGGACAACCCCGCTGCCCCGATCACCATCTCGACCTGCAGGCCCAGACCATCAGCCAGATGGTTGACCAGGTTCTCGAGATTGAAGAAGGCACTGCATTGCTGCTTCTGGCACCCGTCATCAGAGATCGCAAGGGCGAACACATTCAATTGTTTGCTGATCTTCGCGCTCAGGGCTTCGTGCGGGCGCGGATAAACGGTGAGGTCTATGAGCTTGATGATCCGCCCAAGCTGGACCTTCGAAAAAAGCATACGATTGAAGTCGTTGTCGACCGTTTTAAAGTGCGGGCCGATATGGCGCTGAGGTTGGCAGAATCATTTGAAACGGCGTTGAAACTGGCAGATGGCATCGCGGTGGTCGCCTGGATGAAGGAACCGGAAAAAGCCGAGCTGCTGTTTTCCGACAAGTTTGCGTGCCCGATCTGCAACTACAGCATTCCGGAACTTGAACCGCGCCTATTCTCGTTTAACAACCCTGTCGGCGCCTGCAGCAAATGCGACGGCCTGGGCGTGCATCAGTTCTTTGACCCTGAGCGGGTCATTAAAAATACAGCAATCAGTCTTGCCGGTGGCGCCATCAGAGGCTGGGACCGCAAGAACTCATACTACTCCCAGCTGATCCGATGCCTGGCTGATCACTACGGGTTTGACGTGGAAGTACCCTACGCCGACCTCGACGAGGAGACGAAGCAAATTCTGCTCTGGGGCAGCGGCGACGAGGAAATCGAGTTCGTCTACAAAACAGCCCGGGGCGCGAACTTCAGCCGCACGCACCCGTTTGAAGGTGTTATTCCGAATCTGGAACGGCGCTACAAAGAAACAGACTCAAACAAGGTGCGCGATGAGCTGGCAAAGTATCTGAGCACTGAGCCCTGTCCGGCATGTAACGGCACCCGGTTAAATACGGCTGCGCGCAACGTGTTTATCAACAAAGTGAGCCTGCCCGAAATATCGAATATGTCGGTGGCGGTAGCGCTCGACTTTTTTGACAACCTGCACTTGCAGGGTGCCCGTGGCGAAATCGCGGAGAAGATCGTCAAGGAGATTCAGGACCGTTTGCGCTTTCTGGCCGATGTCGGACTCGAATACCTAACGCTGAACCGCGGCGCAGACACACTGTCAGGTGGTGAAGCGCAGCGCATCCGGCTGGCCAGCCAGATCGGCTCCGGTCTCGTCGGGGTCATGTACATTCTGGACGAACCGTCAATCGGCTTGCATCAGCGCGATAACGACCGGCTGCTCGGAACGCTGATTCGGCTCAGAAATCTGGGCAATACCGTTGTGGTGGTTGAACATGACACCGATGCCATTCTGGCCAGCGACTATGTACTTGATCTGGGCCCCGGTGCGGGCGTGCATGGTGGCGATATTGTTGCCGCAGGGACACCCGCGGAAATTATGGCTAACAAAGCATCCCTGACCGGAAAGTATTTGTCGGGAACGCTTGAGATTCCTGTTCCGGCGAAGCGTATTCCGGTTGATGAATCCGCGATGCTCACGTTGTCGGGCGCTCAGGGCAACAACCTGAAAAACATCACCGCGCACTTTCCTGTCGGTCTGATGACCTGTGTTACCGGCGTGTCCGGATCCGGCAAGTCGACGTTGATCAATGACACGCTCTATAAGGTAGCGGCGGCAGCGATCAACAGAGCCGGCGCCACAGCAGCAGTGCACGATGAACTCTCCGGGCTTGAACACATCGACTCCGTCATTGATATCAGCCAGAGCCCTATCGGACGCACTCCCCGGTCGAACCCGGCAACCTACACCGGTTTGTTTACCCCTTTGCGGGAGCTGTTTGCCGGCACTCAGGAAGCGCGATCGCGCGGATACCAACCGGGCCGCTTTAGCTTCAATGTCAAAGGCGGACGCTGCGAAGCGTGCCAGGGCGACGGCATGATTAAAGTCGAGATGCATTTTCTGCCGGACGTCTATGTTCCCTGCGACGAATGCAAAGGCAAGCGCTACAACCGCGAGACTCTCGAAATTCGCTATCGCGGCTTCACCATCTCCGAAGTGCTCGACATGACCATCGAGGACGCCTGCGAGCAATTCAAGAACATTCCTGTGATCTCCCGCAAGCTGCAGACCCTGATGGATGTCGGGTTGTCCTATATTCGGCTGGGTCAGAGCGCCACGACGCTGTCGGGTGGTGAGGCGCAACGGGTCAAGCTCGCTAAAGAACTGTCGAAACGCTCAACGGGCAGCACGCTTTATATTCTCGATGAGCCCACTACCGGCCTGCACTTTCATGACATCGCGAAACTGATGGAAGTGCTGCAGAAGCTGCGCGATCAGGGCAATACCGTGATCGTGATCGAGCACAATCTGGATGTCATCAAGACAGCCGACTGGATTGTTGATCTGGGGCCGGAAGGCGGCGACGGTGGCGGCACGATCGTTGCGGAGGGCACACCCGAGGACGTCTGCAAGGTGAAAGGGTCATATACCGGAAAATACCTGAAGCCACTGCTGATGCCTGCGAAAAAGAAAAAGGCGAGCTAGGCTCGCCATTCGTTTCCTTTTCTGAGTCCTGCCGCCTATCTCAGGGCAGCAATGCCAACAGCATCGCGTACTCTGTTCATTAGCCCGGACGCGCGCTCACGCGCCTTTTCGGCGCCTTTTAACAGCTCTGCTTCAATCGCTGCCGGGTCAGCGATCAACCGTTCGTATTCGCTGCGTGGGCCGGACAGGTGGTCATCAAGATATTCAAACAACTGCTTCTTTGCTTCGCCCCACGCCAGACCTTCTTGAAGCTCAGCACGGAACGCCGCCGCCTCATCCACGGAAGCAAAGGCTTTATAGATATCAAATACCGCGCAATCATCATCAGGATCTTTTGGCTCGCCCGGCTCCAGTAGATTGGTCTTAATTTTGTTAACCAACTTACGCAGCTTCTTTGGCGATTCGAACAGCGGGATGGTGTTGTTGTAGCTCTTACTCATTTTGCGCCCATCCAGCCCGGATAACGTTGCCGCGGAGTCATCAACAACATACTCGGGAAGAATAAAAGTCTCGCCGTAGATGTGATTAAAGCGACCGGCAATATCGCGCGCCATTTCAACGTGCTGAATCTGATCTTTCCCGACAGGCACTTTGTTAGCACTGAACATCAGAATATCGGCGGCCATCAGAATGGGGTAGCTGAACAACCCCATAGTGATACCTTTGTCCGGATCCTTACCCCCTGCATCCTCGTTATCAGCGACTGCCGCTTTATAAGCGTGAGCGCGATTCATCAGCCCCTTTGCTGTAACCGTACTAATAATCCAGGTTAGCTCCGGTATCTCCGGAATATCGCTCTGACGATAGAAAGTAACGCGATCGGTATCCAGACCGAATGCCAGCCAGGTGGCGGCAATCTCCAGACTGGACTGCTTCAGTCGCTCAGGATCCGAGTTCTTGATCAGCGCGTGGTAATCCGCCAGGAAGTAAAACGAATCCACTCCGTCCACTTTGCTGGCGGCTACCGCCGGGCGAATGGCGCCGACATAGTTGCCCAGATGAGGGGTTCCTGTCGTGGTGATTCCGGTAAGTACAGTTTCAGTCATTGTTCGATGTCTACGGGCCGTCTGTTGAGTGTTCAGTATTGTATGCGCATCGTCAGGAACAGGCGAATGAATGGCGCGTTTTGCTATAGTCCTCCGATGAATCCCAACATTGTTTTACCCGCTGCGCCCGCAAGCTATACCGCCCACATTGAAGAACTAAGCAGCCGCTACTCTCAGGCGCTGGAGTTCTGCAAGCTGGACAGCATCACATTGCACGCGGGCGAGCAATTGCCGGTGTTTCTGGATGACCAGCACTACCCGCATAAACCCAACCCGCATCTGCTGCAGTGGCTGCCGCTGTTCGGCATGGCGGACGCCTGTCTTATCGTGAAGGCAGGACAGCCCCCGAAGCTTGCGATACTGGCAGCTGAGGACTTTTGGCATGCCGCACCCGAGCTACCGGATGAGTCTTATCTGAAGCACTTCGAGATCGAATGGCACAGTCAATCTGAGGACTATGCAAAGGCCGTTGGGAAGCCGGGCCGACGGAGTGCCTGGATTGATCCGGCAGACTCCGGCAGGAACATTAATCCGGACAAGCTGCTGAACTTCCTGCACTATTATCGCAGCGTCAAAACCACCTATGAAATTGACTGCATACGCGAAGCCACGCGCATCGCGATGCCGGCGCACGCGGCAGCAAAGCTCGCATTCGAGGCTGGAGAAAGCGGTTTCGGCATTCATAGGGCGTTCATGAACGCCGCAGGCTGCGCCGAACATGAGCTCCCCTACCCGGACATCATCGCCTGCAATGAGAATGCAGCGACACTGCATTATGAGCGGCGCACCCACGAAGCGAATCCTCATAGTCTTCTGATCGATGCAGGCACAATGATGAATGGCTACGCCTGCGACATTACCCGTACTTATTCCAAAGACCCGGGCTTCAACGAGCTAATCGCTGCTATGGATTCGCTGCAACAATCACTCTGCAAGGAAGTGCCCGCGGGGCTGTCATTTGGCACCGCGCAGCGGAGCGCCCATCTGGGTATAGGTCAGCTACTCAAGGCGTTCGGATTTGTGGATATGACACCTGAAGCCATGGTTGCTGAGGAAGTCACTAATGTGTTCTTTCCCCACGGGCTGGGTCACATGCTGGGCTTGCAGGTGCACGACGTCGGCGGCCACATGGCTGATGCATCAGGCAAACGCCAGAAGCCGCCCGCCGAGCATCCGAATCTGCGGATGAGCCGGACTCTGGAACCGGGGATGGTAGTAACCATTGAGCCGGGCTTGTACTTCATACCGATGCTGCTCGAGAAGCTGCGGACTTCCAAACATGCGGCTCAGGTTAACTTTGAAAGAATTGCGGAGTTTGCTCGCTTTGGTGGCATTCGCATTGAAGACAACGTGGTAATCGGCGACGTCCATCCGTTTAACATCACACGCGACGCTGCGGTCGCCACATAGATTCACTGACAAACCGCATGTGTTCTGCGGAAATCACGGAGATCATGGCAACAAAAAACCCCGCACAAGGCGGGGTTTTTCCAAGGCTTAAAGCAACCGTTACTCAGCAGCTTCTTCGACGAGCTCAGCCTCGACCGGCTGATCAAGCAACTGCACCAATGCCATCGGTGCCGCATCGCCGGGACGATGGCCCATCTTCAGAATACGCAGGTAACCGCCGGGGCGGGTTTTGAAACGCGGGCCAAGCTCGCGAAACAACTTACCTACCGATGCTTTATCACGCAGACGGTTAAACGCCAGACGACGGTTAGCAACGCTGTCTTCCTTCGCGAGCGTAATCATCGGCTCAACCACGCGACGCAATTCCTTCGCCTTCGGGACAGTCGTGCGAATAGTCTCATGCATGATCAGCGACGCTGCCATGTTGCGATACATGGCTTTGCGATGGCTGCTGTTACGGCCGAGTTGGCGGCCCGATTTCTGATGTCGCATTGTTCTTTCCTAAACTAGTTCGGGTCGCTTAAGCGGCCACTTCGCCCTGCGCCAGGCTTGCCGGCGGCCAGTTTTCAACGTGCATACCCAAAGCAAGACCATGGCTGGCCAAGACTTCTTTGATTTCTGTCAGAGACTTCTTGCCGAGGTTCGGCGTACGCAGCAATTCAACTTCAGTGCGCTGAATAAGGTCACCAATGTAGTTGATGTTCTCTGCTTTCAGGCAGTTCGCTGAGCGTACGGTCAGTTCCAGCTCGTCAACCGGGCGCAACAGAATCGGATCAACCTGTGATTCCGCAGCAGCTGCAGCAGCTTCATCCTGACCTTGCAGATCAACAAAGACATCAAGCTGATCTTTCAGGATGCTACCGGCACGACGAATGGCTTCATCAGGATCGATGGTGCCGTTGGTTTCGATGTCGATAATCAACTTATCCAGGTTGGTGCGCTGTTCCACACGCGCTGCCTCAACACTGTAAGTCACTTTACGAACCGGGCTAAAAGATGCGTCCAGCTGCAACTTGCCGATCTGACCTGTCTGACCTTCGAGGTTAACGACCTGGCTCGCAGGACGGTAACCGCGACCGGCCTCAACCGTCAGAATCATCTTCAGTTCGCCGTTGCTCGTCAGGTTTGCGATAACGAGGTCCGGGTTAACAACTTCAATGTCGTGATCCAGTTCGATATCCGCAGCCGTTACAGGACCAGGACCTTTCTTATTCAGAGTCAGCTCTGCACGATCACGCGAATGCATGGTGATAGCCAGCTCTTTCAGGTTCAGCAGGATTTCAACAACGTCTTCCTGCACGCCTTCGATACTGGTGTACTCATGCAGCACGCCTTCGATATCAACCTCAACAACAGCCGCACCCGGCATGCTGGACAGGAGAATACGGCGCAGCGCATTACCGAGAGTGTGGCCATAACCACGCTCAAACGGCTCAAGGCTAACTTTTGCGCGACGGTTGTCGTCGCTTTTCTGCTCGACTTTAACGGTACGAGGCTTCAAAAAATCATTTGAATCTTGCATTCCTGCGATCTCCTGCTTACTTACTTAGAGTAAAGCTCAACAACGAGGTTTTCGTTGATATCGGGCAGTACTTCTTCGCGCTCAGGCACAGCCTTAAACACGCCTTCAAGCTTCTTCTCGTCCACCTGAACCCAGTCAGGGAACCCAACCTGGCGGGCAATCTCAAGAGCATTCTCGATACGGCCCTGCTTCTTCGCTTTCTCGCGAATCGAAATTGTTGAACCGCCGGAAACCTGGAACGACGGAATATTCACAACTACGCCATCCACCAGGATAGCTTTGTGGCTGACCAGCTGACGGGCTTCTGCACGTGTTGCTGCAAAACCCATGCGATACACGACGTTGTCGAGACGGCATTCCAACAACTTGATCAGATTGCCCCCCGTAGAGCCTTTCGCACGCGCTGACTTTTTGTAGTAGCCGCGGAACTGACGCTCCAACACGCCATACATGCGGCGCAG
>CAYLLI010000005.1:0-30763 GCA_964384295.1 uncultured Chromatiaceae bacterium
AAGCTGCTCGCCAAAGGCGCTGAACTTGACCCTGAACAGCTGGCCGACATGAGTATTCCATTTAAAGAGATCGCCACAGCCGCGATGGCGTAGCTACCGGTTTAGCTGGATCGTCAACTCGCCTTGCCAGACATCATCGGCAGTGCCGGGACTCAACACCACTTCTGAATACCGCCCCGTCGTTTCTGACAAAGCACCGCTAACGCCGGCAATTCGATTGTCAGCGGTATCCGCGGTGACGGCATAGGCGTCACCCGTGGCGCGCAACTCGCCACCCGTCAGGAATGAAATGACGCCGTCGCGAATCATTGGTCTGCGGGTCTCGGTCGCCTGCATGTATATGCTGCCGTAGTTCGGCCAGAACACATTCCAATAGCTGCGCGCACCCACCTCACCCAGCAGCAAGTTGTCGTTGCGTAACGCACTGCTTAAATGCGTCGCAAACGCCACAGGAACACCCGAGTCATCCCGTAGCACCAAAACGGCCGCGTTGGCATTGCGAATGGAAAGCTCTGCAAAGTCGCCGGTGCCACGCTTGAGCCAGGCAACATTCAGCAACCCGTCAACGCTTTGATGCATGCCATAGACATCGTCCGATGCGTAGCTGTGATACTCACCGCCATTCAGGTTCTCAAGCTGAGCAGAGCCCACAAAGGGGTTAAACAGAATGATTGCAGCACCGGTCAGGACACCGGCAAGCAAGCCGAGAAAAACAACGAACCGGGTCATGCGCCGTCCCTCGCCTGCAACCGGGTGCTGAGCAGCACCACAGGTTCATCGGTGCCATCGGAGTTCATATCTTCAAAGAGTTCCGCTTCGGCATAGCTACCGACCAGATCCGCAAACACGCCGTCACCAGAGACAAACAGCCCCTGTTTGAAAGGAATACCGTCCGGCAGAAGCCCTGCCGCCGGCATGTCCCCCTGAGACAGCATCAGGCCGCCGCGTCCCGGAATCATCAGTAGCCAGTTGACCACCACTTCCGGTTCGCCGAGCACGTCCGGTGCGAGACCGGTCATGCGGGAGGCAAGACCAATCACCTCGCGACGACTGTTTCTCAGCTTGAACACTTCAGCGCGAATAACCTGATTCCCGCGGCTCGATATCTCGCGCACCGGAAACCCGGCAACGCGGACCTCCTGCGCCGGCGCAATCCGGTCCAGCTCAAGATTAATGTAGAAGTCTTCTTTGCGGCCGCCGTTTGGAATCGACTCTGTGGCGGACCGAATCACGGCGTTATCCGGCAACGGATAAAAGTAGGCGCCGGTGAACACCAGAGCCAAACCCAAAACAAATGATGCAATAAATATTTTAATGCCGCTGTACCCTGCACCCGTTGCCTGACACAGATACTAGCAGGCAAGCAGTGAAACGTCACAAGCTCGGCAACCGGTCATCCGGAGCAAGCAATTGAGTAATCAGGAATAGTACTGCTGAATGTAGTCATCAAACGTGATCTGATCCGCAGCCTCAATCTCGCGCTGACGCTCCACAGAGGCTTGTGACTCAGCCAGCAAATCGGGCCTGCGGCGGTTGTGCTCGGGAGCCTGGGCCTTAAAGTACGCTCGGTTTGTCCCGGCAGTTTTCAGGCCGTATTGAGCGAACGACAAACCGGTATCCTGCAGTTCACTTAATAACCGGGCGGACGGGGTCAAAGCCGGGTCGCGCACGACATTATTCTGGATGGCCAGTGCTTGCTGGTACTCCTCACCTGCGCCACAGTCCAGCAACTCAGCGATCGGCTGCATATCCGCCAGTAACTCAAGCGCCCAGTCGGTCAACGTGACCGCACTGCCATCGCGCATCAGTTCAAGGCCGGGCTGACGGCCGCGAGCAGCGACCATCGCATCATTGTGCCGCATCTCTGCCACACCATCCGACATGATCAGGGGACTGTCCCGCAACATGCAGTAGACAAGGAACGTTTCGACAAACCGGATCTGCGCCTGATTGATGCCAACAGGATCAAACGGGCTGACATCGAGCACCCGAAGTTCAACATACTCGACACCACCGCGCTGCAACGCTTTAGTGGGCCGCTCACCACTATGGGCTACCCGTTTCGGGCGCACGGCGCTGTAAAACTCGTTTTCAATTTGCAGCTTATTGGTATTCAACTGCAGGTAGTTGTCGCCATCCCGCAAGCCCAGGGCTTCCCACGCAGGATCGGGCGTCTCAATCGCGCGCGACAGGTCCCGGACGTATTCCTCAAGACTGTTAGCAGACACCTCAAGCGCAGACTGACTTGAGTTCTGATAACCGACGCCGCTCATGCGCAATGACGTGGCATGCGGTCCGAAGTAAGTGTGGGCATCAAGCTCGGCAAGGTCGGTTTCGCGTCCGCCCAGAAAGCTTTTGCACACCGCAGGCGAAGCACCGAACAAATAAAGGATCAGCCAATCAAACCGGCGCACATTTCGTACCAGATCCATGTATGCGGCTGAGCGGAACTCTGCTAAAGCGCGACCGTCCTGCTCCAAATCCTGAAAGACCGGCCAGAAACCGTCGGGCACCGAATAATTGAAATGCAGCCCTGAAATGACCTGCATAAAACGGCCGTAGCGATTGCCCAGCCCCATCCGGTAAAGCGTTTTCATTTGCCCGACGTTGGATGAGCCATAGCGGGCCAGCGGAATATCGGCTTCAGTCGTTAATGCACACGGCATGCTGAACGGCCACAGCAACTCATCCTCCAGTTGTTCATAAGCGAACTGATGCAAATCAAACAGACACTGCATCACTTCCCAGGTGCTTTGCTGCGGCGGCGTGACAAACTCAAGCAGCGCCTCCGAGTAATCGGTCGTGATGTAGCGATGCGTCAGCGCAGAGCCGAGACCGGACGGGTGAGGTGTCTGCGCCACATGGCCGTCGGCGCTGATCCTGAGGCACTCGCGCTCGATACCACGCATGCCGCCTGCGAACAGCTGGCTGCAGTCGCGGGATTGCAGTCGCCCGATGCGTTTCTGATAGACCTCGCTCATGCGTTGAATTAAGCCCTGTTGTTGCAGTCCGGAAGCGGCGTGAAACCCCTAGCCGTCCTATGGCAGCGCCCTTTTGTGCGCACTTTCAGACCCGTTTGTGGTCTGTTAATGAGCGCAACAATACCCTAAAAGAAGGCGCAAGGCTGCAGGGAGTGAGCAAGCACGCGCTGAGCGTGAAGGAATGGGCACATGCATCGTATCGGCAGACTCAGAGTATTAAAGGCGGCTTCGTATTTGTTGTGTCTCGCTCTTATAACAACGCCGGCCTACGCCGTTCGCTGTGGCAATAAAATCATAAGAACCGGCGACACCGCGGAGAAAGTTTTACGCAACTGCGGACGACCGTTCAAAGTGGATAACCGAACGATTTATCGCGACCCGTTTGTGACGTCTGCCGACGTGTTACAGGCCAACCGGTCCGACGATGAAAGACGAGGCAGCAGAGAAGTTTGGGTTGAAACCTGGTACTACAATTTCGGCAACAACAAGCTGACACGAATGATCCGGATCGACAATGGCATAGTCACTGACATTCAGACCGGCAGCTACGGCAACTGAGCAGCCTGAACCATCCACGCACTCGCCCAGCTTCGCAAACCCCAGCCCTCCAGATAGCCGCAATGCCCGCCGAAACGGGTCACTTCTGCGTGAAACGCCGGCCCCGGACTAAATCTGTCCAACCCGCCCACGGGAATAATCGGATCATCTCCAGCGAGCAGCACCCGTGAGTCGACCGAAAGATCATCCAGGCGACCCCGTATCAGCGAGTAGTCATGCAGGTAGTTGTAAAGATCCGGATAGTCCGTGTGATTCAGCACGAAGTACTCGGTCATGCCCATCAACGTCGTAAACCGCCCCAGAGGGCCAAAGTCATAGCGGCCGGGAAATGCGGCCATCTTCATCTCAAGAGACTTTCGCCACTTATGCAGAAAATAGCGGCGATAGACAAACCAGCCGTCATCGAGTGCGTGCATGGTTTCCGCAGGGTCCAGCACCGGGCACACAGCAACCGCCCGCTGCAGACTCAAACCCTGTGCAGGCGCCACCGCAGCAACTCGCAACGAAAAGTTGCCACCCAATGAAAACCCACCGACCAAAAGTCGGTCCGGACGATATTGCTCACCTGCCCATGCCACCGCATCAACGACTTCCTGCAGTCGGCACGAATGAAACAAATCTTCATTAAGCGCATGCGAACCGCCATGGTCACGCAAATTCAGTCGCAATACAGAGAAACCGGCTGCGTGCATTGCCATGGTCGCGGAGAGCAGGTAGATCGACTCGGCGCTGCCTTCCCAGCCATGAATTAACACAATTAAAGGTGCACCAGACTTAAAAGGCGTGAAGTGCGCCTGCAATCTGACGCCGTCGCCGCACGGGACGACTACATCGGATGTGACCGGCCGCAGCGCTTCAAACCGACGGCGGACGCGACGCGCACGCAGGCCGGTGCTTGCAATTCCCGTTGGGGATTGGGGTTTTTTCAGGCCCTGTCCGGGCAGAAAGGTATGGGCAGTTCGCGGTAGATCAGACACAAAACGACTCTATTTGGCCGTCGCGCTTGGCTGCCGACAGCAAAACAATGAAAACGGGATGATAATGGATGGAGCCGGCCGGTTACGGCATAATTGCTCACCGGAATTTCAAATGATTGGACCGTGTTATGAAATTTTTTAGTATTTCTGCCGCTGCGCTGCTCACTGGCATGCTGGCTATTAACGCTCACGCCGCTTGCGATTTTCCGGCGAACGTTGAGGTGCCCGACGGCAAAACGGCCACCGAAGCCGAGTTGGTGGCGGCACAGAGTGTCGTGAAGCAATACATGGCAAACGTTGAAAGCTACCTCGTGTGCATCGATGAGGAAGCCAAAGCGCTGGGCCCGGAAATTACCGAAGACCAGATCCGTATTCGCGATATGCGGCATAACGCTGCGGTGGATGAAATGGAACGACTCGCCGCAGACTTTAACGCCCAGATTCGCGCATTCCGGGCCAATCAGTAGCCTGCTTTATCTTAAAACACTGATTTAGAATAATAATTTGAGCTCACACGAGCCCCGGCATAAGTCCGCTGAAGCCATTACGACTATTACGGATTTAATCTGCCCGCACGGGTGATAGAATTCCGCCCCCTTACATAGCCCACCGGCGCAACCGTCGCGCCCGGTGAGCACATTCGCCGTTTTTCGGCGGTTACAGACGCAAGACATACAGGAAATAAAAACATGAAAGCTCCCGTTAGAGTCGCCATCACCGGCGCCGCAGGCCAGATCGGTTATTCACTGGCTTTTCGTATCGCTTCCGGCCAGATGCTGGGCCCGGATCAGCCGGTTATTTTGCAGCTGCTGGAAATCACCCCGGCACTGGATGCGTTAAACGGCGTCGCCATGGAGCTCGACGACTGCGCATTTCCGACGCTCGCCGGCATCGTGACCAGCGATGACGCGAACGTGGCATTTAAAGATGCCGACTACGCATTGCTGGTAGGCGCCAAGCCACGTGGCCCCGGTATGGAGCGCGCGGATCTGCTGCAAGGTAACGCGGCGATTTTCTCCGTGCAGGGCAAAGCCATGAACGACCACGCCAGCCGCGACATTAAAGTGCTGGTTGTTGGTAACCCGGCAAACACCAATGCACTGATTGCCCAGCAAAACGCACCCGACCTGCCGAAAGAAAACTTCACGGCAATGACCCGCCTTGATCACAACCGCGCGCTGGCACAGCTCGCCGGTAAAGCCGGTGCACACAACACCGACGTTAAAGGCGCGATCATCTGGGGCAACCACTCTGCAACGCAGTACCCGGACATCAGCCACTGCACGATTGGCGGCAAGGCCGCAGCGGATGTTATCGACAACGACTGGCTGCAGGGTGAGTTCATCACCACCGTGCAGCAGCGGGGCGCAGCAATTATTAAAGCGCGTGGCCTTTCCAGTGCAGCGTCTGCAGCATCGTCAGCGATTGACCACGTCCGCGACTGGGCACTGGGCACACCTGACGGTGAATACACCAGCATGGCAGTCCCCTCTGATGGCAGCTACGGCATCGCCGAAGGCATCGTGTACTCGTTCCCGGTTACCTGCAAAGACGGCAACTATGAAATCGTGCAGGGCCTGGAGATTTCCGACTTCAGTCGCGGCCTGATGGACGCCACCGATGCCGAACTGCGCGAAGAACGCGCTGCTGTGGAGCATTTGTTCCCGGGTTAAACCCCGAACCGCAGCCTAAAAAAGCCCGCGTTCAGCGGGCTTTTTTGTGGGTGGTTGAAACATAAAAAAAGGCCCGCTAACCGCGGGCCTTTTTTTAGCTTCGAAATAGCATCAGAACTTCCAGCCGACGCTGACGCCAACTACCAACGGCTCAATCGCAACTTCAGCAAGCTTCGCACCATCGAGCTTCAGATCCGATTTAATGGCAATGTAGCGAACATCGAAGTTGATCATCGTGTTCTCGGCAATCTCCATGTCGACACCAGCCTGAATGTCATAACCCCACGAGTCGTCGAGGCTTGGAGATGCGCCTGCTAAAGCCGGGTCAAGATTCCCGAGGTTCCACTCTTCACCGAAGAACGTCGTGTAGTTCACACCGGCACCCACGTACGGGTGAAAGTTACCCTCAGGGTTAAAGTGCCACTGCAAGTTCAGTGCAGGCGGCAAATGCTGGGTACTGCCCACCTGCACACCGGCAACACTGATATCGTGTTCAAAAGGCAGCGCTGCGAGCAACTCAATACCCAGGTTCTGAGTGAACATATAGCCCAGCGTCAGACTGGCCTGAGTGTCGTCATCGACGTCGATAGACAAACCTGCGACCGGAGCTTCCAAACTACCGTTACCCTGCTTCGGATCAATGTTCGTCATACCCACGCGGAAAATAAAATCACCGGCTTCGCGTGCTGCAAATGCTGAGGTGCTGAACGCACCGGATACCATAGCCACGCCCACCAGAGCGGCAACCACTGTCTTCTTCATTAAAGTCTCTCCTAACTGACTAGTCATCGGCCCGTGCCGACCCCTCAAAACAACGGCATAAAATCTCCGTCGGCTAAGGCGATAATGCGATTCAACACGGTGAATAAATATCGGCTATTTCGCGTAGAGCGCTGCGGTTTATGCGTATAAGCCTTAGAGCCCCTGTTAAAACCCTCGCTTGAGGTATAGTGAAAGAACACAAGGGCGGCACTTATGCGGAACCACGAAGCCCATAAAAGCTCTAAATTTATACGGTCCAGCAACACGGGTTTCTCGACTTCGAAAGGATGTAATTGTGGCTACTCTGCTATCAGCTCTGATTTGGTTTGCCCTGTTTGTCAGCGTGCTCATTTTTCTGGCGTACCACCGCTTTGACCTGCGAAGCTCGACCATCGCCACCGGCGTCGCGCTGGCCGTGTACACCGTATTCGGTACGGGCGGAACGCTCTGGTTTCTGCTGCTCTGGATCGCTTTTGGCGGTATGGCTCTACTGAATCTGGAAGGGTTTCGGCGGGCGCGCATTACCGCCTGGGCCTTTGATATCTACAAAACTATTCTGCCCACACTATCGGATACAGAACGGGAAGCGCTTGAGGCCGGCACAGTCGGCTGGGACGGCGAACTGTTCACCGGGCATCCGAACTGGAACCAGTGGCTGTCAATTCCTAAACCCAAACTGACAGAGGCAGAACAGGCGTTTCTCGACGGCCCCACCAACGAACTCTGCCAAATGCTGGATGACTGGCAGATCACGCACGACCTGGAAGACATGCCTCCCGAAGTTTGGGCCTACATAAAAGATAACGGCTTCTTCGCGATGATCATTCCGGAGGAGTATGGCGGTCTCGGCTTTTCGGCAAACGCCGTCGCGAAAGTGCTAGCACGTCTGGTCAGTCGCTCGGTCGTCGCCGCAAGTACTGTCGCCGTACCAAACTCGCTCGGTCCGGCGGAACTGCTGGTCCACTACGGCACAGAAGAACAGAAACAGCGGTATCTGCCCGGACTGGCTGATGGCACCGAAGTGCCGTGCTTCGCACTGACTGCGCCGCGCGCGGGCTCGGATGCTGCCTCTATTCCCGACTCAGGCATTGTTTGCATGGGTGAGTATGAGGGTAAGGAAGTACTGGGCATTCGTCTGAACTGGGACAAGCGCTACATCACGCTGTCGCCGGTTGCTACCGTCATTGGTCTGGCGTTTAAACTGCATGACCCGGACGGGTTGCTCGGCGACACCGTTGATCTGGGCATCACTGCAGCCCTTATCCCTGCTGATACTCCGGGAGTGACCACCGGCAGACGCCACATGCCCATCGGCACCCCGTTTCAAAACGGTCCAACGCAAGGGAAAGATGTATTCGTGCCCGTCGACGCGATCATCGGCGGCCCTGAAAAAGCCGGTCAGGGCTGGAAAATGCTCATGGAGCAACTGTCCGCCGGCCGCGGAATCTCGCTGCCGTCAGAAGCTCAGGGCGGTGCTCAGGCTGCAGTCTACGCAACCGGCGCCTATGCGCGGATTCGCAAACAGTTCAACGTATCGGTTAGTCAGTTTGAAGGCGTTGCCGAAGTCATCGCGCGCATGGCAGGCAACACCTACATTATGAATTCAGCGGTTGCCGTCACCTGCAATCTGATTGCGCGCGGGGAAAAGCCGTCAGTACCTTCAGCAATCCTGAAAGCCTACTGCACCGAGATGGGCCGCGAAGTGTCGAATGATGCAATGGACGTACAGGGCGGCAAAGGCATCATGCTCGGGCCCAACAACTATCTCGCCAACACCTACTCCAGCATTCCGATCAGCATCACTGTTGAAGGAGCCAACATTCTGACCCGCAGTTTAATCGTGTTCGGCCAGGGTGCCATTCGCTGCCACCCCTACGTGCTGAAAGAGATGGCGGCCGCCAAGAACCCCGATTACTCGGAAGGCCTGAAGGAGTTCGACGAGTATCTCTTCAAACACATCGGCAACGCGATGGGTAATGCGGCACGTTCGTTCGTCACTGCGTTGACCCACGCCCGCTTTACAGATGTGCCGGTCGAGGGGCCGACGAAGCGCTACTACCAACACATTAATCGCTACAGCGCGGCGTTTGCGCTGGCAGCCGACGTTGCGATGCTGGTGCTTGGTGGCAGCCTGAAACGACGCGAATCGTTGAGCGGCCGGCTTGCTGATGTGTTCGCCTCGCTGTATCTCGCCAGCACGGTGCTGAAGCACTATGAAAATCAGGGGCGCCCCGAAGAGGACCTGCCGCTGGTCGAGTGGTGTTGCCGCAGCCTGCTTTACCAGGCTCAGGAACAGCTGCATGGATTCCTGCGCAATTTCCCGAATTCGTTCGTTGCCGGCGGGCTCAGGCTAATGATCTTCCCGCGTGGCAGAACCTATTTCGCTCCGTCTGACGAGCTGGCCTCAGGCATCGTCGACCTTGTCACTCATCCGACGGCCAGCCGGGAACGGCTGACGGAGGATGCCTACAAAGGCAACCATGAGGGCAGTCCGCTTGGTCAGCTTCAGGCCGCTCTGGAGCTCGCAGAGCATGCCGGACCGCTGGAGCGGAAAATTCGCGAAGCTGTGAAATCCGGACTGATCAGCGGCGCCGACCTGCCTGCGCAGATTGAAGCCGCGCTTGAAGCCCGCGTTCTGGCTGAAGATGAGGCAGAACAGCTCAGGCATTACGATGCCGCGGTAATGGCATTAATTGCGGTCGATGATTTTGCGCCGGAGGAGTTCGGCCGGGGTAACCAAGCCTGACCATGACAGGCTCCGGTAAACTGGAGTAATATCGCTACTCTATTTATTAAGGCGTAATTATGAAATCAGCAACCGTTTTTCAGGGGATCCTTGTATTAACTGCCGGATTGGCTTTAGCTGCCTGCGGCGGTGGCCCGGAGTCGTCGCCACAGCAAGAAATGGCCGAGAAGACCGTGCAGCAGGACAGCCCGCTGAAAGCGCTTGATATGCCGCGCACCGCAGCACCTGAGGGCGCCCGCGTGTATTTCATTAATTTGAGCGACGGAGACGTGGTCACCTCACCGGTGACACTGCAATTCGGCGCCGAAAACATTACGATTGCCAAAGCAGGAACCTATGAACCCGGCACAGGACACCATCATTTGCTGGTCGATACCGACGTGCCGCCGATGAATCAACCATTGCCGGCAGACACCAACCATGTGCATTTCGGCGGTGGTCAGGTCGAGACGGTTGTTGAACTTGAGCCCGGATCACACACGCTGCAGATGATCCTCGGTGACGGCAATCACGTTCCACATGAACCACCGGTGATGTCAGAGCAAATCACGATAACGGTTGAGTAAGACCATACCTTCGAATCATTGAAGTGCTGAATACGGTCGCAGCGAACCGGCAGTCATAGAAGCCGGCGTTTGTACCCTAACGATCCAAACGATGACACAAAACACAAACACAGTAGGGCTTAGCGGATTCGCCATGCATGTTCCGCCCTATCGCGTCAGACTCGAAGACTGGTGCGATTGGAACGGCGGAGACTGGGCCAAAGTTCGTAACGTTATCGGGCACAGCTTCCGCATGCTCGGTCCGCAGCAAAGCGTGTATACGATGGCCGCTAACGCTGTTCTGCGTCTGATCGACCGTTACGGCATCGACCCGCAAAACGTCGGTTTTTTGGGATTAGGCACAGAGTCCAGCACGGATAACTCGGCCGGCGCCATTATTGTGAAAGGCATTGTTGATGAAGCCCTGACCGCACAGGGCAGAGAACCACTGTCCCGGCACTGCGAGGTCCCGGAGTTCAAACATGCCTGCCTGGGCGGAATATATGCCCTGAAAAGCGGCCTTCGCTACCTGACGTCTGACGGCGAAGGCAAGCAAGCGATTGTCGTCTGCTCTGATATCGCGCTCTACGAGCGCAACAGTTCCGGCGAACCCACTCAAGGTGCCGGCGCTGTCGCGATGCTGCTTGAGCGCGATCCGGTGATGGCAACGATTGACCTGAAAGACTCAGGCAGCGCATCCAGCTATCGCGCGGTCGACTTCCGCAAACCCATCGCCTACAAAAACGGCACCGGACAAATCGAGGCTTGCCGGGATATTCCGGTTTTCAACGGCAAGTATTCAACCAGCTGCTACGTTGATGAAGTACTGCGGGCCCTCGAGCAGATGTATCAACGACGCAAGGTAGAACCGGCCGGCTATCTGAGAACCATCAAGCACGTGTTTATGCACCGTCCGTTCCGCCGCATGCCGGAAACCGGCTGGGGCATGGCATGGCTGCACGCGCTGGCATCGGGTAATACCGCCGATCGTGAAGAGCTCAGCGGCTACTGCGATGCAGCCGGTATCGACCTGGAAGAACTGGTTTCAGAGATCACCTCATTGCCGGATGTTGCCGGCCTTGCCACCAGTGGCAATATCGATGACGAGGTATTTCCACTCAGCAATCAACTGCTTCGCGCCTTCCGCAAGCTTCCGGAATTCCAGTCGGAGGTTATGGAGAAGATGATGCTTGGCGCCCGCCACATGATGGATCTGGGCAACATCTATTCCGGCGCTTTGCCCGCCTGGCTCGCAGCCGGTTTTGATGAAGCCGCGCGTCAGGGCGAAGAACTGGCAGGCCAGGAAGTGCTGATGGTGGCTTACGGCAGCGGTGATGCGGCCGAAGCCATTCCGGTCACTATTCTGCCGGACTGGAAGGCAGCAGCGGAGCAAATTCAGTTTTCGCAGGCGCTGGAGAACACGATTGACCTGACGCTTGATCAGTATCTGGCATTACGCGATCGCGCGGATACTGACGTACTGGGCTTTCCTGCCAGCAACGAGTGCATTGTTACTCACGTCGGACACAGCAAAGAGGCTGGCTTTCAGGACGTGGGCATCGAGTACTACCGCTATATCAAAGGCTAATCAGCCGAACTAAGTGACCGTAAGCCCCGGACTGGTTGCCGACCAGTCAGACAAGACGATTTCGTGCTCAAACTCTGCTGCCAGCTGCTCAACGGCAGCTGACGAATCGGTAAACACAAGACCAAAGTCACCACCCCCTGCCCCGGACGGCTTATAGACCGCACCCATGCTGGCTGCGCGACGCTGAAACTGCTTGTGAACCTGCGAGTAGATTCCCACCTCAGCAACTTCATCAAGACGACTCAAACCGTAACCGTACATTGCCAGCAGGTCGAGAACAGCGGGCACGTTGCTGCGGGTCCACTCGTCTCTTAACTGAGTCGCAATCTGCGACAGCTCGCCCATCAGGCCGAGGTAGCGCGACGGCTCTGCTGTCTGCAGTTGCTCAAGCCGGGCCAGCATCGCTGTCGTTGACGCAGCACCTCCGGTCCAGACCGGCACCACGTACAAACCGGGCAACCACCCGAGCAGCCCTGTGACGGGCTGAGTGTCGGTCATCCGCTGAAACTGAATGAGGCCGCCGTAAATGCTGGTAGCCACATCGATGCCGCTGCCCTGGCCGGACTGAAACCGGCGGTGAATGTCAAAACATAAGCCGGCGAGATCTTGCTGCAAACCGAACAAACGGTGCAACGCACCCACCAAAGCCACGCATGCCGCGGCCGATGAACCCATGCCAAGCTTCTGCCCGTCCGGCGCAAAAAACTCGCCGGTATCAATAACAATGTGAACATCCGGCATCGCGGCCGGCAAAGACGATGCCAGTTCAGCCAGCGCGGCCTCCAATAAGCTGCCGCGGGGGCCGGGTTGCTCCTCAGCAAACTCAACCGTGCCATTGCTGTTCCAGACAAATGGGAATGCACTGCGATCTGCCGTTACGACCTCGAGCACTGAACCTTCATGCGCTTCAGAAACACTCACCGTTGCACGCCGGTCCACCGCCATTGACAGCGCCGGGGCGCCCTCGATCACAGCATACTCACCGGCCACGACAAGCTTGCCCGGGGCCGTGGCATCAATCCGTTCAGTCAAGCGCTACTCCTGATCTTCAACCCAGGCACCTTGCCCCAACGTACAATCCAGCGTCTGTACCACGCCGGGTATTCGCTGCAGCGTGTCGCGCACCTTGTCCGCTGCTTCCGGAAGACAAACCGCTTTCACCTGAGGACCGGCATCCACCGTGAAGAACACCGGCACGCCCTGACTGCGCATTTCTGTAACGGCCTGCATGCATGCCAAAGTTGCCGGCGACCAATACAACAGCGGCGGCCGGGTACTCATAGCCAGCGCATGCATCTTCAAACAGTTGTGCTCTGCAAGCTCGGCCAACCTCTGAAAGTCCTTTTCGGCAATGCATTCCAAACCTGCCTGCAAATCCTCCGGATGACTGCTTACCCAGCCGTCGAAATAGGGTGATGCATTGCGACTCGATTCCATTCCGGAAGTCGAACTCACCGACTTTCTCTCTACCGATGTCACAGCAACTACAACCTCAAGCGGCCAGTCCTCAGGTTCACTGACGGTCGAGCAGATGGTTTCGCCGGGCTCACTGGCGATATCCAGCAGGACCGCACCGGCGAACAAAGAACGCGGCGCCGAACCGGAACCCAGCCGCGCAATTCTGGCCAGTTCCTGGTCGGGTAACTCCAGTTTTAAAGCAGCGGCTGCAGCCACGGTAAGCGCGGCGAACCCGGAGGCAGACGAAGCCAGACCGGCTCCGGTCGGAAAGTCATTGCCGGATTCGATTCGGGCGAACTGAGCGGTACCCGCGTGCTTACGCAGCTCGTTCAGACACCGAACCATACGAATGTCGGCGGCAGTATCGGGCTTACCATCGAGCAACAGGGAGTCCTGTTGCATACCTTCATCAAACACCACCGAAGTCCGGGTATGCAGCCCGCCCAGTGTTATTGACAACGAACCGGTCGCCGGCAGATTCAGCTCCGTATCACTCTTGCCCCAATACTTAATCAGCGCGACATTCGGGTGTGCAATCGCGGTGGCGCGCATACAGCAGATTCCTGTTCGGTGTGGTGGCGGGAAATTAGGCCGTCATTATAGCCCCGTAGGAGTTAATATTACGCCCACCTCAACTGAGCGACTTTTCAGAAACCGTATCTCAAGGGTCCCGCGCGGGACACAGACAAGAAGAGCCTATGTCATACCAAGACACCATCAAAGCGTACACACAACGAGTCGAAGACATGCTGGAGCGTTCGCTGCCTGACGCAGAACTGCCTCCGCGCCAGCTGCATGAGGCAATGCGCTATTCCGTTCTCGGCGGCGGCAAACGCGTCAGGCCTTTGCTGGTATATGCCACTGCGGATGCACTGGGGATTGAGACTAAGGTGCTGGACGCACCGGCAGCAGCCATTGAGCTAATGCATGCCTTTTCATTGGTGCACGACGATTTGCCCGCAATGGATGATGACGATTTGCGCCGCGGCCGGCCGACCGTCCACATTAAGTTCGACGAAGCCACGGCTATTCTGGCCGCCGATGCTCTGCAACCACTCGCCTTTGAGATCCTGGCGGACACACCCGAAATGCGGGAGCGCCCGGAAGCCCAACGACAGATCATCAGCGCGTTGGCGCGCGCATGCGGCTCCAACGGCATGACCGGCGGGCAGTCGATTGATCTGGCTTCAGAAGCAAAAACACTGAATGCTGCCGAACTCGAACATATGTACCGGCTGAAAACCGGTCGCCTGCTCTGGGTGAGCGTGATGTCAGCGGCCTACTGCAAAGAGGACCTCAGCACAGAACATCTGCACTCGCTTGAGCGCTTTGTTGATGCATTGGGTCTCGCTTTTCAGATTCGCGACGATATTCTCGATATCGAGGGCACCAGCGAAGTCATCGGCAAGCCTCAGGGCTCGGATGAAGAGCGCGATAAAGCGACTTACCCCGCCCTGTTTGGCATGGAGCAGGCGAAAGCGCGCACCAACGAGCTGCTCGAACTGGCACTTGAATCCATCGAGTTTCTTGGCGACAAGGCGGATACGTTGCGCTGGATAGGTAACTATATCGTTCAGCGGGAAAGCTAATTCTGCTGTTAGAATGATTCATCAGTAACTGCACTGATGATCTGCTACAGCCGGTCAGCCGACTATGTATACAAGTTTTTTCGGTCTCAACGAAAAGCCGTTCTCGATCACGCCGGATCCGAGATACCTGTACATGAGCTCGCGCCACACCGAAGCTCTGGCGCACCTAATCTATGGCCTCACCGATTCCGGCGGGTTCATTCAGCTTACCGGCGAAGTCGGCACCGGAAAGACAACACTGATCCGCAGTCTGCTGCAGCAGCTGCCGGAGAATGCCGACGTTGCATTGGTGCTGAACCCGCAACTGTCCCGGACTGAGTTTCTCGCTGTTATTCTCGAAGAGCTCGGGGTCCCTGAAGTTGATAACCCCGACAGCATCAAACAACTTCACTCAGCACTGAATCAATACCTGCTGGAGAACCATAGTCGCGGCAGGCGCACCGTACTGATTGTTGATGAAGCACAAAATCTTGCCGTTGATGTGCTGGAACAGATTCGTCTGCTGACGAATCTGGAAACCTCGCAGCAAAAGCTGCTGCAAATTACACTGATCGGCCAGCCCGAACTGCGGCAGGTGCTGTCCCGCAATGACCTGCGTCAGCTCGCTCAGCGCATCACAGGCCGGTATCACCTCGAACCACTCGGCAAGAAAGACACTACCGAGTACATTCAGCACCGGATTGCCGTTGCCGGGGGCGGAGGCGGAATTTTTCCGGTATCAGCGTGCCGGGAAGTGTTCCGGCTGTCTTCCGGGGTACCACGAATCATCAACGTGATCTGTGACAGGGCCCTGTTGGGTGCCTACACCCAGGAAGAACTGGTCGTTACACCGGCACTCATCAAACAGGCCGCCCGCGAAATATACGCGGATGCACCGGAGAGCACCTCGAACCGCTGGCAGAAGCCGTTAATCGCTGCCGGACTCGTTGCAACTCTGCTGGTGGGTATCTGGCTCGGTGCGTTTCAGGCAGACAAGCTGCGTCCGGCACCTCCCACTATGGAGGAACAGGACACCGCTGCCGCAGAAACCCCGGAGCCCGCAATCGCGCCGATGTTGTCAGACGCCGAACCTGAACCGCCCGAACCGGACCCTGTTCCGGCTGCACAACCCTTCGTTCCGGCAGAGCCCGCACCGGAACCGGTCGCATCGCTCAACGAGTTTCTCATCACGCAGAGCGAGTACACCGATACCGCTAACGCATTTGTGACGTTGTTTAGTCTGTGGGGCGTCACTTACCAACCGGGGCCCGAAACCGCCTGCGACACCGCGAAAAACTATGGCCTGCGTTGCATGTGGCAACAGGGCTCTTTGGCGCAGTTACAAACCAGTAACCGGCCTGCCATCCTGACGCTGCGTGACGATGCAGGTGCCGCTCATCAGGTCACTTTGGTCAAACTTACCGATTCCCTTGCGACAATCGAAGTCGCTCAGACTCAGCTCGACATTCCCGTCGACCAGCTGTTGGAGCGCTGGTTTGGCAGCTCTCTGCTGGTGTGGCAGCCGGGCGTCAATCCGGATCAGGTGGTCGGCCCCGGCGACCGCAATCCGGCCGTTCGCTGGCTGCGGGAATCCATGGACATCATTTATGGCACACCCGATGCGGCCGCAGCAGATCCGGACTATTACGATGATGTTTTAGCTGAAAGGGTCAAGGAGTATCAGCGCAACTCCAGGCTCGACGTTGACGGTTTAGTAGGCGCGCAAACACAAATTGCGATTAATACGGGGCTGCAGCGACCGGACACGCCGCTGCTTGTAACAGGAAGTTAGAGATGTCGATTATTCTGGATGCACTGCGAAAATCAGAGCACCAACGACAACGGAACGCCTCTCCGGATCTTGCCGGTCACAGGGTTAAGCAAAAATCGACGGGCCGAACCCCCTGGCTGGCTATCATTCTGGTTCTGTTGGTGCTCAATGCGGTATTGGTCGCAACACTTTGGCTCCGCCCGGCGGAGCAGCCAAAAACCACTGCAACGGCAACGCAGACAAGGCCGGCACCGTACCGGGAAGCACGCAGACCCGTTGAGCAACCGAGCCCGTCCGCTGCAGTGATACCGCCATCAACCGTAGCCCAAGCGACACCGCCGGCCCCGGCGACCACGGCCGCAGCACCCCCGCCGAGTGCGGACAAATCACTGCCGTCTTTAGAAACCCTGCAACTGGAAGGAGTGATATCGCTACCACCCATGCGCATGGACCTGCACGTCTACGACCCGGCGCCTGCTGAGCGTTTTGTTTTCATCAACATGAAGAAGCACACCGAAGGCTCGACCCTGCAGGAAGGACCTGTGGTTGAGGAGATTACGCCCGAAGGTGTGATACTGACGGCAAACGGCAGACGCTTCATAATGTCGAAAAACTAATTCGCCTTGCCGGCTGCCTGATACTCTTTCGGCGACATGCCCTTCCAGCGCTTGAAGGCGCGTGAAAAATTGCTTTGATCGGAAAACCCGAGCAGATAGGCGATCTGACTCAGTGAATACTCACCGTCACGCACATACTCCGCAGCAAGACGCTCGCGAATTTCATCCTGAACCTCACGGTAGGAGGTTCCTTCGGTATTGAGTTGCCGCTGCAGCGTGCTGACACTGCGGGCCATTCGCTGCGCAACGATCTGCTGACTGGCTTCGCCGGTCGGAAACAAACTAATCAGCAGCCGGCGAACTTCCGTTGTCACCTGATCAGGCTCAAGCGCTTCAAGGTAGCGCTCTACCACCCGGTCATTCCCCATAACCGCATCGAGGTTGTCGCCGGGCAGCGGTGCAAGCAGTTGCTCACGGGTAAACACCAATGTATTGCGGGGACTGTTAAAGCTCACCGGACAACCGAGCACTTCTGCATACTCTTCAGCAGTTCCGTTGCCGGAGTGCCCCAAAGTTACCCGGACCGGGGACATATTCGATTCTGTCGCGGTCCGGCACAACTTCAAAATGGAGGCGATAAAGGAATCGAGTGCAATCGGCGGCGCCGGGTACTTGGCGTCGGGATAGATAACTTCAACGATTGTATTTTCGCCCGTTTCGTCATCCTGAATGGAAAGCTCGAGAGGCACTGTCACAATAATCTTGTAGTAACGTGCCAGCCGCTGGAGCGCATCGAGCAGAGTGTGACTCGACAACAGAGCAAATCCCAGCGCATGGTATGTGGTGGTGCGTACCTTTGCGCCGATGCGCAACCCGATTAAACGATCCCCGGTGGCATCAGCGGCAAGCTCCCACAACTTCATAACCGCTGCTCTGGGATAGCGGCTGCCAGCGCGGGTAAGCAGGGCGGTATCGAGGCCGGCTTTAGCGAACAGCGGAGCCGGGTCAACGTCGTATTCATCTCGCAGACGGTCGGCGATGAGCTGACCGACCAGCGCCAGTGTTGTGGGTTCAGACCTCATACACGACTCCTGAAAATACTCCCGCGTAGCTCTTCTACTCTCTTATACCAATACCTTTGCTAATCAGGTAATAGCAGACCCCGCCAAAACCGGCAAGAAACGCAAAGATCACCGCGTACGCCGAGCCGATACTGATATCGGAGACACCGATCAAACCATAGCGAAAGCCATTCACCATATAAAGAATCGGATTAAAGCGGGACACGCTAGCCCAGAAATCAGGCAGTAACGATGTGGTGTAGAAAACGCCACCGAGATAGGTCAGCGGTGCCAAAACAAACGCCGGAATAATGGCAACATCATCAAACTTGCGGGCAAAGATCGCGTTAATCATACCGGCCATCGAAAACACCATGGCGGTTAGCAACAGGATGCTGGCGGCGATAAAGGGATGGCGGACCTCAAGGTCGGTAAAGAACAACGTAACAACCGTAACGACCGCGCCGACAGCAAGCCCGCGCACCACGCCTCCCATGACGTGACCCATAATGATGACCCAGCCACTCAGGGGAGAAACCAACATTTCCTGCAAATAGCCCTGAAACTTCGCACCAAAAAACGAGGACACGACATTACCGTACGAGTTGGTTATCACCGACATCATAATCAGACCGGGTGCCATAAACTGCATATAGTCAAAGCCGCCCATTTCACCGATGCGCCGTCCGATCAAATTGCCAAAGATGACGAAATACAGTGTCATCGTGATTGCCGGCGGCACGATAGTCTGGCCCCAGATACGAATGACCCGGGAAATTTCCTTACGAATGATGGTGTACAAACCCACCATCTGAACTTTCAGATTACCCGCTGACATCAAGCGACTCCTTCCTGAACACCATCAGCTTTCTTTTGCGTCATGCGAATAAACAATTCTTCCAACCGGTTTGTTTTATTGCGGAGGCTGGTGACCGCAGCACCGGACGCCGATAACGCGGCAAATAAATCATTAAGATTCTGGCCCTTGCCCACTTCGACTTCGAGCTCGTTATCGGTCATTGAGCGAACCACGAAACCCGGTAAGTCAGGAGCATTCGCGAGCGGTTCGGCGAGATCAAGCACAAAAACTTCCTGATGAAGCTTGCGCAGAATGGCTGACATACGGTCGTTCTCAACAATCAGGCCACCGTCGATAATGGCGATGTTGCGACACAGACTCTCTGCCTCTTCGAGATAGTGGGTGGTCAGAATAATCGTCGTGCCCTGCTCGTTAATGTTGCGCAGGAAATCCCACATTGACCGCCGAATCTCAATATCAACACCCGCTGTCGGCTCATCAAGAATGAGCAGCCGGGGCTTGTGCACGAGCGCCCGGGCAATCATGAGGCGACGCTTCATACCGCCTGACAGCCCCCGTGCCTGGTCATTGCGACGGTCCCACAGCTGCAGTTGCCGCAACATCTCTTCCGTATTCCTGGCAGCTGCAGTTCGCGAGATGCCGTAGTAACCCGCCTGATTCATCACGATGTCGTAGCAGCTCTCATAGAGGTTCATATTGACCTCCTGAGGCACAACGCCAATGCAGGTTTTGGCAGCGTACAGGTCCCGGTCCAGATCGTGATCAAAGACGCTGACCTGACCACTGGTCTTGTTAACCAATGAGGTGATAACGCCGATTGATGTAGTCTTGCCGGCACCATTGGGCCCGAGCAAGGCGAAGAAATCGCCCTCTTCAACTTCCAGATCAATCCCTTTCAGCGCCTGAATCCCGTTCGGGTAGGTCTTGGTCAAACCTTTAATCGATAGTGCTTTCATCCCGCCATTGTGAAGCGGCACACCAGTTATGTGAATAGGTGTGAACGGCTTTGTCGCACCGGTGGTCAGGATCGCAGATTCACGCCCGTGAATTGACCAGCAATGGCAGGGCTGCAAGACGCGCCACGGCAACAACGTCATGATCGGAAGACCGGACACTTCTCAGCAGGTCCGGCCAGAATCGGGGATGCGTGGCGAAGCGGGTACGAAGGTGGCGCGGTGCTCCGTCTGCCAGTCGACGCACCTCAGACAGAGACATGGTGTGCAGCGCTTCAATCGATTCAGGACGCAACCCGAGCAGCAATCGTGCCGAGTCCGGGTTCTCGCGGATAGCCAGCCATACGTAGGTCAGCAAACTACCGGCAAACACCCGCACCTCATCCGCCCAGCTGTCTGACTGCTCCGCTTCGCGCACCGCACCGCCGGCTGCGGAGCCCTTGCGAATCAGTACACCCAGCTCCGGCAACAGGCAGGGAAAATGCCCGATGGCATCGGCTACCGCGTCCCGGCGATCCGCCAGAACATGGCGCCAGCCCGCGGGCATACCAAACAGAAGTTCCTGCTGCGGACTGCGCCGCGAAATGAGGAGACGAATAAACTCGCGATTAAAGTCCTCAATCTCAGCGTGAATTTCCAAATCCGGCGATACGTGCTGCATTTTGCTTACTCCTTGTTGGTCAATCGCGAATTACCATATATGGGAATTTTGGACCATATATGGTTTTATATTGCCACATATGGTCGAAAAATCCCATATATGGCATTTATTGGCATTTCGCCGGTTTATGCCGACGCATCTAAAAACACAAAAATAGGGGAATTCAGTGCGTATTACAGATCACCGTTACGAGGGCGAGATTCATCGTTTCAACCTTGCAGTCCGAATGATTCAGCACGAAGCACGAACGGGCACCATCCGTCGCTGCACAGGATTTACTGAGGACCGGATTCGAAAAATCTACGGCAGCTATTTCAAGGCCAACGACAACAACCAGGTCAAACGCCGGCGCGGCAAATCGCCGACACGCATCGGTGCATTCATCGGAACGAGCAATCAGCAATTTGAAGCAACGGTGCTGGCATGTCTTTTCATGATGTGTGGCGTTGTGGCACTGGGGCCGGATGGTCATCCAACCAACGTGGCCGGGGTTGACCGGGTCGCGTTGGGCGAGCGCCTGTGCAATGCCTATGAGCGGTACAAGCAACTCCATCCGGATGCACGCTACTCATTCGAAAAAGCCTGGGGTCTGTACGTGGCACTTACCCAATCGCAGGAATTGAGTTTGTCGCACTGTGAGAGCTGCACAGGCACCTACATTCATGACCGCTATGCACTGAACTACCACTTCTGCCCGAGCTGCGAATTGCTCGATGCCTCGCAGCGGGGGTAAAGTGATGAGCTTTCAGATTCGGCTACAGCATGGATTTCATCAACACATTCTTCTCGGGCGGTCTGATCGACCGTATGTCCGGACTGCGCAAAAGCAACCGGGCATTGGCGAAGTTACTGGAACAACCAGAAGCCATGCTACTGCCGGTGCGCAACGGCGAACTGTTTACTGACAACGGCCACCCTGCACTGTTTCAAGTCAACGCTGCTGAAGGCTTCGGGCTTGCCAGACCGGATCCGGACAGGCTGATCTATCTCGGACGCCGCAACCATCAGGATCTGTTTGCCGTCGATATCAGCAATGCGCAAGCGTTTGAGGTCCCGGCTGGTTGGCAGCCGGTTTCAGGTCGGGACTTGCTGCAGTGTGCTGACCCTGAGACTGCTTCGGTACTCGCCTATACGCGCGGCATGTTGAACTGGCACGACAGCCACCAACACTGCGGGCGCTGCGGAGCCGGCAACGTTTCCAAAGAAGGCGGCTTTGTTATGGAGTGCAGTGCCTGCGGACAACGCAGCTTCCCCCGGCTGGATCCTGCGATCATCGTTCTGGTTCAACATGAGGATCGCTGTCTGTTAGGAAGGCAAGCTGCATGGCCGGAACACCGCTTCTCGACAATCGCCGGATTTGCTGAGCCGGGGGAAAACCTTGAGGATGCGGTTCGCCGCGAAGTTGCCGAGGAAACCAATATCCGGGTGGGCAGCTGCAGTTATCTTGCTTCGCAGCCATGGCCCTTTCCCGCAGCGCTGATGATCGGCTTTCATGCTAAGGCACTGAGTACCGATATTCGCTTGAACGATGGCGAACTCGCCGCTGCCGGCTGGTTCACCCGCGAGCAACTCGGCGATGGCTCCGTGATTTTGCCACCTCAACAGTCCATCGCATTCCAATTGATCGCCGCCTGGCATGACGAGCAGAGTGAGCGTCGGCTCGCCGATATTCCCGCCACAGCCGAGTTCAACGCCCCTAAAGCATAAAACCGCATAAATACCTTGACTTAGGGGTTTATCGGTCATAATATGCGCATTAATTATTTTTTATGCGCATATTTTAATGCCAACCACAACAGAATTCAGAGAAAAACGGCGCGCCGCGATTCTGCAGATCATTGCTGAAGAGCCGGTGCGGCAGCAGTCTGCTCTGGTCGAAAAGCTGCAACACGCGGGCTTTCAGGCCACGCAGTCCAGTGTCAGCAGGGACTTGCGTGAACTGAATATTGTGAAGGGCGAGGACGGATATATCGCGCCGGGCACTCTGGCTCAGCAGTCGGCACAGCTGGATGTGCCGGAGGGTTTTATCAGAGGACTGGACACGGCGGGCGACAATCTGACTGTGGTCAAAACCGCGGTCGGCGCAGCACAGCGTGTCGCGGTGTTTTTAGATCGCAGCGAATGGCCGGAGATTATCGGCACGATATCGGGCGATGACACAATTTTTGTCGCGACCCGCGATGCGCGGGCGCAGAAAACTTTAATGGCCAAGCTAAGAAACAGCGTGGCCGGCTAGCTAATCAGGATAGAAGCAATGACAACCAGTAACGACTCCCCCATTCTGCTGGCGTACTCCGGCGGACTGGACACCTCTTTTTGTGTGCCCTGGCTGAAAGAAACGTATGGCCGGCCGGTCATAACCGCCTGTGTAAATACCGGCGGACTGGATGAGGCGGCGGCGCAAAGTCTTGAAGACAGAGCTATCGCTCTGGGCGCTACCGAGCACGTATTGATTGAAGCCCGGGATATTTTCTTTGAGCGGGTCATCCGGTTTTTGATTGCCGGCAACGTGCGGCGCGGCCAGTTGTACCCGATGTGCGTGGGCGCCGAGCGGGGCATTCAGGCAACTCTGTTGGCGGAACTCGCCAAGAGCAGGGGCACCGCCACCGTTGCACATGGCTGTACGGCGGCAGGCAACGACCAGGTCAGGTTCGAAGTTGCATTGAAAACGATCAACCCGGGACTGGAGATTATTGCGCCGGTCAGAGATCAGTCGTTTGTTCGTGAAGAACAAATTGAATACCTGAAAGCCGGTAACTATCCAATGCCGCCTTCGGGTGCCGAATATTCAATCAACCGGGGGCTCTGGGGCATCAGCATCGGCGGCAAGGAGACGCTGACGTCTCAGAACACCATTCCGGAAGAGGCCTGGGTGTTGTCTGCGGGTGCATTTACCAACCCGCAGGCACCGCTGGAGCTAACCATCGGTTTCGACAAAGGCGTGCCGGTCAGCATTAACGGCGAATCGATGCAGCCTGTCGAGCTGATCGAAAAGCTGGAGCAGATTGCCGGCAGCTACGGCATTGGTCGCGGAATTCACTTGGGCGACACCGTGCTGGGCACGAAAGGCCGGGTTGCCTATGAAGCACCCGCTGCTGAAATTTTGTTAACAGCCCATCGTGAACTCGAAAAACTGGTGCTCAGCGCACTGCAGATGACGATTAAAGAAGGCGTCTCTTTGCACTATGGCAACTTTGTGCATGAGGGCAAGCAACTGGATCCTGTGTGCCGGGATGTCGAAGCGTTGCTGGAATCTTCGCAGGAACGGGTAACAGGCACCGTCAAAGTTAAACTGCAGCCCGGCAGCCTGTTTGTCGAGGGCGTTGATTCACCCTACTCGCTGATGGCCGCAACGAAAGGCGTGTACGGCGAAGCCGCCGGCGAATGGACGCCGAGAGACGCGCTGGGATACTCAACCGTGCTGTCGCTCTCAGGCATGCTGCACACTCGGGCCGGACAAGACTCATGAAAACTGTTATCGCCGACAAGATCGGATCCATTGCCCTGCATAAGAACATCAGTCAGGAGCTGCATCTGAGCCCCGAGATTCCGTGTGAAGAAGGAGTGCTCGTCGCACTTGAGATTCAAAACAACAAAGCCACCTACAACAAACTCGAGTTGGTGAGCGGCCGGATGGCGCAACTGAAGAAAGGCGACATTGTCGTCGGCGCACTGGGTTACCGGAACGCTTTGTTCGGCTACTCCGGGCACCTGCCCGAGAGCGTAAAGCCGGGCGATGTGCTGCAGCTGCTGAACATCGGCGGTGTAATCGGTGTGTGCGACTCGATTAACGCGAGCTTTGGCCAGCCGTTCGACGGCAAGGTGCTGGGCAGCGTGCTGGAGTTTCCTCATCTGGGCGAACGGATCGGTGTTCCCGCGAGAGTCGGCGCCGCCAAACTGGAAGGCTTGCCGCCACTCGACACCAAAGGCGTGCCGGTCGTAGCACTGGCAGGCACCTGCATGGACTCCGGCAAAACCGCCGCGGCCTGCGCGATTGTCAGCCGGCTGAGGCACCACGGTTTGACCGTCGACGCTTTTAAAGCCACGGGTGTCGCATTGCGCAGGGATATCCTCGCGATGGAAGACGCCGGTGCCAGAAACACAATGATCTTTAGTGATTTCGGCGTTGTGACCAGCTCCAATGACAAAGGTCAGGCAGTAACGCTGACGATGCTGAATGAGCTGTGTGCCAAAAAACCGGACGTTGTCGTTTTCGAGCTCGGTGATGGACTGCTGGGTACCTATGGCGTGCAGGCGATTCTCGCAGATGAGGCAATCCGGTCTGCGCTGACCTGTACCGTACTGTGTGCCAACGATCCGGTTGCTGCCTGGGGCGGAGTAAAGCTTATGCAGCAGGACTACAACCTGAATACCGACATAGTTACAGGTCCCGCAACCGACAATCTGGTCGGCAAGAAGCTTATCAACGAACGGTTGAGCGTACCGGCATGGAACGCGCTGACCGATAGCACGGAACTCGGCGATGCTGTTGCCGGAATCGTGAAACTGGTGAACAAATAAAACGGGTTAGCGGCGTGAAGACGCTAACGGTGTGAGTTATGACTGAAACAGTAAAAACCATTGTCATTGGCAGCTCCGGCTACGTCGGAGGCGAGATACTGCGGCTGATTGCAGGCCATCCGCATCTGGAACTGGCGGCTGCGGTATCGGCATCCAACGCCGGCACTCCCATCAAAAGCGTGTTTCCGCATTTGCAGAACGCGTTTGATGATCAGTCCTTTATCAAACCGGATGAGCTGGCTCCGCACCTGACAGGTAACGTTGCGATCTTTTCAGCCGCGCCTCACGGGGCCAGTGCCGGAATGATTGCCGGGGTACTCGCAGCCGCTAAAGATGCAACCGCTCATGTCGTCGACGTGTCCGCGGATTTCCGGTTCGCTGATGAAGCCGGTTACGAACCGGTTTACGGGTCTCATGGTGCTCCGGAACTGCTGAGTCAGTTCGTCTGCGCACTGCCCGAGCACATCGAGAACACGGAACACCCGCATGTGGGCCATCCCGGCTGTTTTGCCACAGCCATGTTGCTTGCAGCGGTACCGCTACTGCAGCTGGATATCGCCGAGCCGGAACTCACCGCGTTTGGCATTACCGGCAGCACCGGCTCAGGTCAGGCGCCCTCCGCCGGAACTCATCACCCGGTGAGACACTCGAACCTTTACGCATACAAGCCACTGAACCATCGGCACGCCCCTGAGGTGGTTGCCATTTGCAAAGCGCTGACGGACAAAGAAAGCACGCTGAACTTTATGCCGCATTCCGGTCCTTTTGCACGCGGCATCCACATGACTGTCACCGCGAAACAGAAAGGCCAGCTTTCGGCCGACGAAATACGGTCGCAGTTTGCCGACTTCTACAATCACAACGAGTTTGTGACGGTCGTGGAAGGACAACCCAGGCTTAAGGACGTGACCGGCAGCAACTACGCTCACATCGGCGTTGCTGCCGACGACGGTACCGTGGCGGTGTTTGTCGTAATCGATAACTTAATCAAAGGTGCTGCGGGTGGCGCAGTGCAGTGGATGAACCGCAAACTGGGCTTTGCTGAAACCGCAGGACTGACTGCGTCGGCAACCGGTTGGGGCTAAAACAATGAGCAACACCATCACAACAGCAAAAGCAGCGGAAGCCGAACACCTTTTGCAGGTATACGGCCAGTGGGATTTCGAACCGGTATCGGCAGAAGGACCCTACATTCACTGCAAAGACAGAAAGATTCTGGACTTCTACGGCGGACACGCGGTAGCCGCGCTCGGTTACAGTCACCCCGCGGTGGTTGCTGCATTGAATGAGCAAGCGCAAACACTGTTTTTCCAAAGCAACGCGGTGGCGCTTGATGTGCGTGCGCTTGCTGCGAAAAAGCTGGCGGCTTTTTCTCCGGCTGGCCTCGACCACGTGTTCTTGGTGAACAGCGGCGCAGAAGCCAATGAAAATGCGCTGCGCATTGCGATGAAACATACCGGACGCACGAATGTGGTTGCCATCGAGCATGGTTTCCATGGGCGGACGGCGGCTGCGGCAGCGTGCACCTGGGGTGCGAAGGACAGCTGGTATACGTTTCCGAACACGCCGTTCAAAGTGGACTTCTTGCCGCGGGAGAGTATCTCGGACATCGAGAAGCTGATTGATACGGACACCGCCGCAGTCATTATTGAGCCAGTACAAGGTGTTGCAGGTGGTTATGACCTGAGCCCGGAATTTGTCCAAGCCATTGCTGCGCAATGCGAGGCTACCGGTGCCGTTTTAATTGCCGATGAAGTCCAAACCGGAATGGGTCGGTGCGGTGCGCCGTTTGCCATTGAACTGTCGGGAGTGACACCCGGAATCATCACGACAGCCAAAGCGTTGGGCGGCGGCTTCCCCTGCGGCGCGGTGATTGTCACTAATGAACTGAGCAAGGCAGTCAGCAATGGCGATCTGGGAACAACGTTCGGCGGCGGGCCCCTGGCCTGTGCCGTCATGATTTCTGTGATGGATACCATCGAATCAGAAAACCTGATCGACAACGTTAACCGACAGTCTGAGTTTCTGCGGGCCCACTGCCCGGTAGGACCGGTGGTTGGCGTTCAGGGAAAAGGCTTTCTCACCGGGCTTATTTGCGACAGACCGGCCAAGGACGTGGCCACAGAGCTGCGCGAAAAGAACATTCTGGTCGGCGGCAGCTCGGACCCGAACGTGATCCGCCTGCTGCCTCCGTTGACGCTGCAACAAGAACACATGCAAACACTCATCGATGCGCTTGATCAGATTGGTTAAGGCACATTACTGACTACAGTCATTGACGGTTTTTCCGAAAGGTAACGACATGAAAGAGTTTCAAGATCTGGCACTGATTTCCCCTGAAGAAGTCGAGGAACTGCTGACGCTCGCGCGCCGGCTGGAAACGAGCCCGGAGCCGCGTGCTCTCGAGGGAAAAATTCTGGCACTGCTGTTCATGAACCCGTCGCTGCGCACACTGGCATCCTTTCAGGCAGCCATGGGCAGGCTCGGCGGCAGCTCATTTGTGATCTCGCCGGACATGTCGATTCACGGCCTGGAAACCCGCCATGGCATCGTCATGGACGGCGATGCTGCGGAACACATTCGCGAGGCGATTCCGGTCATTGCGTCGTATGCGGACGCCATGGGGATTCGGGTCTTCGCCGAACGGGAGAACCTCGAGCACGATGTATCCGACAAGGACTACATGCGCTTCCGGGGGCTGGTTGATGTGCCGCTGATCAATATGGAATCTGCCATTAACCATCCCTGCCAGAGCCTGGCGGACTGGAAGACCATGGACGATCTGAATCTGCCGCGTAACGGCGGCAAGTTTGTGCTGAGCTGGGCTTACCATCCGAAGGCTTTGCCGCTGGCTGTGCCATCGGCAACCGTGCATATGGCAGCCATGCGCGGCATGGACGTCACCGTGTTGCGCCCTGACGGCTTCGAACTGCCCGAACAGGTCATGGCAAAAGCCAGCGCTGCTGCCGAGCAATCGGGCGGTTCGGTTACGGAAACGAACGACAGAGCCGCGGCTTTGGAAGGCGCGCAGGTGATCTACGCGAAATCATGGGCATCGACCAAACACTACGGTCACTTGCCGAATGACGCGAAGGCAAGAGAAGGTTTAAAAGACTGGTGCATCGACGAGAGCTGGTTTGCGACAGCCAAGGATGATGCGCGGTTCATGCACTGCCTGCCGGTAAGACGCGGCGTCGTGGTTGCTGACGAAATTCTGGACGGCCCGCGGAGCGTGGTTATTCCTGAGGCGCGGAATCGAATGTACGCGCAAATGGCAGTGCTGCATCAACTGCTTGGAAATAAATAGCAATGATTAACAACTCGAAAAACAGAGATATTGTCGTAGCGGCGCTGAAACATGCGACGCCGTACATCCGCATGTTTAAGAACAAGGTCTTTGTCATCAAGGCCGGCGGAGAAGTTTTCGAGACAATGGCAAGCACCAGAACGCTGATGGAACAGGTTGCGATCCTTCATCAGATTGGTATCCATTGCATCGTGATCCACGGCGGCGGACCACAGTCCACCAAACTCGCCGGCACGCTGGGCATTGAAACCAATATGATTGAAGGTCGCAGAGTGACAGATGCGGAGACATTGAAAGTGTCTGCGATGGTGCTGAACGGCGACATCAACACACAGATTCTGGCGGCATGCCGGGGCCTGGGCGTGCCGGCTGTCGGCTTAAGCGGCGTGGACTGCGGCCTGATCAAGGCGAGCAAGCGGCCACCCGTTGATGTGAGTGGCAACATGGTCGACTACGGGTTCGTCGGCAACATTGATTCGGTCGACGTCAGCGTGATCCGGGCGCAACTGGACAACGGCCTTGTGCCGGTCATCAGCCCGTTGTCAGCCGATAAAGATGGCGTGCTGCTCAACATCAACGCCGATACTGTGGCCGCAGAGATTGCGTCAGCATTGAATGCCGAGAAGTTAATTCTTACCACCGGCGCTCCGGGCATTTTGGAAGACGTGAATGATTTAGGCTCGATTATTTCCTACGTGGATATCGAAGGTCTGCAGGTGCTCCGGGACAATGGTTCCCTGCAGGGCGGCATGTTGCCCAAAGCAACGGCTATTGAGTCTGCCATTCATGGCGGCGTATCCAGAGTGCATATGATTTCTTATAAGATTCCCGACAGTCTGCTGCTTGAAATCTTTACCAATGAAGGCACAGGCACGCTGATCGTCAAACACATCAACGCGCTGTCACCGGCAGAGCAAGGACAGGACTAATGTCAGACTCCAACACTCGCTTGTGGGACAAAGGCGAACCGCTGGATGAGAAGATCCTGCGGTATACCGCGGGCGAAGATCATCTGCTCGACGCGAGACTCGTACCCTATGATGTGCGGGCATCGATCGCGCATGCCCGCATGCTTCATCAGCAGGGCCTGCTCAGCGAAGCTGACGTCGCCGACATAGAAAGCGGTCTCAATGCTTTAGCCGCCTCACATGCTGCCGGCGAGTGGCAGATCTCACTGCAGGACGAAGACGTGCACACCGCGCTGGAAGGCCGGCTGACCGCCGACATCGGCGAGGCAGGCAAACGGATTCATCTGGGCAGATCAAGAAACGATCAGGTGCTTGCGGCCCTCAGACTGTATCTGACAGACGCTGCGGCGGCTCTGGCAGCAGCTGCAGGCGAAGTCATTGAGTCTCTGCAAGGCATCGACAGCCGGTTTGGCGACATTGAGCTGCCGGGCTACACCCACATGCAGCAGGGCATGCCGAGCTCAGTCTCTCTGTGGGCCGGTGCCTTTATTACCGAGCTTCGGGACGACATGGCAGGTATTCAAAGAACACTTGCACGGATTAGCCTGTCACCGCTGGGCAGCGCTGCCGGCTACGGCACCCCCAACATTCCCATCGACCGGCAAGCCACTGCCGATGCGCTGGGATTTGAGTCTGTACACGAGCCCGTTACGGCCGTGCAATTGTCGCGGGGTAAAGCCGAAGCAACGCTGATTTTTGAGCTGTGCCTGTTGATGCAGGATCTTGGCAGGCTGTCATCCGACCTGCTGCTTTTCTACACTCAGGAGTTCGCATACGTCGGCTTACCGGACACGATGACAACCGGCTCATCGATCATGCCGCAGAAAAGAAATCCGGACGTGCTCGAACTGGTGCGCGCCGGAACCGCGACGATGCAGGGATGTCTGACAGAGGTGCTGGGCATTACGAACAAACTGCCATCGGGTTATCAGCGCGATCTGCAGCGGATCAAGCCGCCTTTGTTTAAAGCGATTGACCTTGCTGAAGACTCTGCGCTGATCATGGCAAGTTTGCTTGAGGGTCTCTACTTCAGGCCCGAGAACATCTCTCTTGATCCATCAGTGCACGCGGCCGGCGATGCCAACAAACTGGTGGTTGAAGAAGGGATCAGCTTTCGCGAGGCGTACAGAAAAGTCGGTGAGGCCTACAAGAAGTGAGGCTGCTTTTTGCCTCGCTGCTTCTGCTTTTCCTGACGGCTTGCGGCCAGAAGGGAGCGCTGTTTTTGCCTGAGGAAGCAGAAACAGCACCAGCGCCTGCGGCTCCGGAGCCAATCGAAGCCGGGCGGTAA
>CAYLLI010000006.1:0-751 GCA_964384295.1 uncultured Chromatiaceae bacterium
GGTGCGGCTGATCACGGCCATTGATCCGATTATTGCCCTCGGTCGGGCAAGGTAGGAGAGTGCGGTGAGTTTGCAGCTGAACAATGTTGTGCTGGAGTTGGGCGACGGCGACCAGCGCGTGCTGGCGCTTGATCATGTCAGCATGCAGGTCTCCCAGGGTGAGCTGTTGGCCGTGCTCGGCCCTTCAGGCGCCGGCAAGTCGAGCCTGCTAGCCGTGTGTGGCGGCTTGCGACACCCGACCAGCGGATCAGTAATGATTGATGGTCGCGAGTTAACAACGATGAAGGACAGCGAGCTGACGAAGCTCCGGCTGCAGTCCATCGGGTTCGTTTTTCAGCAATCGAATCTGGTTTCGTCACTATCGGCAATCGATCAGTTGCTGCTAATGATCCATATGACGGGTCGTCGTCCGGGCAAAAACGACAGAGCACGCGCGCAGCAACTGTTGGATTCAGTCTCTATGACGCATCGTGCTGATCGCAAACCGCATCAGTTGTCCGGTGGTGAGCGGCAGCGAATAGGTATCGCCCGCGCTTTAATGACCGGGCCGTCATTGCTGCTGGTTGATGAGCCGACCTCAATGCTTGACCAGGAGCGTGGCCGACAGATTGTGGATCTGCTGTGCGAGCAGTGCCATCAGCAGAACGTCGCGGCTGTCATGGTGACGCACGACCGTTCCATGCTGCAGGCCGCTGACCGGAGTTTGCATATGGTCGATGGTCGTCTGGAGGTTGAGTCTGACTATGCGGCT
>CAYLLI010000006.1:761-11040 GCA_964384295.1 uncultured Chromatiaceae bacterium
AGTTACATATGCTTATTAAGTCTCTCACACGATTAAGGGCGTTATTTCTGCTGCTGGCAGTCGCTGGTGTTGCCTTTACGGGAATCGCTGAAGAGCACCAGCACAGCCACCACGAGCATGGTTCTGCGCCCGCGATGGACGCTGAAGGTAAACGCGATCCGGGCACCATGGATCATTCGCTCAGCGACGCTGAACTGGCTGCTTTGCGGGAGAAGATTTCGCTGTACCGTGCGCTGACCGACCGCGAAGCGGAACTCAATATGGCCATGATGGGCCCGAACTATGAGTGGTACGTTAGCGATAGCTCGGTGCAAGGCGATACCGGGGTGCTGGTTCTGTCGCACGGTGTGGGTGAAAACAGCGACCGGTTGTTTCGTGACCGGCTTCGGCCAATGGCTGAAAACCAGCCAACGGCGATCTCGTTTGGTATGGCCATGATGATGTCATCGCACATTCAATCAGCGGTGGATGACCTGACGGGCGCTGGTGCGAAAACCATTGTGTTGGTGCCAACCACGCCGACCCGCTACAACTCGCTAATGCGCCAGTGGGAGTATGTGTTTGGTATGCGGGAGGATTCTTCATATCTCGATGTGCCGCGCGTTAGCACTGATGCCCGCTTGCTAATGGCAGCCAATTTCGATGCCCATCCGTTGATCTCGGCAGCGTTGCTTGAATTCATTAATGAGAAAAGCACGGAACCCGGGAATGAAACGGTCATCCTTGTCGGTCACGGCCCTGAAGAGCTTGACGACAACGAGCTGGACTTAAACGCTCAGCGCGAGCATGTGACAAGAATCAAAGCGCAGGGCGGATTCGCCGACGTGCGAATGATCAATCTGCAGGACGACGCGTATCCGCCGATTCGCGCCGCCAATGTTAAGAAGCTGAGACGCTGGGTGAGCAGCGCAAACCGCAAGGGCAACACCGTGATTGTCGCGGTGGTGGCGAGCGCAAGCTTTGGTGTTCAGCAGAAAGTGGTGGAAGACCTCAGAGGTCTTGAGTATCAGTTGGTCGATACGGGGCTATCCGAACACCCTAACTATCAGCAGTGGATAGCTGCCGCTGTCGATGAGCGCCTCGCATCAGTATCGGAGTAGATCGTTTAGCGACTAAACCGCCGGCGCAGCCAAATAACGGCTCCGGTAAGCAGTATTAGCAGGGTCGATGCCTGCGCGGTCACGGTTGTGGCTAGCTTGATTTTCTTTGCGATGACCGCCGCCTCGGCCACGCCGTACAGCGGCTCCGGATACGCCAGAATGACCGTCAGCAAAGTGACATTTTCCATCCAGTCAAACACCGTGGGTATCAGTAGCAGTAGGAACAGATTGTGCTGAAGAAATTTCTCGTACCAACTTGGCAGACAGTGGCATAGCACGAACGCCCAGATCGTGGCTAAAAACAAGCCTGCCAGCAGCGGAAACGCATAATCAATTGCGGTAAAAACGTAATAGAGGGTGTATGCCTCGTCAGCGTAATTGGCGAGCTGGGCAAATATTTGCTCAGACGTCAGCTCGTTTTGCAGGTCAAAGGGCACCGCCCCGTTGGCGTGCACTTTGAAGGTTTCGCCGATAAATAGCAGCGCTCGCAAACTTCCGAAAAAGCCGATAAACAGAGCGGCAAACTTGACCTTCGAGAATGAGCAGCGAACGATGAACTGGTTGATGGCTTCTAGCATGGCGGCTCTGTTCGGGGTTGATACAAGTGACGCTAATATCACGCATTCGCCGGCGCAGAGCAACAGCAACACGGTTTACTGCCAATTTGGCTATCCGGACCGGTTTTATTGGTACAGTGGAACTCAAGTTCCACTGTGTTCGGAGGCTCTATGACTCTGCGTATCTTTATGTGCTTGTTGTTGACAGCTGGTGTGCCGAGCTTGGCGATTGCTGCCGAAGACTCGAATGGCACGCCGGCTCATAGTCATTCAATGGAAAGCGCCGCGCTGGATGACCGCGGTCGTCGTTTCTACGACATGCAGCATCAGGTGACAGAAGAAAATGCCGCGGAACTGCGCCAGCGTGTCGAGCAGTTTGCGCCGGTCGATACTGCAACCATTCAGACCGTCATGGACCGTATGGGACCGAACTACGAGTGGTATATCAGTGACCTGGATCTGCGGGGCGAAACCGGGGTCCTCGTGCTTGCGCACGGGTTTCGTACGGCCGGTGACAACATCTTCAGGCAACGCCTGAATCCGCTGGCGGCTCAGCAACCCACGGCTCTGGCACTGGGGATGAGTATGATGATGTCCGATCACATTCAGTTCGCGATTAATGATCTTGAGGCTGCGGGTGCCAAGCGAATTGTCGTGGTGCCGGTAGTTAGCAATCGCTACAACAGCCTGATGCGGCAGTGGCAGTACATCTTCGGTCTGATTGACGATCCCGCGTACATTGCGGTGGCGCCGGTAACGAGTAACGTGCCGCTGCTGTTTGGCGAGCCGCCTGAGGATGACCCGTTAATTGTGGACACGTTGGCGGACTATGCGCGCGAAGTCAGTCGCCAGCCTGATAACGAGTTTTTGCTGCTCGTGGCACACGGACCTGAGTCGGCAGCTGATAACGAAGTGGTGCTGACGCTGTTGCAAAAGCAGGTTGATGAAGTGCAGGCGCGGCTTAATTTCGCAGACGTTGCCGTTGCATCGCTGCAGGATGACGCGCCGAAAGCTGTGCGGGCAGCAAATGTCGAGCAAATGCGGGCCCTGGTGAAAGCGGCTCAGGATAAGGGTTATGAGGTGCTCGTGATAACTAACTTGCTGGGAGCCCGCACGGTTCAGGCCGAGTTACGTAGGGATTTGCGGGGGCTTCGCTATACGTTCAATGCCAAAGGCATCATGCAGCACGACAACTTTGTTCGTTGGATCGAGCAGTCAGTGGCAGAGGCGGTTGAGACCCGTTAAGGTGCGTCGTCGCTGAGAGCCGCTCTGCCGGCGTTTGCAGAGTCGACTGCGCGAATATCCGCTGCTATTTTTTCCGCCAGTTGGCTGACGAGCTGCGACAGTGCTGCGGCGCGATCCGCATAGTCGCTGCTCGCAGCGACGGTTCGCATATCAATTTGTTGTGCGTCAAAGATCTTATCCTGTTCCAAAGACACAACCCCCCACTGACCGGTCATTACAGCGTTATTGGCTGAGTCCACGTCAAACTGCGTGACATTAACCAGCACCTGATAATCAAACAGCTCTGCGCTGGCCCGCCCGGTGCTGAAAGGCTGCACTTTGGGGCTGTTCAATGCAGCGCCAAGATTGGTCGTTAGTGCGCGCAAAAAGCTGCTGTCGAGTGGCTCTATCCAGCGATTGAACTCGTCTGCCTTGAGCGAGTTCGTTCCGGTTCGGGTAATGATCTGTGGACGGTCCAGATACTCCGCCATTTCAATGGGTCCGACGCGAACGGTGAGCCGGCGCTCAGCGCTTGCCGTTGTCGCGGGCGGCATCGGCTCGAGAATGTAGAAGTTGCTCGCCGGTGATGAGGCACAGCCGGTCACAATGCAGCAACATGCCAGCAGCGCTGTCAGCAGGGGCAAAGACGAACGGTTTGAAGGAAAACGATTCATGGTTAAAGGCCTACTTTTTGCCGCGAATAAGGGCTTCGGGATGTTGCTCTATGTAATCTGCCAGAACTCTGATCGAGCGCGCCGCATCCGATACATCCTTCAGCGTGTCATTGAGCTGGACGGCCAGAGCCGATTCACCGTCAATGTTCCGGCGGGCTTCGGTCAGGAATTGTTCTGCCTCATCCAGAGTGCCTGCCAGGCTTCGGGCGGCCGGCACGACGTTAGCATCCAGGTTATTAATTAAACCGTTAGCACTGTTGACGGCGACATCGAGATCGTTGATCGCTTTTCTCAGATCAGCAGGCAGAGCCTGAGTGCTGTCGTTGCTTACTATGGCATCTATGCTCGCCAGCGCTGAACGGAGCTCTTCAGAGTTGGCAAGTTCATCAACACCATCAAGAATACTGTTCAGCTTTCTGCCCAGCTCCGCGATATCAACTTCTTGCTGCAGCTCTGCAAAGAAACGCTGCGCGTCTTCAATAGCCTGCGCGACACCGGAACGTATGGAGGGTATCTCGGGATAGGGTAACGTCTCGTTGCGGAACACCACTTCGGTGTCCGGCTGAAAATCAAGCTCGACCATTAGTTGACCCGTCACGAAGCTTTCTGAATCAAGCTGAGCGCGCAAGCCGACCTGAATCCAATCATCGACAGAAACGTTCCTCGCTTCCCGTGCGGTCGAGTCGATGACTTTGTCATCACTGATAAACTTGAACTTCTCCGGATCAATTTCATAAACCACCGGAACCAGCGTCTCGAGTGTATCCAGCGAAGCGAGCAAGCTGATTTCCGTAACATAGCCCACCTGAACGCCGCGGAACATAACGTTTGATCCTACCCGCAGGCCCTTTACCGAGCCCTCAAAGTAGCTGACGTAGCGATTGGTTTGCTTGAATGCCTGGCTGCCGCCGAAAATCATCGCAGCGCCTGCGAGCAATGCAATTGCGCCAATGACAAAACCACCAATTAACGCGGGGTTCGCTTTCTTACTCATGACGGTTTCCTGTGGTTTTTCCGCTGGCGTCGGCTTCGTCTAATTTACCCCGCAACAGGAAGTTTCGCACATCCTTGGAAGGCGACGATTCGCGCAGCTCACGGGGGTTTCCGGTGGTCAGTTGGGTGCGTGTGACAGGATCCAGGAAGACCGAGTTGTCACCGATACTGAATATGCTGGCCAGCTCATGCGACACCACCACAATGGTCGTGCCGAGGCTGTCACGCAGCTCCAGAATCAGATCATCGAGCAACTTGGAGCTGATCGGGTCCAACCCTGCAGAAGGCTCATCGAAAAACAGAATCTCCGGGTCTAACGCCATTGCCCGTGCCAGCCCGGCCCGTTTGCGCATGCCGCCGGATATCTCGCTCGGGTAGTAGTCTTCAAAGCCCGCCAGTCCGACCAGCGACAGTTTGTAAGAGCAGACTTCGTTTATTTCGGCGTCAGTAAGCGAGGTGTACTGCTTGAGCGGTAGCCCTATGTTTTCCGACAGCGTCATCGAACTCCACAGAGCACCATTCTGAAACAAGGCGCCGAACTTCCGCTTGAGCCCTAGCTGGTGGTCTTCGTCGGCAGCCCAGTAATCAACCCCGTCATAACTGACGGACCCGGTATCGGGCTCTTTCAGGCCGATAAGGCATTTAAACAAGGTGCTTTTGCCGCAGCCGCTGCCACCCATGATGATGAACACCTCGCCATGATTGATCGTGAAATTCAGATTCTGCTGAATCACGAAGTCACCATAGGCCATCGTCATGTTCTCAACGACAATGTGCGGATCATTCGTCTTCGCTGCAGCCATCAGATGTCCAGGTTCACGTAGATAACGGTTAGTACCGCGGCGCTGACCACAATCATAACAATGCCCATTACGACAGCTTTTGTCGTTGCCTGACCAACAGCCATCGCGTTGTTACCGCATTGAATGCCTTGCATACAGCCGGCAACGGCGACAAGACTGCCGTAGACAACGGATTTAAACAGGCCGCCAAACATCGTCGTCAGAGTGACCGCCGACTCGGTTTGCACAATGTACTGGAGCGGACTGATATCGAGCATCGTTGTGCCCACGGCAAGTCCGCCGATGATGCCAAACAAGCTGCTGTACATGGTCAGCAACGGCATCATGATGACCAGAGCAATCACCCGCGGCAGCGCCAGAAAGTCGATCGGGTCAATGCCCAGTGTAGTCAGCGCATCCAGCTCTTCGTTCACTTTCATCGTACCAATCTGTGCCGCGTATGAAGCACCCGTGCGACCGGCCATCAGGATCGCGGTCATAATCGGCGCCATCTCTCTGACCATGGCCACTGCGACCAGATCGGCCGTATAAATGCCGGCCCCGAAGCTTGTGAGCTGGATAACGCCGACGAACGCAAAGATCATGCCCATCAGAAAACTGATCAGTCCGATAATCGGCAGCGCCTCGGCACCTGCTTCCTGAATCACGGTCGCGAGATCGCTTTTCAGATAGTTGGCTTTGCCACGAAAAAACCTGCCGAACGACAGCGTCAGCTTGCCGATGAAATCGCTGATTTGCAGGCAGCTTTCCCAGGCATCAATTGCTGCTTTGCCGATCCGCTCGCGCAGCGACTCCCGGCTGACTTCGCGACGGGCACCTTCGCGTTCTTCGACGGCAAAGGCCAGATGCAGCAGCTTCTGAGCCCCTTCAGGCAGGCCGTCAAGGTCGACCTCGTGTTCGTATTCCTTTGCCTGAGCATAGATTGCGCACAGTGCGGTGAGTAGACCGCTGTCCCATGCTTCGAGACCTGTGCAGCGAAACGACAGTTTGCTTCGGTTCTGTTTGAGTGTATCCAGCGTTTGCTGAATGCCCGGACGCGGGCTCTCCAGGCGCCAGTCGCCCGCGATCACGATGACCGATTCTTCCGGGGTGTCATTTTCTACAGCAATACTGGCGTTTGCCGACATAATCTGACGCTTCACGGGCGTTGCCCGCTATCTGTAACCGCAGTGCTTACAAAGTAACACAGCGTTGCTGTGTTGCGGAGGCTCGTCGGCATGCGGTCTGCGCAGTTTTGGCTTTATTACAGTTTTGTTACATGTGAAGATTAGCGACGGTCAGAGCAAATTCCCGGTGGGAGTTCGAGTCCATGGAAAGCTACATTTCGAAAATCTTTGGTGCTTCGCCTGTTGCACCGATTCAGGAACATATGGAGTTGTGCTATCGGGCTGCTAAAGAGCTGATTGTGTTCTTTGAAGCCGTGGCTGCCGAGAATTGGACGGCTGTGCAAACATCGCGCGACAAGATTATCGGGCTGGAGAATGAGGCCGATGAGATCAAGAAGCAGATTCGAATGCAGCTGTCGAAAGCATTGTTTATGCCGGTCGCACGCGGTGATTTGCTCGATCTCGTTTTGGTGCAAGACAAAATCCCGAATCTCGCCCGCGACGTGTCCGGTTTGGTTATCGGTCGAAGAATGATTGTGCCTGCGGCGCTGCAGAGCTCATTCGGTGCGTTTGTTGCCCGTAACGTTGATGCAGCAAAAGGTGCGCGCAAGACCATACGGGAGCTGGATGAGCTGTATGAAACCGGCTTCCGCGGTGCAGAGGCCGAACTGGTTGCAGGGCTGATCAACGAACTCGATTTGATCGAGAACGATACTGACCAAATGCAAGCTGAGCTTCGCAATACCCTGTTTGAGATTGAACAGACTCTGCCACCCGTTGATGTGATGTTTTTGTACCGGGTTATCGAGTCCATTGGCGAAATCGGCGATATGGCAGAGCGGATCGGCCGTCGTCTCGAACTATTAATGAATCACTGAGTAAACGATTATGGAACAGGCGGCTATCTATCTGGCGCTTGCAGCAGCGTTCGGTTTGTTTATGGCATGGGGTATTGGTGCCAATGACGTTGCGAATGCGATGGCAACCTCAATCGGGTCCAAGGCGCTTACCATTAAACAGGCAATTATTGTTGCTGCCGTGTTTGAGTTTGCGGGTGCTGTGTTGGCCGGCGGTGAGGTGACTTCGACGATTCGCAAAGGCATGGTGGACTCAAGCGCGTTTACCGGACAGCCCGAGTTGCTGGTTTTCGGAATGCTGGCGGCCTTGCTGGCCGCAGGAACCTGGTTGCTGATTGCATCACGCCGGGGCTGGCCTGTTTCAACCACGCACTCGATTGTCGGTGCGATTGTCGGTTTTGCCGCCGTTGGCCTGGGTGCAGATGCAGTCAAATGGGGCAAGGTCGGCGCGATTGTCGCTAGTTGGGTTATTTCTCCGCTGACAGCCGGAATTTTTGCCTTTCTGATCTTTACATCCATTCAGAAACTGATTCTGGAGCAGGCTGATCCGCTGGAGCGGGCGCGTCGATACGCTCCGGTATACATCTTTTTCACGGTGTTTCTGATCTGTCTGGTGACGTTGTTCAAAGGCCTGAAACACGTTGGTATCGATGTGTCGGTGAGTCAGGCGTATATTGGCTCCGCGTGCCTTGCCGCAGTGATTGGTGCCGTCGGCCGGATCTTCGTCATGCGCATCACGGTTGATAAGAAGGCGGAGCGCGCGTTCCATTACGCCACGGTCGAAAAGGTTTTTGCTGTTCTTATGGTGATTACCGCGAGTTCCATGGCATTTGCTCATGGTTCCAACGACGTCGCTAATGCGATCGGGCCGGTGGCTGCGATCGTTAGTGTGGCCCAAACCGGCGAGGTTCTGCAGAAAGCGCAGCTGCCTATCTGGATTCTGATGCTTGGTGGTGTGGGTATTGTGATCGGTCTGGCTACCTACGGGCGGCATGTAATTATGACGGTTGGCAGTCACATTACGTCGCTGACGCCCAGTCGCGGCTTCTCTGCGGAATTGGCCGCAGCGTTTACGATTGTGTTTGCGTCCGGCACAGGCATGCCTGTGTCGACAACTCACGTGCTGGTCGGTGCCGTCCTCGGGGTAGGTTTAGCGCGGGGAATCAGCGCAATCAATCTGGGTGTTGTCGGAAAAATTTTCCTGTCCTGGGTGATTACGATTCCAGCGGGCGCGTTGCTGTCGATTACGTTTTTCTTTGTTCTCAGGGCTATCTTTGGCTGAACCCGTTAGCATTTAACAGGCAAAAAAAAGGGTGAGCAATAATGCTCACCCTTTCTTTTTCAGCAGAATTTCTGCTTAGCCGGCAGGAATCCAGTCGCCGCCCTGGAAGCCGCAGCCGATTTCCAGTTCGTCGGGATCACCGCTCATGTACAGCGTTTTCAGAGTGCCTGTGTCGCAAGTACCGACCAGACCTTCGGTGCTGCAAGTGCCTTCGGCGTGTGAAGCGTCAGCGTTGTCTGCTGCTGTGCCCAGTGCTGCGCATGACTCAGGACCTACAGGCTCCTGACATACGTTGTAAGGACCTGCAAACATGTTTTCCTGGATGAAAGAGCATGCACCTTCACCGGTGATCTCTACGCCGCCGTCATGGGCGCCTGCGAGAGCAACGTTGATACCGGCAAACATGCCGGCAATGGCCAATGTTGCTGCGCTAAGAATTCGAATTGCTTTCATATTTTTCTCTCACTCACTATGTGGATGTATAAGTACGAACGGATAATACCAAAATCGGTTGACTCGTCGACCCGCCGATTTAATCACATCCGGCGCTGGGCGCAAGGTGGACAGAGCCCTTCCGGACAGCGGTATCGGGGCTTCGTGCCAGTCCGGTATGTATCGGACCGTTAGCTTATTCAGCGAAATGACTCAATCTGCAGCCGTTGGTCAGCGCCAACTTAGCCGGAGCAGTGGCTAGTCTTCCAGTGAGCGATAGTTGTTCCAGTCAAAGCGGGGTGTGCAGATGCAGTGAAAGATCAGGTCTTTATCGCCGACGTTCTGAATTCGTTGCCGCTCTCCGGCTGGAATAACAAGGTGATCGCCCGCATTCAGAGTTAGCGGAGGCTGGTCGCCGACTTCCGCGATGCCTGTCCCGCTCAGGATGACATAGCGCTCGACGGTATCGATCACCGCATGCCATTTGGTTGTTATGCCGGGTTCAACGCGCGCCTGAGCGAGCGATACGCCCGGGTCGTCGGGCGTATTGTGAAACTCAGTGATATAGCAACGTTCTTCGGTGAAGTATTCCTGAGGTTGTGCGGATCGCGATGCAGGCATTGTTCAGCGCCCGCTAATCTGTGCTGCCAGATCGGTCAGCGAGTGAACCGGTGCGTCACACTGCGTGCCCCGGCATACGTAAGCAACGGTGTTGTCCAGCGGCGTTTTCAATGCCAGTCCTGCCGGCAGGTTTGCCGATTCCGGAATGGCAAAGCACAGTTGGTCGGGCGAGTAGACCTGCTGCAGCGAGTCTCGCCAGTCGTCCGCTTCAGAGCCGCGAAGAATGATGATCTGAGGTTGTTGCAGAAACTCATCCAGCGCAGTGATCAGGGTTGCGTGGCCATGCGGGAATTCGAGCATTGCTGACCATCCGGCGCGCAGCGTGTTCTCTGCGGCATTCAGGTAACGTGGCTCACCCAGCAGCGCACCGAGACGGTTCAATGCGAGCGCAGCTACTGCGTTACCGGCTGGCAGTGAGTCATCAGCGAATGTCTTTGGCCGGTACGGCAGTGCTTCATGATCATGCCGGGTAAAGAAGAATCCGCCATTCGTGGTGTCTTCAAAATGTTCGAGCAACTCATCGGCCAGCCATATCGCAAATTCCAGATTGGCATCCGACCACTCGCGTTGCAGCTGCTCGATGCAGGCGTCCAACAGAAACGCGTAGTCATCGAGATAGGCGTCAAAGCG
>CAYLLI010000006.1:11050-30560 GCA_964384295.1 uncultured Chromatiaceae bacterium
GTTGGTCGACAACCATATTCGTGCGCACGAAGTCGAGTGCGCCGTTTGCCGCATCAATCAGTTCCGGCCGTTGCAGGCAATCGCCGGCAATCGTCAGTCCACGAATGAGCAGCGCATTCCAGCTTGTTAATACTTTGTTGTCGCGCTCTGGCGAGGGTCGTTCAGTGCGCACCGTGAGCAGCTTCTGCTGCGCACTATCCAGCAGGTTCTGCAACTTCGACTTGGTGTATCCGGCTTGCTCCATCAGCTCGTCGAGCGATAAGCGATTGATGAGATGCCATTTGCCTTCGAAGTTGGGCGGTTCGCGCAGACCATACAGATGCTCTGCAGCAGTATATTCATAGTTGTCCAGCGTGGCTTTGATCTCGTCGGGTGTCCACAGATAGTAGGTGCCTTCCTTGCCCTCGCTGTCTGCATCAAGCGCTGCGCAAAATCCGCCCTCGCTGGTCTGCATGTCGCGCAGCGCCCAGTCGGCTGTTAACGACGCTGCGCGCCGAAAAGCATCGTCACCGCTGGCCTTCCAGAGTTGCGCGGTGAGCGCCAACAAAGGGCCGTTGTCGTAGAGCATTTTCTCAAAGTGCGGAATCTGCCATTGCCCGTCGACGGAATAGCGGAAAAAACCACCGCCGATCTGATCAAACACGCCGCCGTTTTGCATGCGACTGATTGTCAGCGCGGTCATAAACAAGGCATCGACGTCCGGCTCGCTGCTATTGGCAGAGCGTCGCCAGTGACGTAGCAGCCTCTCCAGATTGCCCGGGTGCGGAAATTTGGGCGCGCCGCCGAACCCGCCATACTCCTTGTCGAAAGCATCGCCAAGCTTCTGCCGTGCGGCGGTAACCGGCTCGTCCGTCAGCTGCAAACTGTCTTCGGCCGCTTGCGGTTGAATGCTTTGCAGTGCGTCTGCCAGCGCTTCGCCCTGTTGTTGCAGCTGGTTCTGGTTGTTTTCAAAGTAGCTGCTTAACTGTGTCAGTACTTCCCGGAATGCGGGCATGCCCTGGCGCGCTTCTTTCGGAAAGTAGGTGCCTGCAAAGAACGGCAGCAGGTTGTCGGGTGCCAGAAATACGGTGAGCGGCCAGCCGCCGCCACCCTGATTCAGCAGTTGATGGCTGGTTTGATAAATGCGGTCCAGGTCCGGTCGCTCTTCACGATCGAGCTTAATGTTGACGAACAGCTGGTTCATCAGCTCGGCTGTCGGCTCGTCTTCGAACGATTCGTGTGCCATCACGTGGCACCAGTGGCAGGCAGAGTAGCCGACCGACAGCAGGATCGGTTTGTTCTGCTCGCGGGCCAGTGACAGCGCCTCGTCGCCCCAGGGGTACCAGTCCACCGGGTTGTCTTTGTGTTGCAGAAGATAGGGGCTGGTTTCCTGAGCGAGGCGGTTCATGCGGGCACTGGTCAAATCAAAACAGCCGAGACTATAACCCGTTCGGTGAGTTTGCGGCAGCATTCGCGTCGCGCGGTGGGTTAGAATCCGCACGTGTTTATTTATACCGATATCGACCCGATTGCCGTCCAGATTGGCCCGCTCGCTATTCGCTGGTACGGCCTGATGTATCTGACAGGATTCGCCGGTGGCTGGCTGCTGGGGCGCAAGCGGGCGCGCGAATGGGGTCAGCCGTTTACCGTCGAGCAGATTGATGATCTGCTGTTCTATGTGGCTATGGGTGTGATTCTGGGCGGCCGCCTCGGTTACATGCTGTTTTACGGCTGGACCAATGTGCTCAATGACCCGCTGAGTATTCTGCGGGTCTGGGAAGGCGGCATGTCATTTCATGGCGGCCTGATCGGCGTGATTGTCGCGATGTGGCTGATCGCGCGCAAAGCCGGTATCTCCGTCTTCAGGGTTGCAGATTTTGTGGCGCCCTTTGTAACCATCGGTCTGGGTGCCGGTCGAATCGGCAACTTCATTAACGGTGAACTCTGGGGCCAACCCACTGACGTGCCTTGGGCTGTGGTGGTGAATGGTGTCGCCGTGCATCCATCCAATCTGTATGAGGCGGTATTGGAAGGACCGGTGTTATTCGCAATTCTTTGGATTTACTCTGCAACCCGCCCGCCCGTCAGAGCTGTCTGCGGTGCATTTTTGCTTTGTTACGGCATCTTCCGGTTCCTGGTTGAGTTTGTGCGGGTGCCGGATGCGCATATCGGCTATCTGGCGTTTAACTGGTTCACGATGGGGCAGCTTCTGAGCCTGCCGATGATTGTTTTCGGTGCCGCATTTATTATCATGGCTTACTCGCGTAACGAGCCCTCTGATGTCGCGCCGAAAACGGCAAAAGCTGGGCGTTCGGCGGCTCATTCCGGCAACAAGAAACGAAACAAGAAGAGGTAATCGGTGCAGCAATATCTTGACCTGATGCGTCACGTGCGCGACCACGGAACCCGCAAAGAAGACCGCACGGGCACCGGCACACTGAGTGTGTTTGGTTATCAAATGCGCTTCGATCTGCAGCAGGGCTTCCCGATGGTGACTACCAAGAAGCTGCACACCCGCTCGATTATCTATGAGCTTCTCTGGTTCCTGAATGGTGACACCAACACGCGTTATCTGAATGACAATGGCGTCAGCATTTGGGACGAATGGGCCGATGAGAATGGTGATCTTGGTCCGGTTTATGGCAAGCAATGGCGCTCATGGCCGACACCGGACGGCCGCACCATTGACCAGCTGGAGCAGACGCTGGAGTTGTTGCGAAACAGTCCCGATTCGCGCCGGATTATCGTTAGTGCATGGAATGTTGCCGAGCTTGATCAAATGGCTTTAATGCCATGCCACGCGTTCTTCCAGTTTTATGTGGCGGACGGAAAGCTATCCTGTCAGCTGTACCAGCGCAGTGCGGATATCTTTCTCGGCGTGCCTTTCAACATTGCCTCGTACGCGCTGCTGACGCATATGGTGGCTCAGCAGACCGGGCTTGCGGTTGGTGATTTCATCTGGACCGGTGGCGACTGTCATCTGTATCTCAATCATCTTGAGCAGGCGGATCTGCAGCTGACCCGCAAGCCGTTGCCGCTGCCGACCCTGAACATTTTGCGTCAGCCGGATTCCATCGATGGTTATGCGTTCGAGGATTTTGAGATCGAAGGGTACGAGTGTCACCCGCACATTAAGGCGCCGGTCGCGGTCTGAGCAGGCTTCAGAAGCGTGCCGGTTGCTCGCTGGCAACTTGCACGGGTTCAGCGTCCGGCACGTCAAGCTGGCAAGCCGTCAGCGAACCGCCCCAAACACACCCTGTATCGAGCCCGACAAGTTTGTCCTCGCGCACCAGCCCGAGCGCTGACCAGTGCCCAAACACGATGCGCCGGCTGCCGCTGGCAAGCTCAGGGTGTTTGAACCACGGCATCAACCCGGCAGGCGCCTGATCCAGCGGGCCTTTGTATGAGAAATCCATGCCGCCGTCGGCTGACACCAGACGAATTCTGGTTAAGTGATTGGTGATGCAGCGTAAGCGCGGGGCTCCGTTAAGCCCATCGTCCCAGCGCGCGGGATCGCGTCCGTACATCGCTTGCAGCAGTTCCGGTGCATCATCACTGCGCAGCTGCGCCTCAACTTCCGCTGCCAGCTGTAAGGTTTTCAGTCCGTCCCATGCCGGGGCGATACCGGCATGGACCATCAGAGTGTCCAGAGCAGCGCAGTAGTGCGCGAGCGGGCGGTTGCGCAGCCAGTCGAACAGCTCATCGGCATCCGAAGCCTGCAGCACAGGGCTCAGATTGTGGGAAATATCGGGCGGCGCCGGTGCGAACCGCAGCGCCAGGAGATGGAGATCGTGATTGCCGAGCACTGTGATGCAGGCATTCTCAAGTGACTTCACAAACCGCAGTGTTTGCAGTGACTCGGGACCACGATTGACCAGGTCACCGGTCAGCCAGAGTTGGTCTTTCGCAGGGTCGAACGCAAGTTTGTCGAGCAGCGTGCGAAGCTCGCTGTAACAGCCCTGTACATCGCCGATGGCGTAGACGGCCAAAGTCAGAGTCCTGCGGGCAGCTAGTTAAGGAGTTCCGGCACGGCAAGTCGAAACACCGGAATGCTGGCATCAAACGGTTGCTTGTCGTCTGTCACCATCCCGTAGGTTCCCTGCATGGTGCCGACAGGCGTTTTAAGGACCGCGCCACTGGAGTAGGTGTGTACCTGCCCGGGCGCTATATAAGGTTGTTCGCCGATCACTCCGTCGCCGTGAACTTCCTGAATGCCGCCGTCCGAGTCTGTAATGAGCCAATGGCGGGTAAGCAGCTGAGCCGTGATGTCGCCGCGGTTCTCAATCGAGATGGTATAGGCAAACACATACCGGTCCGCGTCGGGATTCGACTGATGTTCAAGATAGTTGACCACCGCGCTGACGTGGATGGCATCGGCTAAATGTTCACTCATGGTTCTATTCTACCGCAACGACGGGTATTCAATGCAGCGCTGTTACAGCTGCTCGGCGAGCAACAAGAACTCTTCAGGCGTGAGCACTTCCGCGCGCAGCCCGGGATCAATACCGCAGTCCTCAATGGCGTTGCTGTCCAGCAGCCCTTTCAGTGCATTGCTGAGTGTTTTTCGTCGCAGCCCGAAGGCCTGTGTCACCACCTGCTTGAACGCGTCGTACTGAGATTCTGCGACCAGTGGTATCCGGGACGGAATAAGCCGTGCAAAACTGGAGTCGACTTTTGGCGGCGGCGTGAAGCTCCCGGGCTTGATGTTGAACAGATGTTCGACTTCGCAGCGAGCCGCCAGCATCACAGTCAAACGGCCGTACTGTTTCGTACCGGGGGCTGCGACCATGCGGTCGATGACTTCTTTCTGCAGCATCACGTGCATGTCGGCAAACAGATGTGCCGAATCCAGGAAGTGAAACAACAGCGGCGTTGAAATGTTGTAGGGCAGATTGCCGACCAAACGCAGCTTCTCGCCGTCGCGGGCAAGCGCAGAAAAATCAAACTTCAGCGCATCGCCGCGATGGACTTCAACGGTATGCGGCCACTGGCGTTGCTCCAGCGCGTCGGCAAGATCCAGATCTATCTCAATAACGTCGGTCAGTAGCGCGATGCGGCTGAGCTGTTCGGTAATCGCGCCACGGCCCGGTCCGATCTCAACCAGATGGTCCTGCTCCTGAGGGGCGACTGCGTCGACAATTTTCTGAACGATATTGCCGTCGTGAAGAAAGTTCTGGCCGAAACGTTTTTTCGGAGCGTTAAAGCTCATGCGGATCTGCGTCGCTTGCTCATTGCAATCGCCGCATCGACGGCAACCATCAGGCTGTCGGGGCTCGCGGCACCGCTGCCTGCCAGCGACAGCGCCGTGCCGTGATCAACGGATGTGCGGATAACAGGCAGCCCCAACGTGATGTTGACCACGTTGCCAAAACCGGCGTGTTTCACGACGGGCAGTCCCTGATCGTGGTACATCGCTACGATGGCGTCGTACTCTGCCAGATGGTGTTGGGTGAACGCCGTGTCGGCCGGCAGCGCATCGGTGACGTTGATTCCGGCTGCGCGAAGTTTGTTAATCGCAGGTCCGATGATTTCGAGCTCTTCGTCGCCCAGCTGGCCGTCTTCTCCTGCATGCGGGTTCAGTCCGAGAACGGCAAGTCGTGGTTCATCAATACCGAAGTGACCGGAAAGTTCCTGATCAACGATGGTGCAAACACGGACGATCGCGTCAGTTGTAATTGCGTCCGGCACTTTGCGTAACGGCAGGTGAGTGGTCACAAGTGCGACCCGCAACGGTGCCTCAAGATCGGCCAGCATCATGACGGGCTGACTGACTCCGCAGCGCTCTGCCAGATACTCGGTATGCCCGGAAAACGGCGTGTCCGGAACGCTCAACACACTTTTTTGCACCGGTGCCGTCACCATTGCCGCAAATTCTCCGCTCAGACAGCCGTCGCAGGCACGGTTTAATGTGCCAAGAACTGCCGCTGCATTCGCCGGGTCTGGTTTGCCGCATACCGACAGCTTGCTCAGAGGCATGTCGAGTACGCACAGCGTGCCGGCGACGCTTGGCGATATCGGATTGGCAGGGTTGTACTCGGCAAACGAGAGCTCGAGGGAAAGCAGCTCAGCACGAGCTTCCAACAGCTCACGGCTACCGACAATGACCAGCTCGGCAGGCCAGTCCTGACTGGCCAGGTGCAATGCGATATCCGGACCGATACCGGCCGGTTCGCCGATGGTCACGGCGATCCTGACCGCCGGGCCGGCGTGTCTGTCAGACGTCGATGTGTTCACGGGGTTCTGCGCGGCAGGGTTAAATGCGGAAGTCGACGAAGGCTTCGTCGCGAATACGCCTTACCCAAAGTTCGGTTTCTTCTTCGAGCTTGGCATTCCGAATGGCCATAATCGCTTCGCGCTTTTGAATATCGTCGGTGGTGTCGTAGGTTCTGCGATCCAGAACCTCCAGAATGTGCCAGCCAAACGGTGTCGCGAACGGCTGACTGAGTTCACCGATGGGAAGTGAATTCGCCATCGCCTCAAACTCGGGCACGAACACGCCGGGACCCATCCAGCCGAGATCGCCGCCTTTAGCCGCAGAGCCCGGATCCTCCGACACAGCCGTCGCGACGGTGGCGAAGTCTTCACCGTCCGTGATCTGTTTGCGGATTTTCAGGAGTTGTTGTTTCGCCGTATCGCCGTCTTTGATCTCGGTGGTTTTAATCAGAATGTGGCGAATCCGGGTCTGGTCTTCAAAGGTTTGTTTCTTGCCGCGGATCTCGTCGACTTTAACAATGTGAAAACCACTGCCTGCGCGGATGGGTTCGGCAATGTCACCCTCCTGCAAAGCAGGCACGACATCGGCAAATATTGTCGGGAGTTCGCCGCTCTTGCGCCAGCCCAGGCTACCGCCGCTTAACGCCTGCTGACCGTCCGAGCTGGCGATAGCAAGCTGAGCGAAGTTGGCGCCGTTTTGCAGTTGTTCATACAGTGCGTTCACTTTGTCTTCGGCTGCCGCTATGTCCTTTGACGTAGCCCCCGACGGCAATGAGACCAGAATGTGGGAGATCTTGTACTCTGAGTTGTTCTCGCGGCTTTGGCGTTCAATGTAGTTGTCGATCTCGCGGTCGCTGACAGCAATTCGCGACAGCACGTCACGTTGTCGCAGGCGGTCAACAATCATTTGTTTGCGAACTTCCTCGCGGAACAAGCTGTAGTCCAGTCCTTCCTCCGCGAGCATTGCCGGCAGTTGCACCAGGGTCAGGCCGTTGCGCTGCGCAATGGATGACAGCGCATCGTTGAGCGCCTCATCGGGAATTTGAATGCCGGTGCGCGCTGCCCGCTGCAGCTGGATCTGCTGAATGACGAGCCGTTCCAGCACTTGCTGCACGAGAACCTCACGGGGCGGCATCTGCGTGCCGCTCTCTCTGATACGTTGTTCAATGCTGCGCAGCTCTTCCGCCAGCTCACTTTGCAGTACAACGCCGTCATTCACGACGGCAGCCACGCCGTCCAGTAGTTGTCCGTCACTCCTTACCGGCAGTTTCGGGGTTTCTGATTCCTGCGCCGACAGGTTACCCACCGCGCTGAATGTGCAGATCAGCAACAGGGATGAAAAAAATGCGACGGGACGGCTGGAGAAAACAATCATGGGGGTTCGGACACTGATGGTAAAAAGGGGTTCCTGTTTTGCGGCGCAAAAAGTGCGGCCTGCTACAGGTCTGCGTACCCTAGAATACCACTTTCGAGCTGGCTTCTGACCGAATTGCCCAGCTCGGTGAAGCCTTTCAACACAAACTGGATGCCAATTGACGTGTCGTTCCGGTCGATATCGCGACTTACGCGTTCCCGGTAGATGAAGCGAATGCCCCAGCAGCAGGATTCGTATTCGATGCCGCCAAACTTGTCGACGAAGATGTCTTCCTCGACTGAATAGACCGCGCGTCCCAACAGGTTCCAGCGCTGGCTGACGGCCCAGGCAAAGGAAAAGTCGCCCTGATCCAGGTTCGAGTCTTTCTGATACCGGTAGCCGGCATTGAGTACCGTGCCGTCCGTCGGTTTCAGCTGCACCCGGATGTTACCCTGGTCGGTACTTTTGGTAGCTGAACTCCACTGGTAACCGGCATCAAGATTCCATTTTTCCGACAGATTGACTCGCGCTTGCAACAGGTAGTCGCCCGAGTTGGTTGAACGTGCGGTTTCGTCCGGCAGCGTGACACGCTGATCACTGAAGTAACGTGCTGTGCCGAATGCCGCAGTCAGAATCTCGCGACCTTGTTTTGCGCCAAACACGCGTGACGTAAACCCGAGATTGATCTGATTGGTGTCACCGACCCGGTCGTAGCGGAGGTACCGGTTCGGCGCGAACAGCTGGACGAGGTTGTTGTCCGGCAGCACGGTATCGAACACAGGCAGTTCATCCTGATTCTGAAACGGCACATACACATACTGTGCGCGCGGTTCGAGTGTAATCACTGAACCGTTGCTAAACAGGCGTTCGAACGTCGCACCGCTGTCAATGCTGTAGATGCCGCTCGTGACATTGGGCGTGTTGTTGGCGTCCTGAGCGGTGTTCTGCAGGTTGTAGCTGGTGTGAAACAGGCTGGCCTTCGGGATTACATAGACACCGTTGTAGTTCAGTTCGTAGCTGATCTCGGGTTCGATATGGACGCGTACGCCTTCGACACTGTCGTCGTTGCGTGTGAAGTAGGTGCCCTCGGTTTCCAGCCGGTAGTTCGCGCCCAGAAAGCTGTCGCGCCATTCACCCGTTGCTGCCAGCTGCGGCAGTCGAATGTATGGCTCATCGTCTTCGGGCAACAGCTCGTTGACGGTTTGGTAATCCTGGATTCGTAAAAATACAGACCACACGTCGTCGTAGTGCTCCAGCGCAACGCTGCGGTCCAGCGCCACGAGGCTGGCTGTCGACCAGCGGTTTGAGAAGTCGTTCAGATAACGGTCGTCAGACACGGTGGTTGCGTCGACAGTGGTACGCCAGTTGTCGGTGATTTCCTGTTGCAGGTCGATGTTCCAGATGTAGCGGTCGGTACCCGTGATGTCATCGTTGCTCAGGTAATTGCCGGAGATCGCGCCGCGCCCGTTTTCGCGCAGCATTCTGCCCTCGGCGCCAAGCATCAGGCCCCTGCGCGACATATAGCGCGGCGTAAAGGTGGCATCGTAGTTGGGTGCGATGTTCCAGTAGAACGGTGCGTTAATTTCCAGCCCGCGCTGGTTGCTGGTTCTGAACCCGGGAATAAGGAAGCCGGTTTTGCGCTTGTCTGAAATCGGATAGCTCGCGTACGGCAGGTAGAGGACCGGGACGTTCTTAAGTCGAATCGCCGCATTTTTGGTGCTGGCGTAACCTTTATCGATATCGACTTTGATTTCTTTCGCCGTTAACGACCAGACCTCGTCATCTTCAGGACACGTTGTGTATTTGACGCCTTGAAGCTTTGCGACGCCTCCGGCCGAGAGATAGATGTTGCCTGCCTCGCCGCGCGCATTAATGTCGCCGATGGAATACGTCGTGTTGGTAATGCTGACTTCGCCGGCGGCCGCGTTGTAGTTAGCCGTGTCGCCGGTGACCCGGGTGCCACCCTGGACTAACTCGACGTTGCCTTCGACGCTGATGTTGTCGCTGTTGCTTTCAAAGCTCGCGCTATCAGCCGTCAGACTGATGTTTTCGTCATCTGCCAGGTCATTCTCGGGGTTGGTGTCCAGCGGAGCCGGAAGCCCGCATAGATTCTGTGCGTTAGCCGCAGGCAGCATCAGGGCACAACATAGAAACAGTGTTGAACGAAGAAGGCGCAAGTGCGGTTCCCGGCATCCGGCAAACAAGGCCTGCTCAGCAAAGCCTCTGAATTAATAAAGATTACCCGGACTTTTTCCGGATGGCTAAGTATAGCGGCATGCGGCTGAAGCGTCTGCGTTTGTTGTTTGCAGCCCTGCGGTTGGACATACTCTGGAATTGGTTTAAGCGTAAACGGGCGGGCAGTAACTCTATGAAAGCAATGATTCTGGCTGCCGGTCGCGGCGAGCGTATGCGTCCGCTGACAGATACTGTGCCCAAGCCGCTGCTGGAGGTTGCCGGCAGGTCTCTGCTGTTTCGCCATCTGGACGCCTTGACCGGCGCCGGCATTAACGACTTTGTGATCAATACTGCGTGGCTCTCTGAGTCTGTGAAGTCGGCGTTTCTGGCGCCCGGTGTTCAGGATCTGAACGTGACTTTCAGTCATGAGGGAGAGTCGGCCCTGGAAACCGGTGGTGCGCTGCGGCGGGCTCTGCCGCTGCTGGGCGATTCGCCGTTTTGGCTCGTTAACGGTGATGTACTGTGCGAGTACGACTTCCGGCGACGTGAGTTAGAGCCCGGCACGCTGGCGCATCTCGTGCTTGTGCCCAATCCCGAACACAATCCCGCGGGCGATTTTGTCTGTCGGGATGGTGCTGTGCTCAGCGATTCTGCTGCAGGTGAACGCTACACCTTTGCGGGTATTTCGTTGCTGCACCCGGGGATTTTGGAGTTTGCCGATACGAAGAGTGAGGTGTTCCCGCTGGCACCTTTGCTGCGCGCCGCCGCTGCTGCCGGCAAAGTGACGGGTGAGGTGTTTGACGGGCTATGGATGGACATCGGCACGCCTGAGCGTCTCGATGAAGCCACGCGGCTGCTGCGGAGTCGCCCGGCTTAGCGGCCTGGTTGCCAGGGGTCTGTCTTAACTTCGCTGACAGCCGACCCGAGTTTCAAGTGCGTTTGCAGATGGGGGAGCAAATCCTGCGCGACCTCGAGGGTGGTTTTCGGCGCAGTTCCGGTCGCCAGCAAATCGTTGATCGTTACCGTATCGAGCCCGGGGTAGCCGCACGGATTGATCGCGGCAAATCCGTCCCGTTCGTTGGCCACGTTGACGGACATGCCGTGATAGCTGCGTCCGTGTCGAATCCGCACACCAACGCTCGCGATCTTGCGATCATTGGTATACACCCCGGGCGCGCCGGCACGGCACTGCGCAGTTATTCCGTAGCCTGACAGGCAGTCGATTGCTGCAAACTCGAGCCCCTCAATCAGGCCTTTTACCGTCAGATTCAGTCGTTTCAGGTCGAGCAGAATGTAGATCATTAACTGCCCGGGTCCGTGCCAGGTCACCTGGCCGCCCCGGTCTGTCTGCACAACCGGCGTGCTGCCCGGATCCAGAATGTGCTCCGGTTTAGCATTGGTGCCCAGAGTAATGACGGCAGGATGTTCGGTGAACCAGATTTCGTCGGACGTGGTTTCATCCCGTGCGGCCGTAAATTGCTGCATGGTTGCATAGGCTGTCTGGTAGTCCAGCATACCCGGTGTTCTTACCACCAGAGAAGGTGTTTTGTTGGCGGGCATCGGTTAAAGCTAGAGACTCATCAACACGTGTTCGTGATCGGTCAGCGCCTGATAGATGGTGTCAAGCTGCTGTTTGCTGGTTGCCGTAATCGTCACAGTTACCGCAACGAAGTTGCCGTTCTTGCTCGGGCGCATCGAGATGTCGTCCGCCGAGATATCTCCGGCATGGGGTGCCACCAGTTCCATGACGAGCGGCTGCAGATCGACTTCAGACCGCGCCATGATTTTGATTGGAAACCGGCACGGGAATTCAAGCAAGGTTTCTTCAGTCATGATCGTTCCTTCTAAGTCCCGTTATTTCTCGGCTTCATACAGCTTATAGACCCGTTGCCAAACCGGACCGGGTTGGCCGTCGCCGACCGGCTCGCCATCGATGGTAATAACCGGAACGATGCCTTTGGTCGCACTGAGCAACCAGATCTCGTCTGCCGCTTTCAAGCGGTCTTCGCTAACCAGTTCCTCACGGCATTCAATACCGTCAGACTGCGCCAGCCCCAGCACCATCGCGCGGGTTGTGCCAGGTAGTAGCTGATTGCTGTTCGGTCGCGCAAAAATGACGCCATTTTCAACCGTGACCACTGACGCAGAGCCCGCTTCCGTCAGAATGCCATCTTTAATGAGGATCGCATCGTCAGCACCGCTGTCCCTTGCAAGCTGTCGCACCATGATATTGGCAAGCAGTGACGTTGACTTGATGTCGCAGCGATTCCAGCGGTTGTCTTCCAATGTGACTACCGAGATGCCGGTCAGTTCTTTCGGATTCGCAATAATGGGCGTTGCCATTGCGAACACGGTCGGATCGATGTTCTCCGGATAGAAGTGGTCACGACCATCCTCTGCGCCGCGACTCACCTGCACGTAGACGGCTATGTCACCGCCGCCATTCACGTCGATCATTCGCTGGATGATATCCAGCCACGCTTCCTTCGAATACGGGTCGCGGATACGCAGCTCAGCAAGGCTGTTGCTCAATCGGGCCAGGTGGTTATCGAGCAACATTGGCGCACTGTTAAACACCGGAATGACCTCATAAACGGCATCCGAGAAAAGAAAGCCACGGTCAAACGGCGAGATGCGTGCTTCATCCCGCGGCAGAAACTGCCCGTCCAGATAAACGACCGGTAGTGCGTCAGCCATTGTTTACAATCTTCCTTCGTCCGGACGGCTATTCGAAGAACAGCGAAATCCAGTCAATAAATCGTCCTGCGACGCCGGCCTCAGCAATGGCATCGGCAGGATATAAGCCGGTGGTGGCAATTACATTGCCGTCGAGAGATACGCTCACGCTGCCGACCATCGTATCGGCGGTCAGCGGTGCCTCAAGCGTATCCGGAACAGTAGTGGTGATCTCGAGGCGATCAAAACTGCCGCGCGGAATCGATGCAAACACGTTCTCCCGTGTCACCAGTTCCACGGTTTCAGGGTCGCCGTACCAAACGCGCTGCTCTGTAATGGCCTGGCCCTCTGAGTACAGCTCGCGGGTTTCGAAAAAACGAAACCCATAGTTCAGCAGTGCTTGAGAATCATTGGCGCGGGCCGAAGCGCTCTCCGTTCCGAGGACGACCGAAATCAGCCGCATGCTGTCGCGCTTGGCAGAGGACACCAGGCAATAACCGGCGGCTTCTGTGTAGCCGGTTTTCAGACCATCCACACTCGGATCCCGCCACAGCAGGGCATTGCGATTGTCCTGAGTGATGCCGTTGTAGGTGAACTGCTTTTGCGAGTACCAGCCGTAGTACTCGGGGAAATCAGCCACGATCGCTTTCGCCAGAATCGCAATATCAGCTGCGGTGGTGTAGTGGTCCGGGTCAGGCAGGCCAGTGCTGTTAACGTAGTTTGAACCGATCATGCCGAGTCGTGTGGCGGTTTGGTTCATCAGTTCCGCAAAGGTCCATTCGGTGCCTGCAACGTGCTCGGCAATGGCGACGCTGGCGTCGTTGCCCGACTGCACAATCATGCCCTGTAACAACAGTTCTACCGGAACACGTTTGCCCACTTCGATAAACATTCTTGAGCCGGGAGTCCGCCAGGCCTTTTCACTGACCAATACTTCGTCATCGAGGTTGATCTGCCCGTTCCTGATGGCATTGAAAGCGACATAGGCCGTCATCAGTTTGGTAATGCTGGCGGGCTCCAGACGTTCTTTCGATGCTTTTTCTGCCAGTACGGTGTCGCTGCTGTAGTCCAGCAGAATGTAGCCGTTAGCTGTCAGTTTTGGCGGTGATGGCACCTGGGCGGGGGCCAGACAGGGGAGCAGCACGAGCAATAAAGCCGGAAGCAGGGCAGCACGCATAAAGGATTCAACCTGAGAAGTAAGTGGATGACGGGCTATTCTAGCGAACCTCGTCACGCATCGCAGCCCGATAGTGCAGTGCACGCGACGCGGCGTAAACCATTGAGAGACTTAGTCCGGCTCGACGACCAGATGGGGTTTGCCCAGATTCAGGTTGTTCATTTTCACAACCAGCGCATCGTAGGCCTGAATGTCTTTGACAGGCCCCACCCGGACTTTGAAGAAACCGTTCTGACTGTAGACGGTGACATCATCGACGCCGGCAGCACTCACTTTGTCGGCCAGCCGGATTGCATTAGCTTTGTCACCGAAAGCACCGACCTGCATGAAGATGGTGCCAAACTCCGCCGCATCGGCGTCGTAGCGCACTGGTTCATTTCTGCTGTGCTTATCGAGGCTTTCGACTTTTACGCGGGTTGTGCCGCTTTGGATCATGTCGAGTTTCTTCGCTGCGGCATAGGACATGTCGATCAACCGGTCGTCGACAAAGGGCCCCCGGTCGTTGACCCGCACGATAACGCTGCGACCATTGCGGAGGTTTGTCACTTTGACGGTGGAAGGCAGCGGCAGGGTTTTGTGCGCCGCCGTCATGTCGTACATGTTGTAGGTCTCACCGTTTGACGTGAGTTTGCCGTGAAACTTTTTGCCGTACCACGAGGCAATGCCTTTCTCGCTATAGCCTTTACTGCTTGAGAGCACGTAATAGCGTTCGCCGTAGACTTCATAAAAAGGATTGTTGCCTTTCAGGCTTTTGGCATTGTCATTGCCGCCCGAGATTTTCCGGTTGTTCGACGTACAGCCGACTACCAGCAACACACTCATGACGGAGACGAGGACAAACTGACCATACTCGCGTGCCGCCATAAAGCGCAGTCCGCGCAGCAGAGTGCGCAGCAGTAGAAGAGAGACTGTCAGGAAGCGATCCATGCTACCGTTGTCCGAAGGGTTAGTTTGCTGCGGTAATTGCGATTTCCACCGGTTCGCCGGCACGTCCGGCAACGGCTTCGCCCAGTTGGTAGGCCGCCAGACCGTACATCACGCTGCGATTGTAGCGTGTAATAACGTAGAAGTTGTGCAGCCCGATCCAATAGACAGGCCCGCTTTCACCTTCCAGAACAATCAGGTTCGCCGGGGTGTTGTCGGGCAGGTCTGATTCAAACTGCAGGCCTTTCGCCCTGAGTTTGCCGAGTGTTTTATTGGCTTTTAGCTCGTTCTTGGATGTCAGGGGCTTCTTCCCGGCAGCCAGCGTTGCCGGCAGTGCTACGGCTTCTCCGGTGCGCCATTTGTGCGCTTTAAAGTAGTTGCCCACACTTGTCAGGATGTCATCCCAGTTCGTCAGCAGGTCGCGGCGCCCGTCACCGTCACCGTCTACCGCGTAGGCGCGATAGCTGCTCGGAATAAACTGCGGCGGGCCCATCGCACCGGCGTACGAGCCTTTGATTTCTTCGATGGGTAAGCCCTCTTCACGGGCCAGTAAAAAGTATTCCTGCAGCTCTTTCCGGAAAAACTTGCTGCGTGGCGGGTAATCGAACGCCAGCGTCGATAGCGCATCCACCACGCGATAGTTGCCGGTAATTCGCCCGTAATAGGTTTCCACACCGACAATCCCGGCGATCATTCGCATCGGTACGCCGGTCTCTGCAGCGGCTTTCTCGAGTGTTTCGTTGCGCAGGTTCCAAAACTCGGCGCCTTCGCGAATGCGTTTTTCGGTGATGAAGATTTTGCGGTACTCGTGCCACGGTTTAACCCGCTCCGCCGGTCGGCTCATTGCATCCAGAATACTTTGCAGGGTTTCGGCCCCGCCCACGACTTCGGCAACGTAAGCCTTATCGAAGTTGTACTTGGTGCTCATCTCGTTGATGAACTTTTGCCGGTCGTCAGCGACTGCCGAGGTGCAGGCCAGAGTCAGTAGCAAAGCAGCGACGCGGCGCGAGTGAAGGAGCAAATGTGTCATCGGGATAGGAGTCTCCGGTGCGTGTGAATGGACATCAGAATACCGAAACCCGCCATCAGGGTCACCAGCGAAGTGCCGCCTGCGCTGATCAGCGGCAGGGGTACACCGACCACCGGAATTAAACCGGTCACCATGGCGGAGTTTACGAATACATAGAAAAAGAACGTGAAGCTGATGCTGCCTGCCAGCAGCCTCGAAAACGTGTCCTGTGCAGTCGCAGCGATATAAAACCCGCGACCTACTATGGCGAGGTACAGGAGCAATACGGTCAGTGCGCCAAACAACCCGAACTCTTCGCCGATGACCGCGAAGATAAAGTCTGTGGACCGTTCCGGCAGGAACTCGAGTTGCCCCTGTGAGCCGTTTAACCAGCCTTTGCCAAACAGACCGCCGGAGCCGATGGCGATCTTCGATTGAATGATGTGATAGCCGGCGCCCAGCGGGTCCTTTTCCGGATCGAACAACGTGAGTACGCGACGTTTCTGGTAGTCGCGCATGACGAAAAACCACAGGGCCGGAAGTGCGGCGCCGACCACGGCTACCGCTGAGAAAATGTAGATGAGCCCGATGCCTGCAAGGAATACCACGGTAGCGCCGGTCAGCGCGATCAGAATGCTGGTGCCCAGATCGGGCTGCAGCGCAATCATCGAAACCGGTAGCATGATCAGCACGAGCATCGTCACAATAAGAAGCGGAGACGGCGGCAGTTCGCGCGAGTGCAGCAACCAGGCGAGCATGGCTGGCAGCGCCAGCTTCATTAATTCCGAGGGCTGAAAGCGAATGCCGATATCCAGCCAGCGCTGCGCACCCCCGCCAACCACACCGCTGAACAGCACCAGCAACAGCAGGCCAAGAGCCGCCGCATATAGCCAGGGCGAACCCCGGCGCATCCAGCCGGGACTGATCTGAGCCACAAACAGCATGATGCCAAGCGCCAACATGATCTTGATGGCCTGCCGGTACATGAAGCCGGTGCTGGCACCCGAGGCACTGTACAACACGAACCCGCCGATCAGCAGAACGACAAACACAAGACTCAACAGCACCGGATCGATGTGCAGCTTTCCGAGCACGTAGGCGAACCGGCTTTGGGTGCCGCGCGTGCGGTTGTCGTCTGCAAAGATCATTCGTTACTGAGTCCGGTGGTTAGGGTTTCGGGTTGCGGCGGAATCAGATAGGCGTCCATCACGCTGCGCGCGATGGGTGCCGCAACGCCGCTGCCGCTGCCACCGTTTTCGACAATCACGGCAACGGCGATTTGCGGGTTCTCGACCGGCGCAAACGCGATGAACAAAGCATGGTCGCGCATGCGTTCGGCCACCTCTTCCTCGTCATACTCTTCATCCTGCGGCACCGAGAAAACCTGCGCAGTGCCGCTCTTGCCGGCAATGCTATACGGTGCCGAGTACCCAATAGCGCGTGCGGTGCCTTTGGCATCTTTGATCACGCCAACCATCGCCTGCACAATTTCTTCCCAGTCTTTTCCAGAAATACCTTCGATAGCGCGTTTCTCAATATGCGGACGGTCGTTCAGCTGTCCGGTGACAGGATCTTTAATGGATTTAACGAGAATGGGCTGAAAGCGTTTACCGCGACTTGCCAGTGCCGCCGTTGCTTCTGCCAGCTGCAACGGTGTGGCGAGCAGGTAGCCCTGACCGATGCCGGTAATGACCGTTTCGCCCGGAAACCAGACTTTGTCGCCGGGGTTCTTGAAGTTGTTACGCTTCCATTCAGGTGATGGCACGATGCCGTTCACTTCGCCACCGATGTCGACACCTGTCGGTGCGCCCAGGCCGAACTGCTTTAATGAATCGGCGATGGTATCGATGTCCATCTCGATGGCCAGTTCATAAAAATAGGTATCGCAGGACTGTGCAATCGCGTCGTGCATGTCGATCTTGCCGTGCCCTTCGGGCTTCCAGTCGCGATAGCGATGCGTCTTGCCCGGCAACGAGTAGTAGCCGCGACAAAACATGGTGTGTTCTTCGCTGGTATGCCCGTTGTGCAGCGCTGCCAATCCCAGCATGGGTTTAATCGTGGAGCCCGGCGGATAGCGTCCGCGCAGACCGCGGTTGAACAGGGGTTGGTCGTGGTCATCCTGTAAGCTGCGATAGTTTTCTTTGCTGATACCGCCGGTAAACAGGTTCGGGTCGAAGGATGGCGCGCTTGCAAACACCAAAACTTCGCCGTTGTTCGGGTCGAGTGCGACAACGGCGCCACGCCGTCCTTCTAGTGCTTGTTCAGCCGCCAGTTGTGCAGGCAGATCGAGTGTCAGCACCAGGTCCTTGCCGGGCGACGACAGTTCGCTGTCGAGCGTTTGAATGACTCGGCCGTGCACGTTCACGAGCTCTTCGCTGCGTCCGGGCGTGCCGTGCAGCTCGTCTTCATAGCTGCGTTCGATGGCTGTTTTTCCGGTATACGCCGTTCCGGCGTAGGCGCCCGGATCAAGCCGCTCTACATCGTCCTGAGTCAGTGCGCCCATGTAGCCGAGCGCATGGGCGGCGACAGGGCCGTTCGGGTAATGGCGCGCCAGACCGGCGCGGATTTCAACGCCCGGGAAGTACGGGCGCAGCACCGCAAACTTCGCCACCTCGGCATCGGTTAAGCGTTGTCGAATAGCGACCGGCTCAAAGCTTCGTTTTGCTCTTATCGCTTCTTTCGCATCGGCAAACTGATCTTCGCGCAGCAGTCCTTCCGCAACCAGCCGCATGAGTGTGTCGTCCATGTCCGGAATCTGTTCCGCCGTGATATCGAGATGCCAGGCCGGCAGGTTCTCGGCGAGGATTTCGCCGTTGCGGTCAAAGATCAGTCCGCGCGTCGGTGGCAGCGCGTTCACCCGAATACGGTTGCCTTGTGATTGTGATGAGTAGTATTCGTAGCGCAGCAGCTGCAGGTTGATGAGCTGCGCAATCACAATGCTGATCAGCATCAGCGCCATCACGCCACAGGCAATAATGCGCCACGTCGTGAGCTGCTGCTCCCGCCAGTGATCTTTCAGTTGTCCGATAGGGCTCATCGTTACAGCATGCCCGTGTTGCGGTTTTCGGCGCTGTAGCGAAGCCGGTCGAGCGCGCCCATCAGAAACGGCCAGACAATCGTGCCTGTAATCACAGGCAGGCCCCGCAGCAATCCGGCACTGGGCAGACCGGCAACACCGTCAATCCAGAATTGCACAAATGCGCTCACCAGCAGAAGGGCTGCCACGCTGCCGGTGAGTTGCAGTAACGGAAAGATGCGAATCTGCAGATGGAAGCGATAGCAGAGATACGCAACCAGGCTCAGTGTCAGCGCATTCTGACCGAGCAGAGAGCCGTGCAATGTATCGAGTGCCAGTCCGAGCAGAAAAGCGGTGGCCACGCCAATCCGGTTGGGCCACATCATGACCCAGTAAATGATTGTCAACGTCAGAAAGGGTGGGCGCCAGAAGCTTAACGCATCCGGCAACGGCAATACCTCGAGTACCAAAGCGCCGAGCAGAGAGACTATCGCCGGCCAGATGACAACGGGTTTGGCCATTAGTCTGTCACCTCTGCATTTACCGGGTCTTCCTGCGCAACATCACTCATTGCCTGCGCATCAGGTTCAATGGAACCGGGTTCGCCGGCTGTTACCGGCGCGGCAGTGGTCTCAGGCTTCTCGGATTGCACGACCAGCACTTCCCGAATTCGGTTCAGCATTGCCACGGGCTTGGCGTTCACCTGCAAAAACGGCTGTCCGGGGCTGCTGCTCACCGTATCAATCACACCCACCGGGTACCCGGCGGGAAACGTGCCGCCCAAACCGGAGGTGATCAGCACGTCGCCCGGTTCAATGTCGGCGTTGCGCGCCAAAAACGGCAGACTCAGGCGGTCGTTTTCACCGGTTCCGACGGCGACCGTGCGTAACCGGTTGCGCAACAGTTCCACCGGCAGGGCATGGTCGGCATCGGTGATCAGCAGTGCTTCAGCCGCAATCTGCCGGTCGCGAATGATCTGTCCGACCA
>CAYLLI010000007.1:0-30012 GCA_964384295.1 uncultured Chromatiaceae bacterium
AAAGTCCCCTGTGTTGAGCCATAGTGTGCGGTCCGGGCCGCGTTTATTCGCCAGCCCGGAATCAGGCTGATACGTGTTCCGGTCGACTGAGTGTTGCAGAAGGGCGGCTATTATCTTGACTTTGTCGCCGCGGGACAATGGTGGCTGACCGAAATAAGGGCCAATTCGCTGAAAAACCGCTGCTTTACCTCCGAATCAGGGGTTGCCGCCGGTCCTATAGCCAACCTGGAAGTAGTACTCGCGGCTGCGGCCGGGGAAGTAGCGGTAGTCGCCAAACGCAAAATCTGCGCGGTCTGCATAGACCTCGTCGGTCAGATTGTTGATTCGAAGCGCCGCCCACCAGTTGTCGCCCGGTTCAAATATCAGTCGCCAGTTGATCAGGCTGTGTCCTTCATACTTGCGGGTGTTGGACGGATCAATGAAGTAAGCGTCGTTGTAGACGTATTCGAGTTCCGTTCTTCCGATGCCCGTCTCGTAGCCTAGCTGGGCGCTGCCGATGACATCGGGTGCCGTATCAATGCGGTCGCCCTTGGTGACGACATTGTTCGTGAAGTCGTACGTGTGTTTTGCCCAGGTGCCGGCAACGGATAAATACAGGGGCTGAATGATTCGCCACGTGAAGCCGGCTTCAACACCCAGGTGTTTGCTCTTGCCGTCGTTGACGTTGCGGCGGTTACTGTCCTGGAAAATGTAGTTGTCTTTGCGCATCGCAAACCCGAGTAACTCGTAGGTAATGCGAGACACTTCGCCATGCACGCCGAGTTCAAAGGAGTCGATAGTCTCTGACTTCACGTCCTCAATCGTTTGCTCGGACTGCAACCGGTACAGCTCGGTGGCCTGCGGTGCGCGAAAGCCCCGGCGCAGGTTGCTGAACAGCGAGACTTCATCGGTTACGCGGTAAACAAGGCCGATTTCAGGAGCAGCATTGAAAAAATCGTTGGCCTGACTCTCCGGACGAAAGTACAAACACCCGTCCGGGGAGCTGCACGGCGTGCCGTCGTCTTTGGTGTTTCCGTCCAGCATGTTGTTGGTGTAGTCGTAGCGCATGTACTCGAGCCGCAGTCCCACCGTGCCGGTCAGGCGTTCGCCAAACGGCACCTGCCAACGCGCATACGGCGCAACCATCACGCTCCACACGTCGTAATCGTATTGTTTTCCCTCAGGCCGGCGGTTGGCGCCAAAACCGAGTGTCGGGCCATCCTGGGTTTGCTGTAAAAACCCGGACGCCAGTTCGACGTCGACGCCGGTGCTCAGCAACGACTCCCAGATGGCGGCGCGTTGCCCGAATAACATGTAACCGGCACTGACTTGCCCGTTTTCTTCACGAGGTTGTCCGGGCAGGAAGTGCAGCAGAAAGTCCATATCTGACCAGCGCGCATAGCCGGTATTTCGCCAGGCCCATGGCCCGTTGTTCTCGGGTTCCCAGGTGATCTGCGCGCGTAAGCTCGAAGCCTTCCGGTACGCTTCCGGGAACGGATTGGTGCGATTGATCTCCGGGTCCTTATAGATGTCTTTCTCGCCGGCAATAAAACCCGCTGTTTCCTGATCCAGAATCGAGCCGCTGATGCCGGCGGTCAGAACGCCGCTGCCGGTGTTGCGTTTGAGCCCCCAAAACCCCCGGCTTTGTTTGAACCCCGAGTCTTCACGAAAGCCGTCGTCACGATCGGCCGAGATGCCGGCATTCCAGCCACCTGATTCATCGCTGCTTTCCCACAGTGCCCGGGCCCGCCAGTAGTCATTCGAGCCCGCCTCGAGACTGGTGGTCAGCCCGTTGTTCTGTCCGGGCGGCGGCAACAGCACGTTAATCGTTCCGTGCAGACCGTTTGAACCGTATTGCGCGCCTGCGGGGCCTCGAATGACCTCGACGTTGGCGGCCTGATCCACCGGTACTTCAAGCAGCTGGTTGACGTTGCAAAACCCGGTGGGGCGGGTCGGAATGTTGTTCTCCATGACGAGAAAAGCACCGCAGGAACCTGCGCCGGTCAGCACTGCCGAGCGAATGGCCGTCAGGTGCTCCTGACCGCTGCCGCGGCTGACCCAGACGCCGGGCACCCGAACACCGAGCTCGTAGGGGTGAATCGGGTTGGTGGTTTGTATTTCCCGTTGATCCAGCGAGGCGGTGTTGCCGGTCAGGTCCAGATAGCTGGTTGGAGTCCGGTTCTCGGTGATGACGATTTCCGGTGTTTTTTTCTGCGCTGTTTCTTCAGCAATAACGGTGGTGCTGAGGCAAACAGCACAGAGCAGCAGCGCAGTGCAGCTGCGGGCGTATGAATCGTTCAATGTATGTATTCCGCGGGAGTATGACAGCCACCAAACCAACAGTATGGCTTGCGCAGATGCCGGTGCTCTTTAATAAAGCACCGCAGTATAGCGGCGCATGGGTTTTCCCGCAGCGCATGGCTGGCTTGCTGTCCACTTGGTCCGAGGATGAGGGCATGCGCGTAAGGCGACCTGTTTCCAGCCCTTTCCGGACTCACTTGCCCGGTTTTGCCGGCTTCCCGGTTCCGTCCGGTCCGGTTTCTGACATAACGCTGAGCTTTCTTTGTGCTTCTTAAGGTTCTCTTAAGAATTGCTGCGTAAAAGACATTGCATTCGCCGCGCTCCGCGGCGCGTATGTGCTTAACGGATGGGGACTGGGAACTATGGAGACTCAATCGAACAACGCGGCTTCGCCTTTCGGCACGGCATTCGGGTTGCAGCTGGTGCGACTCTCGCTGGGCTACATCTATCTGCATTTCGGACTGCTGAAGATGTATCCGGATTTTAGCCCTGCTGAGGCTCTGGCCGACTACACCGTGCAGATCATGACCTTCCATATGTTTGATTTCTACTGGGCGCAGATGGTGGTCGCTGTGCTTGAGATCGTTATTGGTATCGGTCTGCTGTGTAACGTTTTTATGCGCTGGGTAGGCGCGCTCTATTTCTTCCACATTTTGTGCACGCTGCTGCCTTTGGTTTTGATGCCGGAGTTCGTCTTCACGATGGCTCCGTTCGGATTTCAGACGGAAGGTCAGTACGTGGTGAAGAACCTGGTGCTTGTCGCAGCCGGTTGGGCGCTGTTTGCACCTTATTACGAGCCATTTTTCCGTAAGCAGCGTCTGGCGGAGACTCCGGCCTGATTGCGCGGCCTACCGGGACTCTAAAGAAATCTTAGAGAGAAATTTTAACGTTGCGCAGGATGCGCGACCGGGAGATCAGTTCGAATGAACAGCAAGTTAAAACTCGTCGCTTCAGTGGCCTTCATTGGTGCTCTGGCAGCAGGTGTGCATTTCGCCTACGACAACTATAAGGGCACGGGGCTCAGCCGATTGCCCAAGCCCAGTGAGACGGCTGCCACCTCACGCAGCAAATCATCGGAGCCTGCCGTTGAGTCTTCCAGCATCGAATTGGTGTCGGAAGCAAACGCCGCCTCTTCAACGCTTTCCGTTTCTGCGGCCGGCGCTGCAACACCGGGTTCCGTTGACTATCTGGAGGGTTTGAAGCTGTACCCTCAGGTCACCAAGGGCATGCGCACACCGTTTGATCTGTGGCGTTATTACGGGCGCGGTGAGTCTTCGTTCGGCTCGCCTTCACTGCCTATGCGTTGGGATCAGTGGTTGGCGTTTCATAAGAAGCAGAAGCCACAGCTGATGAAGGATGTGCGCAACTACATGAACAGCCGCTACGACTTCAACGGTGAGGTTGTGCCGGGACAGATGCAGTCCGGCGGTCGCAAACCGGTTATGGCCGGCCCTGTTGCACGTCTCGAAGGGGTCGACTCGTTTGAAGAGCTGGCTGAGATGAGCCCGGAAGAAATTCGCGAGAAAGACATTTTTCCTTATAAGCCGCTCGCTCACCCGATCCAGACGACAGCGCATATGGTGTTTCCTGAGTCATGGCTTGCGGTGCATCCGGAGCATCGGCGAATCGACGTGGACCATGATTTTCCGGAAGAGTATCTGCCGGAATTCCCGCCACCGATGTTTCTTTCCAACCATAAAGAACTCGGCGATGTGACCGGCGGTCGCGAAGTGACGCTGGACAACTACTACGAGATTTTTGACGGCCTGATTACCGCGGAGCAGATGGAAGGTTTGAAAGAGTTGTTGCGGCCTACCGCAACCACCTGGTTCAACCACACCACTCACCGCGTTACGGAAGAGCCCAGTAACGGTGTTGCATGTTTCGACTGCCACGTTAACGGTCACACCAATGCCGCGATTGAACTGGGTCCCGATGCGCGACCGAATCTGGCGCGTCTTCGTACAGACACGCCGACCATGCGCGGCAACTTCAACCTGATGCAGCTCTCCTCCAAGCGCTCGATTCGCAGCATGGACCACTTTGCTGAGGTGGAAGAGTATTTCGACGGTGATCCGGGCATGATGCAGGCAATCGGTCCGCGTGCAGCTCAGCGCACGGTAACCAATCGCATGGGCGACATGAACTCGATTCTTGATTATCCGCCTGCGCCGAAGCTCAACCCGCTGATGAAGCTGATTCCTTCAAAAGCAACAGCGGCTGAACTGCGCGGCGAAGAGCTGTTCCACGGCAAAGCCCAATGCAGTGCCTGTCACAGCGGCCCCGCGTTTGTCGATGACTACATGCACGATCTTCAGGTTGAGCGTTTCTATGTCGGCAGACCGGAGGGCCCGATCAAAACCTTCCCGCTGCGCGGCATTAAAGACTCGCCGCCGTACCTGCATGATGGCCGGTTGCCGACGCTTGCAGATACGGTCGAGTTCTTTAATCTGGTATTAGAGCTCAAGCTGAATAAGCAGGAAAAGCAGGATCTTGAAGCGTATCTGCTGACTCTGTAAGGCTGAGATACAACAGGCATCGTTTTCAGCAAACTACGGCGCTCTGAGCGTGATCCACACTCAGAGCGCCTTCTGTTTTGAAGGGGCAGTCGCCCGGTTTTCGGACACACGCTATGGCAATTTTTCGCAATAAAGCATTCGTTCTCGCATTTCTTATCGTGGCAGGGCTGGCCTTTGAATTCTGGGCCGGTTCGCGTTACCCGCAGCTTGATCAGAAAGCCATGATGGCCGGCAGTGCAGGCCTTGAGCCGCTCGGTTTCAATACTGTGTTTGTGGTTGAACAGGACGACCCGATTTATCTGAAAATTCTGAAGGGCACCGTCAACTGGGGTAAGACAAACCAGCGGGGCATGACCTTCGGTATTCTGTTTGCCGCCGCGCTGCTGACGCTGATCTCATTATTTAAACGGAAAAGCTTCAATGGCTCGTGGTCGAACAGTGCACTCGGTGTGTTAATCGGTACACCGCTTGGTGTTTGCGTGAACTGTGCCGCACCCATTGCGAAAGGTCTCCATTCGTCAGGCCTGCGAATAGAAACGACCCTTGCCGCCATGATCAGTTCGCCAACACTGAACGTGATTGTCCTGGCAATGGTTTTCTCTCTGTTTCCATTGCACCTTGCCGCATTAAAAGTGATCGGCACACTGGTCATCCTGCTGGTGATTATTCCGTTGCTGTCGAAGTACTTTTTCAAGGAAGAAGTGTCCGAAAGCGCCAAACGGGCAATCGCGGGCGCGGCTCCGGCGGATGCAAAGTTTGCTGCGCTGGATGCGCCGGTGCCTGACGAAGAAGAAATCAGCACGTGGCCGAAAGCGCTCGTGTGGGTGCTGAAGGCCTACCCGCGCAACCTTTGGTTTATTGTGAAAACCACGCTGCCGCTGATGGTGTTGGCCGGATTCCTCGGTGCTTTGGCGGTGAATATCGTGCCGATGGACACGCTGGCCGATATTTTCCCCGGGGGCTCACCGCTGATGATCCTCGCGGGTCTCGGGATTGCGGCATTGATCGGCGTATTTATGCCGGTGCCGATTACGTTTGACGTGATTATTGTGTCGGTATTGATGGCGGCGGGCATGCCTGTCATGTACGCAATGACGCTGCTGTTTACGCTCGGCATCTACAGCGTTTATTCGCACATGATTGTCACCACGACGATCTCACGCCGTGTCGGCTGGACGTTGTGGCTGGTGATTGCCGGTGTCGGTGTCGTTACCGGTGTGGTTGCGCACAAGTACGACGGCTGGATTACCAAGAAGCAAAACGCCTTCATGATTAAAGCGTGGTCCGATATTGACGGACTGGTTCAGTACACGCCGGCTCAGGGGCCTGACGGCATCGCACAGGATGAAATTTTGTCGCGGCTGGACGGAAAGGGTCTGCTCGCACAGCCTGTCGTAACTGCAGGCGACCTCAGCGTGTCGGCCATTGATTTTGCACCGGCCTCCGGTGCTGAACCAACGTTGCTTACCCGCATCGAGGGTGCCGAACTGGGTATCGAACAACCGTCGCAGTTCTCAATTCTTAAATGGTCGCAACCCTGGAGTGAGTTTGGCGGAGTGGCTTCCGGGGATGTTCATAATGACGGCTGGCCGGACTTCATTGTCAGTTCCCAGAGCGGTGCCTACCTGTTTGCCAACACCGGCGGCACATTTGAGCAGCAGGAACTCGACATTGCAGGCTTGCATGAGCAGTTTGTCGTGAACGTTGCTTTGGTTGACCTTGATAACGACGGATGGCTCGATCTTATCTACTCGACGTACCGCAACGGCACATTCGTCGTCTATAACGATCGTGGCTACTTCAGTGATGCGAACCGCGTGGAACTTCCGAATCGTGACGAAGCCTGGTTAAGTGCGGCGGTCGCGTTTGGTGATCTCGATGAGGACGGTTTGCTCGATATTGTGCTGGGCAACTGGACGCTGGGTTCGCATCTGAGCCGGCGACATCTCGGACGTGAAACTTCACGGAACGTTGTGCTGATGAACCGCGGTGATCGTTTTGACATGCAGCCTATCGACGGTCCTGATGGCGAAACGCTGACAATTCTTCTTTCCGACTGGAACAATGATGGTCATCTCGATGCGATCGTCGGTAATGACTTTGCCGCGCCCGACATTTACTACCTCGGCGACGGTACCGGCAACCTGCGCATGGTAACCATCGACGACGGCATCATTCCGGTGTCTGCGTTGCTGACGATGAGCGTTACAACGGCCGATATTAATAATGACCTGAAGCCGGAGATTTATGTCGGCAATGTCAGCGGCACGGACCACTCAACAATGAAGCGCATCGGTGATTTGTGCGAGGACACTGAGGGTTCTGCCAGCTACGACGACTGCCTGCGAATTCGCGCTGATCAGGTGGTTATGAACCGCAGCCTGAGCAGAAGCAATCCCATAATCTGCACTGAGTTAAGTGAGGGCATCTTTGCCGACCAATGCCTCGGCATGCACCTGTTCCTGGATTCCTGGTGGAAGAAAGAGCCGCAGTTCTGCGAGATGGTGCGAGGACGCATTCCCGAATTGACCGGGGTTTGCGATGAGTACTGGCGGGTTGAAGACCAGCCTGTGAAGGGTGCGTTTAAGTCGATGATTCCGCAAGGCGCACGCCGCGCTAATGTGCTGTTGGTACCGGAGGCTGATGGCACGTTTACCGATCAGTCACTCGAGTTTAATCTGCGTGAAGCCGGCTGGGTGTGGAACTCCAAGTTTGCCGACCTCAACCACGATGAATGGCAGGATATCTACATCGTGAACGGTTACTTCAACGAGAATACCCAGCCTGCACGCGAGTCGAATCACCTTTTTCTGAACAATAAGGGTAAGACGTTCGACGATTACACAGCTGCGGAAGGCGGTGAGTTTTTCGGTGAGACGGCGACCTACACGTACATTGACTACGACAACGATGGTGATCTCGACATCATTAGTCGGGAAGTGCTCGGACCGGTTTGGATCTACCGGAACAACAGCTCTGAAGGCAACTCGATTATTTTCGAGCTTGAAGATACCCGCGGCAACATCAACGGTATCGGCGCCAAAATCGTTGTCGAATACGAGGGCCGCGCTCAGGTTCGCGAAATGATGGCGAGTGGCGGGTTTTCATCCTTCGATGCGCCGATGACGCATTTTGGTCTGGGTAGCGCGGATGCGGTCGATAAAGTGACGGTCACATGGCCCGACGGCACGACGTCTGAGTTGAACCAGAGGCTGCAAGCCGGCAAACGGTATCTGCTAAGCCGGAATTAATCCGGCCGCAGTTAACTGCTTACGAGCGTCCGCTTTAGAGCGGTGCGCTCACGCTGGCCCGGCTGCTTCGGTGTCGATCGCCTTCGAAAACGTCACGGTGACGGCAAGCCCGGTCGCAAAGCCCGAGCTGTCCAGGCTGATCGAAGCGCCGTGTATTTCGGCAACGCTACTGACGATTGCAAGGCCAATGCCTGTGCCGGCGACACTGGTGTCGTGCTGACCGCGGTAGAAGCGTTCAAACACTTTCTCGCGCTGTTCAGCCTCGATCCCCGGCCCGTTGTCTTCCACCGTCAGCGCGATTGCGTCAGCGGTGGGAGAGACGGTGACACGAATTTCTCCGTTGTCGCCGCTATAGCGGCTCGCATTCTCGATCAGGTTGATGATCAGCGTGGTTAGCGCTGTCGGATCGCCTTTGATAAGCGCCTTATCGCCGTCCATTTCGATGTTCTGGCCTTTGTTTCTGAGCAACGGGTACAACGTGGCGATCGCTTCACGCGTCAACTCCGTCAGATCAAGCACTTCAAAACGCGCGCTGTATTGCTCGGGCGTCATTCGATACAGCATCAGCACCTGTTCAACCGAGCGCTCCAGTCTGCTGGCTGACTGCTGCAGCTGGCGGAGCTGGCTGTCGTCACCGCGGGCCTCTTCCAGCAGATTGTGCAGCTGCAGTTTCAATACACTGATGGGTGTGCGCAGCTCGTGTGCAGCGTCTGCTGCAAATCCCCGTTCGCGCTCAATGGCGCTTTGCAATCGTGCAAGCAGTTCATTAATTGAGCGGACGAGAGGGTCCAGTTCGCCGGGAATTTCAATGTCTTCGACGGTGCTCAGGTTGTCGCTGCGCTTCTCGCCCATTTCCCGTGCCAGCAGGTTCACCGGCTGCAGTCCGCGCCCGACGGCCAACCAGATGATGAGTCCGATGACCGGCAGGCCCGACAAAATAGGCAGCACCGAGGCCAGAACAATGTTGTCCGCGACTTCGAACCGGATGTCGGTACTTTCGGCAACAATGATTAATCTGCCGGTGTCTTCAGATTCCAGTGTGAAAGCTCGCCAGCCAAACCCGTCGAACTTTACGTTCGAAAATCCGGCAGTGCCGTCGGTAATCGGAGTCGTCGGCGCGTTGCGTGACGCGCCGATCAGTTCGTTGTTCAGCCAGACCTGAAACACCAGTGAGCTGTAACCGGTGACGGTCTGGTAGGAACCGCGCGGGGTGGCTGCCAGCACCTGTGCGACATCATCGAGCCTGTCGTCAAACAGACTGTTCGCTTCCTCCATGCTGTTCCGGTAGCCGAAGTAAACGGCGGCTGAGTTCACCACCGTAATCGTGCTCAAAAGAACAATGATGAGAAAGCTACGGATCGACGTCATGTGTCGTTTACCGTGTAGCCCACGCCCCGGATCGTCTGGATAAAATCACTACCCAGCTTCTTGCGCAGATGATGAACGTGCACCTCAAGGGCGTTGCTGGTAACTTCCTCTCCCCAGCTGTACAGCTTGTCCTCCAGCTGGCTTCGGGTTTGCACCACCTGAGCGCTCTCCATCAGTGCGCGCAGCAGCATGAATTCACGGCGCGGTAGCTCAACCCGTGTCTCATTAAGCAGAACTTCGTTACGCGCAACGTCCAGCGTGACGGGACCAACGGAAATCCGGTTCGAGGCAACGCCGCTGCCGCGCCTGCCGAGTGCGCGCAGGCGCGCCAGCAGTTCGGGCGTTTCAAAGGGCTTTGCCAGGTAATCGTCGGCGCCTTCATCCAGACCGGCAACTTTGTCTTCCAGCGTATTGCGTGCGGTTAGCAACAACACCGGCAGGTCCGGATAGGTTTTTCTGAGCTGCTTTAACACTTCAAGACCATTCATGTCCGGAAGACCCAGATCAAGTACCACAATCTCCGGGCGCTGAGTGTTTACCACGTGCAGCGCGTCTGCTCCTGTTGCCACATGATTGCTGACGAGTCCTTGTTTGCGGAGTGCTTCCGTCAAACTTGCGGCTAAAGCCTGGTCATCTTCAACGAGTAGAATCGACATCCTTTGATTATAGCGACACTGAATTTGGCCAGCTGTCCGGTTTGCTCCGGACGCTCATCTGTGGAACACGGATGCGGCGTGCGGGCTCGCTGGTCTGAAACCGGTCTTTAGAAAAATGTGTTCTGTCGCTCAGTTTGGCTGTTTGCCGCCGGATTTAAGCCGTTTTGCGACTCCTGAAACTTTCGGTTGCAACATAATTTCGAGACAATAGCGTATTAGCCGATTGATACGAGCCTGTATGAAACCCGTTAAACGCAGTGCCAAGTTTTACGCCGTCGGCGGTCCGGTTCAGCCGGACCGGCCGTGCTACGTAAAACGTGACGCCGATGACCTGCTGTTGAAGCGCCTGCTGGATGGCGAGTATTGCCATGTGCTGGCGCAACGGAACACGGGCAAAACCAGCCTCGCCGCACACACCGCCTGGAATCTCCGTGATCGTGACGTGCGCGTTGCGGTGATCGATTTCACTCAACTGTTGCGCAACGAGCAGGGCGATACCTCCGGGCGTTGGTACTACAGTATTGCTTACCGGATCGTGCGCGACCTGCGCATTAAGTCGGATATGCAGGCGTGGTGGGCCGATCACAGCGGGCTCACAAATCAGCAGCGTCTGGTCGAGTTTTTCTTTGAGGTCGTGCTGGCCGAAAACGATCGCAGCTATGTTGTCTTCGTTGACCGCCTTGATGTGATGGCCGGTCATCCCCTGGCGCAGGAGTTTCTGGCGGCAGTACGCAGCTGCTACGACATGCGGTCGACGGAGCCGGAATTCCAGCGGCTCACGTTCTGTTTGCTCGGCGCCGGTACGCCTGAAGAGCTGGTAAAAAGCGTTCAGGACTCGCCGTTTGGTATTTCGTTTCCGGTGCCTCTGGGGGATTTCCGGCGCGGTGAGATCGACTGCTTGCTTGAAGGATTGGGTTCGGAAGGCGTCCTCGCTGAACAGGTAGTGTCGCGAATTTGGTGGTGGACGCGCGGTCATCCGTATCTGACACAGAAGTTGTTCCGCGGGCTTGCCCGTCGTCAGGACGAAGTGCTATCCGGTGACACGGTTGATGAGCTGGTGGCCAGCTTGTTTCTGGGCCCCGCCGAAACCGAAGAGACCAATCTTGCCGCTGTCGCCGAGAGTGTGTTGCAGCAGAATTCCACCCGTGTTGCGCGCTTGTCGCTGTACGGAAAAATATGCAAAGGCGGCGAAGTAACCATCGATAAAAGTTCGCGGCCGCAACGCGAGCTGCTCGCCGCAGGCATTGTGGTTGAGAACAACGCCGGCATGCTGGCGATTCGCAACAATATCTATGCGGAGGTGTTCAGTACCCGTTGGGTGAACCAGAACCTGCCGTTTGGCTGGCGCAAACTCGGCATCGCGGCAGCGGTCGCTGCTTTAGTGGTGCTGATGCCGGTCTGGTACACCGAGTATCTGCCGCGCCCGTACGAGCGCGCACTGAGTGCGGCAACGCAGGACTACCAGGTTGCTTATGAGGCCTATGAGAGCCTGCGGTTCTACCCGGGCTATACCGATCGTGCGGACCGCTTATTCAGCGAATTTCTTGCGCGCCAGAGCCGCGCGGCAACCGGGTTGCCGGACGCGCTGCGCACCTATCAGCGCATGCTGACTGTGCCCGGCTCGGAGATGCAAGCCGAGGAAACGCTGGCAGAGTTTTGGGACAGACACAGTGCTTCACTGGCATTGGCCGGTGACCGTGATGCGGCCTTGCTGGCACAGCTGAACGCGCTGACTGTACCGACGGAGTCCCGGCGGCGGAACGCGGCAGCGTTTATCGGCGCTGACTACCGGCAACTGGTTGGCACCATTCGTTCCGGCAATCGCTTGAAAGGCGTCAGAGTCGATTCACAAACCGGACAACTGGCAGTGCTGGATGATCAGCACCTCGTTCAGGTATGGCAGTTAAATGAGGGCCAGGTGCCGGCTTTACTCGGTGACTTTGAACTTGCTGCCGAAGAGCGTTTGCAAATGCAGAGCAGTCTGGTGGTTTCTGCGCCGCCTCAGGTTGCATCGATGAAGCTCATTGTGCGTACAGATCATCCGCGGGTCAGGGACGTGCAGGTTGTGCTGCGCGCACCATCCGGCGGTACGGCAACACTAAACCTGTCTGATGCTGCTATTGCCGACGCTCAGGAGTACGTGTTTGATGCTGCGCGTTTTCCTGCGTTAAAGAACTTGCTTGCTGATGACGCGTCCGGCACCTGGAATGCATCGTTCGCCGATACCGAGCGGGGCGTTACCGGGTTGCTGCTGGACTGGACGATCTCGATTCCCGATGCGATTGCCGAGCCCGGCGACAACATGACACCGGCCGCACAGATTCCGGAGCCTGTCCTAACCACATTGATCCAGTCGGTACTCGGTCCCGACGGCAGAACTGCGCTGGTCTGGCCCGATGACGAGAATATTAGCGGTGACCTGCTGGTCTGGGACTTGCCGAGCGGTCGGGTGCTAAGCCGGGTGCCGCGCAGCGCCGATTTTATTGACGCCACCTATGTGCTTAATGGTGCCGGGGTGATGACGCTGACGCAGAAAGCGATCGGTATCTATGAAACAGCAACGGGCACGAATCTGGGCGATATTGCTTTGCCGTTGGCCGGTGGTGCGCCGCAGGCAATGTCGCAGAACGGCCGCTTTATCGTGCTGGCTATCGAACGTGATGACGGCAGCCGTGGCTATCAGACCTGGGATCTGACAACGCGTCAGGCTGTAGGAGCTGTGATCTCTGCGGAGGGCGCGGGTACTGTGGCAGTCGACAGTCAGGGCAGATATCTCGCGATCTCTGATAAAGACCGGTTGGTCCGGATATGGTCTTTGCGCGATGCCACGCTGTTCCGCGAGTTCAGGCAGTCCAGTCGTGCAGCGCATTTAGCATTTGACCTGACCGGCGCATGGCTTGTCAGTCAGGATGTTCGGCATACGCTCAGAGTCTGGTCGGTTGAAGGCAGCGCCGGCTTTCCGGTGCTGGAGCGCAGTGGCAACGAATTCTGGCAGTACGTGTTCGGGCCGACAGGTGAGCGCCTGTTCGTCGGTTCCGGTGGTCGTTCGTACGATTTGATCAGCCTGCCGTCAGGGCGCTCTATCGGGCAGTCGTTACGACAGCCGACAGTCATCGCCGATGCAGACTACGAGCGTGTGCCACCGCCACTGTTGCTGTCGACGCGCAATCTTGCGATTACGTCCGACGGCCAGTCAGCGGTGAAGCTTTGGCAGCTCGCTGCGCAGCAGACTCTGGCCGATGCCGCAGCGCCTGTGCCGGTATCGAGAAGTGCGCTGAGTAGCGCCGGCGATCGCATTGCGCTGGGAACAGCCGATGGTGGCGTCCGGGTGGTAGCGCTCGACAACGACCCCGGGCTATTGATTTCTCTGAGTCGCGATTCGTTTGAGAGCTCGCACGGAGCGGATGTGAGCGTGCTGCGCTTTGATGCATCGGGTGGTTTGCTCGCCAGCGGTGCTGTCAACGGCACGATTAAGATCTGGGATTCAACGGCCGGAGTTCCGCTGCAGTTTGAAGCCCGCCATCAGGATGGCGCGATTGTCGACCTCGCGTTTTCGCCGGCCGGAGACGTATTGATTTCCGCCAGCCCCAGTCTTCTTGTTGTGACCGATGTGCTCTCCGGCGAGCGGCTGGCCGAGCAGCGCATCACGGGACGCGTACCGCAGCTATCTGTCGTCGGTTCCGACTCAGCGGTACTGGTTGCCGGCACGCAGAACGGCGTTGTTTTGTGGAACTGGCAAGCGGGTACCGTTGAGCAGTTGGTGTCTCCTGAGTATCAGGTCCGGCATGCAGTGACGGCGGCAGACGACAAGCTGCTGGTTACCGCGGGCGAGGACAATCGATTAATTCTGTGGGATGTCGCTACCCGTGAGATCGTCGGTGAGTCGGCGACATTGCCGGGCAGCTCGGATTCTCTGTGGGGATTTTCTGAGCCCGCAGAGGTGCTCGTGCGAAGTGGTCATTGGCTGCAACGCTATGAACTGCAACCCGTCGGATTGTTGCCGAAAACCTCCGTACTCCTGCCGGAGGCGACTGCTGTTATTCAGCCTGACACTTCTGCAGAGACTGTGCGTGTGCTGGCTCGTGTGGGTAGTTCGCGACCGGTAGTGAGCGAGGTCTCTTTGACGATGCCGAAAGATGCCCCGGTGGATGGTGAGGTTGAGCAGTTGCTCCAGGAGTGGCGCAGTAAGCTGTCCCTCAGCAGTACAGAGTCCGCTCAGCCGGGTACTTTATAGGCCGCACAAAAAAAGGCGGCTCAGTACCCAAGGGTAGCTGAGCCGCAATGCGGAGGAAGTCTGTAGTGTGTCGGTCGTTGCGCCTAGTACGTCAGGGTCGGATCGGCAGGGCCGTCAATGCCGTAGGTTTTAACACCCGACGATTGCGGCTCGCTGCTGCCTGACGAATTGCTTGCCGTGCGGCTAACGCTCTGACCACTGCCGATGTTCGACGTGGTTGTATTCATTATGTTGACGAGCTGCCGGGCAATCGGCGGCGCTTGCATCGTAGAACTCATCAGCACATCTTCTGCCGAGCCCTGACCGTTGCGATAGAAAGCAAGGTTCGATTTGGTGTCCATCGTGATGATGGTGCCGTCCAGTGCAACGCCGGCAAAGATGCCGCGGTTGCGCGAGTACGAATAAATTTCTGCTTTAAATATTTCGTCGGTAGCTGCAGACGTTTGACGGCCGACCGGGCCTGCCGCGATTGCTGCATCTGCCCCGAGAGTGAGTTTGGTTCTTGCGATGTTGTCGATGCTCTTGCGGGAACGAAACACCAGAATGATGTCGGTTGCCTGAGCGCCGATCTGCCAGCCAAAGCTGCCACCGGTCAGACCGATAAAACTGGGGTTGCTCCACGAACCGTCCGGGCGTTTCACCATCAATACGCCTTTCCCGTGGCGACCGCCGAACATGAAGCCGATTTTCATTGTGTCCGGAATTACGGCGATGCCGTAGGCATCTTTCAACAGGCTGGGCGGAATGCCTTTTTCCGGGATTCGGGTGAACTGCTCGAGGACTTCCGCTGAGTTCATCACCCGGCGCTCTACTTTGGTTTGCGCCGACGCTGTATTCAGCGCAACCAGCAGGCATAGCGTGGTCAGTAGAGCTGAGATCAATTTCATGGCTGCATCCCTGAGTTTGGTCGTAATGTTCTGCGGGTTTCCCCAAGCGCCGATTAATCCGTTAATCCGACGATGCGAGATAACTTAACGTAATCGTTTAGTATCTTGAAGCCCTTTATTTAAAGTTTTTTTAAATTATTGTTTTTATTATTTATTTTTAGAAAAAACGACTGCGATTTTTGGGCGAAAACAGTCTCAAAAGGCAATTTTTGCGGGATTTTGTGTCGGATTTTCATGCATTTTCGTGCATGCGTCAGGGGAAGTTGCCTGGAAGCGGCAAATGGAGTCGATTTTGCGGGGAAAAGGGGCCGTAAAACTCGTCAGGTGAAGGATACCTGAGGCGTCGACAGCGCCCGTTCCGTTTCGACCGTGAAAAAGCTTGCGGGCTGAAAGCCGAAGGCGTTCGCAAACAGGTTGCCGGGAAAGGTTTCGCAGGCGGAGTTGTAGGCGTTCACCGCGTCATTAAACGCTCTGCGGGAAAACACGACTTTGTTTTCAATGGTTCCCAGCTTGCGTTGCAGGGTCATCATGTTCTGATTAGCGCGCAGGTCGGGATGGGCTTCCATCAATGCATACAGCGAGGTCATTCGAGCTGACAGTTCTGCATCGGCCAGACCGAGTCCGGCAACACCACCGTCGCGATCCGGGTCGGTTCTCTTCAGTTCCTTTGCCGCAAGGTTGCGCGCCTTGACGACCGCTTCGAGTGTTTCCTGTTCATGAGTCATGTACGACTGCACGCTCGCCACCAGATTCGGAATCAGGTCGTAGCGACTTTGTAACTCGGCCTGGACCTGGGCGAACCCGGCCCGCACTTTATTGCGCAAACGCACGAGCCTGTTGTAAATGCCCACCACAAACGCAACGGCGCAGGCGAGCAGAGCAAACAGTATGAGTGTGTCCATGGCGTCGCTGTGTGACTGTTCGACTAGCCAGCCGGCTTCGTCACGTCTGTGTAGTACTCATGCGAATGTTCCGACTCAATAAACGGAAACAATTCGGTGCGCCGGTCGATGGTTGCTGTGCTGGAGAAATTCCAGCGGTCTTCTTTCGAGTCCCATTGTTCGTGAACGATGAACTGAACACCGGCGGCATGATCGTGCGGCGGATGCTTGGCGCGTTCTTCAGCAGAAATTCTTTGAGTGACATCTGCGGCCATCGCGCCTGGATTGGACTGCATCACTGTTCTGCCACGGAAGCCCTTTGCCTGCTCAATTTCAGCACCAACGCGCTGGTAGTAACTGGCAACTTTATCTTCGTCGCCGGGCTTGGCCGTCATCGTAATAATGAAGTGTTCCACATTCGTTCCTCCGCGGGGCTGAGGCACCAATGCTAACTCAAAAGTCGACCGTTTGAAGCAGCCGGGGAGTTATACGGGCGGCGTAATTGTGCCGTTAACAATGGGCTGAAACGCTACCTGCCGGTCAATATCCTCAGGACTGTTGCCGAGACCATGATTCAGCGCCGTAAATGCGCCAATCTCGCCGTGCAGTGCCATGTAGTTCAGCACGACGGTTTCAACCAGACGGTCGACACTGTTTGCCGCAGGGTAGCGGCTGGCGGTTTCAACTGATGCCTCACGGCGCATGTGCCCGAGCTGCTGATGCTGCGCTTCCGTCAGTCCATAGGGACCGCCACTAAGCAACTGCGGAGCTGAGCCCGGGTTGTAAACGAGGAAGAAGCTGGCAGCGGTCGATGAGTTGTCACCGGTCCACTGGCCTTTGCCATCGCCAAGAGTGGAGTTGTCCGGCATGCCGTTGCTCGCGACCGAGCCGTCGCTGAATACATACATCATCAACGGCACTCCGACGGCATCCGCGTAGGCAAGACAGGCGCCCATGCACTGACCGGCGCGAAAATCGCGTTGCTCTCCGGTAGCCCGTTCGCCGGTGTGATAATCGTAACCGCCCATCGTGATGGTTCCCGCTGCCGCGAAGCCATTGATCACCATCTTCATGATTGCAGCGGTCTTGCGGAATTCGCGATCATTCTGAATTTCATTGTCGGTAAACAACGCCCGGATGGCAGCATCCTGCGCCGGGTCCAGCACCGGCGATACACCATTGTTCAGCGGATTATCGTCTGCGTAGGTTTCCGTCAGATGAGCCGACTGCACATAGGCACAGCGAATCAGTCGTTTGATCTCCGCATCCTGCGCGACTTTGGTGTCGGTCGCTGTCAGCTTCATATCGCTGATGCGCTGGATAGATTCCATAACCCGTACCGCATCGTCTTTGCTGAGCAGTCCGACCAGCTTGCCGGTATCAACAAGCCCGGTGACATCGGACGGCCGGTCCACCTTGGTAGGTCGCAATGCCGGGTCGATAAATCCGGGGTTCAGCGACATGCCCCCCGGCATCGAGTTGCCGCCCGATAACGAACTTTGCGAACCAATCAGATTCAGCAGCGAACCGTAACTGTAGTTGCCGTTCTGGGCGATGGCGTACATCGGATTGTGCGGATTGTTGCCCGTATCGTTGTCCGACCGCGCCGGTATCACCGCGCCATTAATGTTAGCTCTCGCTCCCGCCGGCAATTTATCGAAGATGCCGCGCAGCATCGCACTTTGCGAATGAAACGCGAGTCCTAACTCGCGGTTGATAAAGTCACCGCCGTTCGGATCAATGCCGCCCGGTATGCGATCACCCGGCAAGCCGAGTTTGCTGTAGCCGGCCGTTGACAGGAAATCCTCCTGACCATCCGGGCCGCCGACCAGCACATTCGAGCCGGAGATGTTTGCGCCGCCGGCAAGGTCAAAGCAAATGAACGGAATTTTCCCGGCGCCGAACGTTTTGATGTCACAAATCGATTCGTCACGGAGTGCGTCAATGTCGGCAGCCAGGTCAGCGAATGCGGTGTTCGAATGTGCCAGCATGCTGAGCATGTTGGTGCCGGCAAGCGTTGCGCCGCCCGTCATGAAACCTTGCGAAATAAATTCGCGTCGCGTTCTCGGCTTCGAGTGATCCGGGTGCCGCAGCGGCTCGTCTACAGAAAAATGTTGCTTCTTCATGTCCGGTGTCCTTCCCGCTATTGCATCATGATGCCGGCGTTGCCGAGCGTGGCTGAGCAGGTTGCTTTGACGATGGTTTCAACCCGGTCCTGCGGGCAACTGCTGCCGCAGCCCGACAAGTCCACAATCAGTGAGTTGAGTTCACCTTTAATGGTCATGTCAGGTTTGATGGTTGCCGGATTGTTGTCATTGTCGGCAAGGTTTTTCGGCGCCGGGCTGGTGACGTCGCCGGTTAATGGCTGCGAGTCCAGATCGTCGCCCATGAACCGCTCCACCAGCGGATCGATGACGGCGGCCCGCTGTGCCGAAGTGCCTAAGTAAGTGTTGATATTGATCGTGCCGCTGTTCGCCGGCGGGAAGCTGAATCCTGACCAGAACGCATCACGCAGGCTGGTGTCGTCGACCATCGCGTTGCAGTACTCGATCGCAATTTGCGCCACGCCGGCCTGATGCGCACCAAGAAAGCCGTCGGCTGCAGTACTGGAAGGCAGCTGCTGACGCACGCCGAGGTACGTGCGCCGCACCTCAGGATAGCTGTCGTTGTTGCCCGTCAGCGTACTGTCAATGCCTGTCAGAGTAGCCATGGTTGCATAGGCCTCATCAAACAAGCGGAAGCCGACTTCCGGTGCTGCCGTTTCTGCGGTGCTGACGGGACGTGTCAGCGAAGCGAGGTCGGTAAATACGTTGGTCGCTGAGCCGAGTTGTTCAAAGCTCAAGAAGAATTCGTCGGCTTCAATGCCGGCACCAAGGCTGATCAGTGTACCCAGTCGGGATACCGGAAAGCCTTCTGCCGGATAGTTCAGGTTGGTCACCGTGGTGTCGACGTTGCCGAACACCTGGCTCGTTCTCGGCACGACACCGTTGATACCGATCCGCATGCCGCGAATGCGCAGGTTGCCCGGGTTTTGGTCGCTGCCGAGCATGACGAACTTCGGTTCGGCAAACAGGTAGCTGTATTGATCGTACTGACTGACCTGAAACAGCATGTAGCTGTGCTGCAAACCGGTCCAGGTGTCGAGATTAAAGATCAGGAAGTACTTTTGTCCGGGTTCAATCGCCGTGTTGCGTTGAATCTGTTCTTCCGTCAGCGCACGGTTGTGGATCGCCAACATACGAATCTGCCCTTGCCACGGCCGGTTGCCCGACACCTCATTCCCGAGGACCAGCGCAAAGCTGTCTGACCAGTTCGCAACGCTGCCGGATGCAGCCGGGTCAGTGTCGTCGGTGAACACACCGTTGACGTAGATTTTGCGACCTTCAACCGGGCTGAACGTCAGCACGACATGCTGCAGGTTGGCCTGCAAATCCTCGTCGGCATCAGCGGTTGATAAGGCGGCTTCACCATTGTTATCGGTCGTGCTGCTGCGATGATAGAAATCGTAGTTATAGAGCGTTTGCGTCAGCGTGAAGTTGCGGACTGTGTTGCTGCCTGAGTAGCTGACGATGTTCGCGTCTTCCTGCGTCACGTTGCCGGGTACTACCCAGGTCTCGATGGTGTACTCACCGGTAGCTTTGATCAGATCGGCAATTTTGCGGCTGTCTTCCACCGTTGCCTGGGCTTTACCGCCCTCAAACTCCAGACCCCAGTTGCTCATCCACATCGAGCTGTCGCTGAGCGTCAGGTTGGCCGCAGGATCGACACCACTCGTATCAACAGCAGTAAAGCCCTCGCCGGTTTTAAACTCGTACAACGCAATCAGATCGTTTTCGTAACGGCTGCCGCCGGCAGCCACAATGCCGTCATCCGCAATGACCACTGCTTTACTGGCGACCAGAGACGGATCGAAAACCGGATCGCCCAATGCGCCTGCGAACAGAGCGATGTCGACTTCAAGTGTGCTCGCATATGTTGCGCAGTTCTGGGTTGCGCAGCCATGGCCCTCATCGCGCGGGCGTTCTACCAGACGACTTTGCTCGGGGCTTTCCAGGTTGATTTTGGAAATAACCTGCGCGTAGGCCACGTCGGCGGATTGCGTGTCGGCAAAGTACGGTTTGCGCGGACTGTCTGCATCACTGCTGTGGCAGTCGGCACACCAAAGCTGCACATCACTGTATAGCTTGCTGTTTGCGTAGGCCGATGAATCAGCCGGGAATTGAATCTTCGGCGCGCGCTCACGCAGCGCGTCGTCCGACAGCGGTGTGATTGGGATTTGCCGGCCGATGTCGTTGCCGCCGGCACCGAGCCAGGCTTCAACCCAGCGCAGCATGACGTCAGCACACGCGACATTACTCTCCAGCCAGCAGTTGTGGCCTGAGCCCACTTTAGTGACGAGCCGGGACTCAAAGGGCGAGTTCCGGTTGATGAGCGGTAAGGCAGCACTGTAGGCGAGGTTGATGTTGTCGTCGCGCATAAAAAACGGTGACTGTGAGCCGTTAACGTGGCAACGGCTGCAGCGTTGATCGGTGCGCAGGTTCTCCCAGACATTCAACCGGAATGCCTGAATGTCAGCGGTTTGTGCTGCCGGACCTGCATACGGCTGTTGCGTTGGTGTCACAACCTGGGGTGCCGGCACGGTTTCTGTATCCGCACCGCCGCCACAGGCAGAGAGCAGAGCGGCTGCAGCAATGAGCGCAAGGCAGGGCAGCCGCTGAGTAAAGGTTGCGGTGATCGCGTTCATCAGTTCACCTCCTCATCGCCCATGCAGTGCACGGCTGCGAGTTTGAACTGCTCTTTCAAATTGTGGTTCTGGTTGAACTGCGTCAGCATCGTGCTGATTTGCGAACGGTCTGCCGAATTGTCCGGTTCTCTGAGGCAAACCGTTTCGAAGACTTTCTCAACGTGGCACTGCGCGAATGCCTGACTGTGCGACAGTTCCCGGCCCATGCTGGCCGCACCGGTTGATTCAGCGGGAAGACCCGGGTCCCAGCCCAGCCACTGGTTGGGCCCTTCGCGCCAGTAGTTTTTCCAGCTGTCGTCGACTGTGACGTAGCCAAACGGAAAGTTGTCGGCATTGATCGTGAACTTCGGTTGCACGACGTCTTGCGTGTACTCGAGCTGTCCGGTGCCTGAGTTGAAGTTGTAATACGCGAACGCACCTGCAAGCGGATCCATGCCTGCGTGGCAGCTCATGCAGTTGTTCAGAAAAATGCGACTGTCGCCGCCCGGACTGCGCGATACGTCCTGCCGGATTCTGTCGGGAATGCGGGTTGTGTCCTGAATCTGTTCGAGGTCCACGCACATGTGATTGAGCAGCGTGAAGCGAAACATCGCCCGGTTTGTACCGGCAACAAAAAACGCTTCGGCTGCTGCGCGTGTCGTCATGACACCGGCAGCTGCGTTAGCAGGCAAACCTGTCAGCTGTTGCTGGGGTAAAGCGGTGATTTCTCCGTTTTTCAGCGCATCGCCGAGGTTGATGTTGGCGGCTTCGATATCTTCATAGTGCTGGTTGCTGTTCCGCGCATAGCCGCGAACTGCCGGGTTGCTGCCGGTGTAGCTATAGATCACATTGCCGCTGAGAATTTCGCGAAAATCAGCGTCCGCAAACACCATGCCGATTACGGTCGTAATGTAGTCGTTTAGCGGAACAAACTGTGATTGATCCCGGTTAGTCCATGGTGCGACATGGGTTTTCAGCGTCACGTTGTAAAAGTTGCTGTTCTGCACCGCGCGTTCGGCGGCATCAAGAGGGAACCCCGCCTCGATTCGCGCTGCCATATAATCCAGATCCGTGGCGCTCGGAGGGACGCCGGCGATACGGTCATGAATCCGTTTCGCCTGCTCTCTGGGGCCGTAGGGTGCAGCTTGAGCGGCAGACAAGAAAACGACTGCTAGTAACAAGACAGCAGCGATCAGGTCGCTGAAACTCTTGAAATTAAAGCCATTTCTTTGCGGAAAGTGCCGCTTGGTTATGAATCCTTTCATAGTGATTGTTCCCGTACAGAACAGTAACTTCGCGCAAAGTCAGTCTGTTTGTCCGAGGGTTCCTGTACTGTGATGAAGTTATCACTTTTGGTAAGTACCATTCGATTAAGTCAAATGGACAAGTTCATTATCAGGCCGCTTGGTACACACTATTAGCGGGTAGATTCGTCAACCCGATGAATGAGAATGCAATGACACAATCCGGCAGTGCCTACAACGTTCTGATGGCGCTCAGAACCACCTTGCTATTCCTCGCGGCTGCCGCCTTGGCAGCGTGCGGTGGTGGCGATGGCGTCGATATTGCCGGCGGCCAGGATGCCGATCCTGTGGCTGTTGATATCCCTATTGCGTATGTGAAGCGTCCGGTGCCTCCTGCGGACGACCCCAATTCGATGTCATCCGGTGCTGTCAATTTGTTGGCCCGAGAGCCTGGTGCGGGATTGTACGTTCGGGAAAGGGCGTCTGTCTCTGCTGTAGAGCAAAACATCACGGCAGCTGTCGGCGGGCCGTTTGCCGACATTAAAGACCTTGCGGTTTCGTTCGACGGCACCCGGCTGGCGTTTGCGATGCGTACGCCCATTCTTCCGGGTGTGGACGATGAAGATCTGCCTACGTGGAATATTTGGGAGTACGAGTTCGGATCGCAGATACTGCGCCGCGTTATTGCGGACAACAGCGTCGCAGAGGCAGGTCATGACCGCTTTCCGCAGTACTTGCCCGACGGTCGTCTGGTGTTCAGTTCAACGCGGCAGACGCAAACGCTTGAAGTGCTGGTGAACGAGGGCCGTGGCCAGTTCAGCGTGTTTGAAGAAAGCGATAATGAGCCGGCGTTTTTGCTGCACACGATGAATGCGGACGGTTCTGATATTCGGCAGATTTCTTTTAATGCCAGCCATGATCTGTCGCCCATCGTGATGCGCGACGGCAAAATCGTTTTTACCCGCTGGGATCAGGCGGTCGATTTCGACGAGCTTAATCTTTATCGCATCAATCCGGACGGCACTGAGCTGGAACTCCTGTACGGCGCGAAAAGCCATTTCACAGGCACCAACGGGACGTTCGTTGAATTTTTAGATCCGCGCGAAATGCCGGACGGAAAAGTACTTACTATCCTCCGTCCGCGCGCTGGTACGCAGCAAGCCGGGCAGATGGTCGCGATTGATATCAACGCCTATGTCGAGCAAGCGCAACTGGTCGTGGGCGGAGTGCCTTCCGGGCCTGCCCAGACCGCTGTTTCCGCGAATGATGTCAACACAGCAATCGGGCCTTCTTTGGGCGGTCGCTATGCGTCTGCGTTCCCGTTGTGGGACGGCACCGGGCGCATTCTGGTTAGCTGGAGTCCTTGTCTCAGCTTCGCTGCGAACAACACGGCGCAGTCCTGTGCTATTGAGCCACCGCAACCGGGCCCGCAGCCGGATGCTGCATACGGATTGTGGGTCTACAACACGAACGACAATATCCAAAGTCCGATTATCCGGGGTGAGGCGGGTGTTTGGATTACTGATGTTGTCGCTGCAGAACCACGGGCTCGTCAGCAGATTCGCTTTGATACCACGGGTCAGTTCTCTGCGTATCCGGATCTTGCGGATGAGGGCTGGGGGCTTCTCAGCTTCCGGAGCGTCTACGACATCGACGGCGTTGATGCGACCGGTGGTCTTGGCATTCCGCTGTTTGCCGATCCGTTCATCATTTCAAATCAGTTTCGTCCGGCCCGTTTCCTACGGGTGGTGAAGCGTGCTTCGATACCGGATGAAACCATCCTGGATGTGCCGCGGTTTGCTTTCGGGATCAGCGATAGGTTCGGAATGCGCGAGATTCTCGGCTATGCGCTTATCGAGCCTGACGGTTCCGCGCGTGTCAGGGTACCGGCAAATGTACCCATTACTATTGATGTGCTCGATGCAAACGGGCGTCGGTTGGCCGGGTTTGGTCACGATAACTGGCTGCAAACGTTGCCCGGCGCGGAAACCAGCTGCAACGGTTGTCACGATGCGACAACAGGGTTGTCGCACGGTCGCAGTACCGCGTTCGCCTCTGCGTATTCAGGTGCCACCAGTGGCCAGTTCCAGAACGCGACCACCGATATCCTGCCGCTGATCGGCGAGACGATGGCCCAAGCGCGCACCCGCGTCAGCTGTGCTACCGATAACTGCAGTGCGTTTGTGATGACGCCGGATATTGAGTATCAGGATTTCTGGAGCCCGTTTTTTGCTATTCCGGAAACACCGTTTTCATACGCCTACACGGATCTCGAAACGCCGGCGCCCATTTCAGGCGCGTGTGCCATCGACTGGGACAGTTCCTGTCGTATCGTGATCAACTACGAAGATCACATTCATCCGCTGTGGTCGTTGCCGCGACCGAACGTGGATACCAGTGGTATGGATCGTCAGTGCGATGGCTGTCACACACCGTCCGTGAATATGGGAGGCATGCTTGAGGACGCACCGGCGTTTTTGGATCTGACCGACGGGCCTTCCGCAGAGATTGCGCAACAGAAAAGGGCGTATCGTGAGCTGCTGGCCAATGACAACCAGTTGGTCGACGACGGCATGGGCAATCTGGTTGATCTGTTGGTCGATAGTGGCGAGCTTGACGAGTTCGATCAGCCCATCTTTGTTCCGGTGCCGGTGCAGCGTTCGCTGTCACCGGGTGCAGCGAGCAGCTCGGGCCGGTTTTTCCGTCAGTTTGACCAGGGGGGTTCGCACGAGGGTTGGTTATCTCCCGCTGAACTAAAATTGATTGCTGAATGGGTGGATATTGGCGCCCAGTACTACAATAATCCGTTTGATGTTCCCGGGATCTAAAACGTGCGTCGGATAGCTCCGATCTTTGTTGCGCTGTGCAGCTTGCTGCCGGCGCTTTTGCATGCTGCCGACTCCGAAGAGAGCGTGACCGTCGCCGACCCCTTTCTTGAGCTGCGCACCGGAGCGGGGCGTGGCTTTCCTATCTATCACATTGCTGAACGTGGCGACTCCGTTGTGCTGCTGGCTCGGCGCACCGATTGGGTCCAGATTCGTACGGCGGATGACAAAGAGGGTTGGGTCAGCATTGAGCAGATGAGCCGGACGTTGCAACCCGACGGCAGCGTGTCTGATTTTAGCAACGGCAGCCTTGAAGACTATGCGAACCATCGTTGGGAAGCCGGGGTGCTTGCCGGCGATTTTGGCGGCGCCAACGTCATTGCCGGATACGGGGCATTTCAGTTTACGCCCAATTTGTCGGCTGAGATTACCGCTTCGCAGTTACTGGGTAACGTGTCCGACGGCTATATCGTGGCCGCCAATCTTGCCCACACGTTTTTTCCGCGCTGGCGGGTGTCGCCGTTTGTGAGTCTGGGTGGCGGCAAAATTGTGGTTAAGCCGAAGTCGAGCCTGGTGCAACCGGCCGACCGCAGGGACAGCACTGCAATTGCCGGTGCCGGCATCAAGGCTTACATGACGCGACGATTATTGTTCCGGGCGGAATACAAGAAGTACCTTGTGTTTACTAACCGGGACGAAAACGAGGATGTTTACGAATGGAAACTCGGTTTTTCAATTTTCTACTGACCGTTTGCAGTTTGCTGCTGACAGTTTCTGCTGTTGCGCAAAATGCCGGACAGGACGGTGGCACAGGCCAGGTGATTGATCCGTCAGTCGAGCGACGGGCGATCAAGCGTGCCGATATCGACACGGAAAACTTCGAAATCGGCTTGTACACAGGGATTCTGAGTATCGAGGACTTCGGTACCAACGCGGTGTTCGGTATCAAAGGTGTGTTTCACGTCACAGAAGATATTTTCACAGAGGCCAATATAGGCATCAGTAAGGGCGGAGATACCAGTTTCGAAAAACTGAGCGGTTCTGCGCCTCTGCTGAGTGATGACGATCGTGAGTATCGTTATTGGAATATCAATCTGGGTTGGAATATTTTGCCCGGTGAAGCGTTTGTTGGCTCAAAGAAAGCGTTCAACAATTCGTTTTACCTGATTGCCGGTTTGGGATCGACAGATTTTGCCGGCGACAAAAACTTCACGGTAAATGCCGGGTTTGGGTACCAACTGTTGTTGACGGATGCCTTCTCGTTGCGATTCGATTTTCGTGACCACATTTTCGAAACCGAAGTGTTGGGCGAGAAAGAGTTAAAGAACAACCTTGAGGGCACTGTCGCTGTTACCTGGTTCTTCTAGAACCAAGTGAGTGAAGACTATGTGTCGAAACATGTTTGTTCGCTGCGTTCTTATCGCAGTCAGTCAGTTGGCGTTGTGTGTGCCTCTTACGGCGCATTCTGAAGCCGCCGTTTCTCTCGCAGCGCCCTCCTTCAGCCTGGACGCGCGCGACGGCGAAGCTGTCAGCCTGGATGCGCATCAGGGCGACGTTGTAATGATTAACTTCTGGGCCAGTTGGTGCGCGCCGTGTCGTGAGGAAATGCCGCTGCTCGAGGGTCTTTATCAGCGCTATGAGTCATTGGGATTTACGCTGCTTGGCGTCAACGTCGATCAGGATCCCAGTCTGGCTCAGGCCTACCTCGACGAGATCAGCGTCAGTTTCCCGGTATTGTTTGATACCCGCAATGAAGTGAGTCAGGCGTACGATGTCATCGCGATGCCCAGTACGGTGCTGATCGCGAGAGATGGTACTCTGCGCTATATCCACCATGGTTATCAGCCTGGTTATGAAGACGATTATCAAAACCAGATTCGAGAGTTGATCCGGGAGCCCTGATGCGCGCCTTACTGCCAGTCTTTTCGCTTGTGCTTCTGCTCACAGGCTGCACCAGCGTGGAGCCGTGGGTGAAACCCTACGAAAGAGCCAATCTTGCCGACCCGGTCATGCAGTTTGACCGCGATCCTGTCGGCAGCGCTTACTACCATCATGTCCGTGAGTCGCGCGAAGGTGCCCGCGGTGCGGTAGGCAGCGCCGGCGGCGGCTGCGGTTGTAACTAGTGAACACGCCACTGCACTCTTGCATGCGTGTCCTGACCCGATACGGGCTGCAGGCCGTAATGCCTTGGCTGGTTTGTGCTCAGGTTGCACATGCTGCCGTGCTGCCTGAAGACCGCATCGACGTGATGTACCACGCGTATAGCGGCGATAATGTTGAAGTCACCGGCCCGTCGATTCTGGTCAGAAAATCTCTGGGTACAAACGCATCCTTTAGTGCCAATTACTACGTTGATGATATTTCGAGTGCTTCGGTTGATGTGGTCTCGCAGGGCAGTGCCTACACCGAGGATCGCAAGGAAGGCAGCCTCGGTGCAGACGTCCTTTATGAGGACACCACTTTCAGTGCCGGCATCGGTAACAGCGAAGAGGATGACTACTCAGCTTCAAGCTACTGGTTTGGAATAACGCAGGAGTTTTTCGGCGGTTTAAGCACTGTCAGCCTGGGGTACGCAAAAGGGGATGATGAAGTTCGGCGGAACGGCGACCCGCAATTTTCCGAGGAGCTGAAACGACAGAACTATCGCCTGGGTCTGACGCAGGTCCTTACCCGCAATGCTTTGGTGGGTATTACCTGGGAGACCATCTCGGACGAGGGCTATCTGAATAATGCTTACCGGTCGTACCGGTTTGCCGATCCGAATGCTGCGCTGGGTTATTCCTATGCGCCGGAGATGTATCCGAATACCCGCACCAGCAATGCGGTATCGGTGCGTGGCCGCTATTTTATTCAGCCTCGATCGGCCGTTTACGGTGAGTACCGCTATTTCAGCGATGACTGGGATATCACCGCGCACAATATTCAGTTTGGATATACGCGCTGGCTCAGCTCTCAATGGCTGGCAGAAGTCGGTTACCGGTACTACACCCAGACCGGCGCTGACTTTTTCAGTAATTTGTTCTCGCGCCGTGACGAACAGAATTTTATGGGGCGCGACAAAGAGCTCAGCCCGTTTGACAATCACACGCTGTCGGTCGGGTTTACCTATCAGTTTCTGCCTAATGGCTGGTGGGCGCTGAACAATGGTTCGTTTAATGTCTATTACGACTACATCATGTTCAGCTATGACGAGTACACCAATAACTCGCCCGGCACGACGCTGGCCACCGAAGAGTTGTTTGAGTTCAATGCCAATGTTGTGCGGGCGTACGTTTCGGTTGGCTTTTAGGCGATCTATCAGGCAGTCTGGGTCGCGATGAACCGGACGCCTTTGTTTCTGCGACAAACCCTTTTCAGACAGCTTTTTCTGTTCTTGCTGTTCCTGCCACTGTGCGCGTCGGCTGAGTGGTTTCGTGATGAACAGAACAAAATGGGCACGCGGATTACAGTGAATTTCTGGCTTGAGCCGGATTCGTCAACCGACGGCAGGGCTTTGATGCGTAAGGCTATGGCCGAATTCGACCGCATTGAAAATGCCATGAGCACGTATATAGATGGCACCGAGATGTCGCGCATTAACGCTCAGGCCGCTGAACAGCCGGTCAAGGTGTCGGCAGAACTTGCCGGTCTTATTCAGCGGGCACTGCAACTCTCGGTGACGACCGAAGGCGCCTTTGATATTACCTATGACAGTGTCGGCGAACTCTATGACTATCGCGCCGGTGTTCGTCCGGATATCGCGACCATCGAGTCGCGGCTGCCGGCGATTAATTATCGCTACGTTCAGGTTGATGCTGCGGCGAGTAGCGTGCGGTTTTTGCAGCCCGGAGTGCGAATAAACCTTGGCGGTATCGCGAAAGGCTATTCTGTCGAGCGTGTTATCGCGTTGCTTAAGCTAAGTGGCGTTCGTCATGCCAGCGCAACAGCAGGTGGTGATACCCGCATTCTTGGCGACCGGCGCGGTGTGCCCTGGATGATCGGTATTCGCGACCCGAATGATTCCGACGGTATTGCGACCCGGATTCCTGTTGTGGATGAGGCTGTATCGACGTCGGGCGATTACGAACGGTTTTTTATCGAAGACGGTGAGCGTTATCACCACATCCTGAACCCTGCCAGCGGGGAGCCGACGAAGGGCGTGCGCAGCGTCACCATTCTCGGTCCTGACGCTACGATGACAGATGGCCTGTCGACCAGTGTGTTTGTCCTGGGAACTCAACGTGGGCTGGCTCTGATCGAGACACTGCCGGCGTATGAAGCCATCATCATTGACGGTGCGGGGCAGTTGTTTTATTCGAACGGCTTGCTGAGCCCTTAGAAATATAATAAAAACATATACTTATCGCGTTCCTTGGTCGATTCGCCCGACTATAAAGCGTGACCTGCATCACGCGTCCCGAAACCGATACTTGAGACCATACAGGTCTTGGACAGGTGGACCTGTGAGAGCAGCTGTTGCGGGGTAAAGCGCTCAGTTTTACGCGTGTAAATGGTTCATCGAATGTGTCTGTTCCTGTTAGCATTGGACGCTCAGGGGTGGGCTTATGTTAACCGCGTAACAGGAGCTCTGCGCAGCCCGATGTTGCGCTCAAGGTCAGGTATGACAGGTTTTTTAATTCGATCGATAGCGGTGATGCTGACAGTTGCAGCATTGCCGGTTTCTGCTGTTGCGGCGCTGCCTGAGTTGGGAGCTCCTGCCCCCGATTTTGCGTTACGCAGCAGCGCGGGGAGCAACTGGCGGCTCAGTGAGTTTCGCACCGAGGTTGTGGTGTTGAATTTCTGGGGAAGCTGGTGCCGGTCTTGCCGGAGTCAGTTGCAACAACTGCAGCTTCTCGACGCTGACCCTGATATGGATGTGAGGGTGCTCAGCGTGTTTGTTGACGATGAGCCGGATAAATCAGTCCGTACCCGACGCGAGCTGAAGTTAACGTTTCCGTTTTTGTTTGACAGCGAGCAGTCAGTCAGTCGTTTGTACGACCTGCCGACGCTGCCCGTGCTGATTTTTATCGACCGCTTCGGCAACGTTCGCTTTACGCATCGGGACTATAAGGCCGGCGACGAATTCCTTTACGCGGAACAGCTGCGTGAATTGTTGTCAGAGTAACCAGAGAATCCTATGACACATTATTTACATTCCTTTAGAC
>CAYLLI010000008.1:0-18865 GCA_964384295.1 uncultured Chromatiaceae bacterium
ATCCAGACGCTCTCACCACCATTGGCAAAAAACTGGCGGGCCAGATGCTCAAGCCGGCTGTGGCAGCCGGGTGCGCCGAAAATTCGCCGGTACTGGTCGTAACCGGTAACACAAACGGGATGTTCTACAGGGCCGCGGGGGGAAGGGCCGATAAACGCGGTGACGGAATTTCTGTGCACGGGAATTGTTTTGTCCCGCGACAGTCCTTCAACGACAAATACACCGGTGTTGGTCAGGTCAGACAACGCTGCTAAAGCCCTTTGTAGGAAAGGAAAAGTATAACAACATGTCAGCCACGCACCACAAAATTCGCGCAGTTAGTGCAGACTTTTTTAACTAAGGATTACAGCGGGGCGACTTTCCGGCAGCGACCGCGCCATTGTATATCTGCAGTGCATCCGGCATTTGCTTAATGAGATCACTGATACGCGTGTCCGATGAAGGATGAGTGGACAGAAATTCCGGCGGGGCGCCCTGCGAAGCCTTATCCATATTTTTCCAGAGCTGAATACTGGCGCGCGGGTCGTAGCCGGCCGCTGCCATGTAATCGAGCCCGACGAGATCTGCTTCGCTTTCCTGTTTCCGCCCGAATGGCAGCAGCATGCCTAGCTGAGCCGCACCCTCAAGCAGAGACTGCGTATTGCCGACACCGATACCCAACGCATCACCAACCAATACCGACGTCGCCGTAATTGCACCGCCGGTCACCTGTGCCTGATTGATACGCTCTATCGTGTGATCCTCGGTAACGTGCGCAATTTCATGCCCAATCACGGCAGCAAACTGGTCGCGGGTTCCGGCAACATTAAAGATGCCGGTATATACACCGATCTTGCCGCCCGCCATCGCAAACGCGTTGGCAGCCTGGTTATCAAAGACCTCGACATCCCAGTCCATACTTTTGTATGGCTCAGGCAACTCGGCAACAACATCGCGCACGACACAATTCACATACGCTCGCTGCGTGGCGTTCCGGCTAACCGGTATCTGCGTGCGCATTTTTTCAAACTCGGTGGCAGACATGTTCTCGACATCGCCGCGTGACACGCACGCGACAACCACCAACGCGGCAACAGAGCCGAGTATCCAGCGATTTGTTTTGCTCAGCTTGACCATGGAATCACTCCTTCAGGCCAGATCGCAACGCTTAAACCTAGCGGTCAAAACGACTGCGAATTTGGCGTTCATTGGCCCAATCCGTCAATGCATCACCCAACAACGACACTGAATGCTGCAGTTTCTGCACCAGCGTTTGCTTGCCTTTGAAGGTTACGGCATACAAATCCGCGTCCTCCGTGGCTGACATCAGGTAATCGTCACTGGAGCCCAGCTCATCAACAAGGCCCATCTCAATAGCCTGGCTGCCGTACCAATGCTCGCCGGTAGCGACACGCTCAATATCCAAATCCGGCCGGTAGGTCGACACCATACTCTTGAACAGCTGGTGCACTTCCTCCAGCTCTTCCTTCAGTTTAGCGCGGTCTTCATCCGTGTTTTTGCCGAACATCGTCACGGTACGCTTGTACTTGCCGGCGGTGACTTGCTCGAAGTCCACTCCGTGAGACTCCAGAGCGCGGTTAAAATTCGGCACCTGCGCAATAACACCGACCGAACCGATGATGGCAAAAGGTGCGGCAACAATCTTGTTAGCAACGCAGGCCATCAGATAGCCGCCGCTGGCGGCCACTTTATCGACGATCACAACCAGCGGGATGTCTTTCTGACGAATACGCTGCAGCTGCGATGCTGCAAAGCCGTGGTCGTGCACGGTTCCGCCCGGGTTCTCAATGCAAACCACCACTTCGTCGGTCGGACGAGCCACAGACAACACGGCGCTAACCTCTTCGCGCAGCGAATCACTGCCGGACGCACGAATGTCAGCTTCAAAGTTGATGACATAAACACGGCGGCGCTCTTCATCGCCTTTAGCCGCAGCCTTATCTTTTGCCTTGGCGTCTTTCTTTTCCGCCTTTGATGCCTCTTTCCAATCCGCCTTGCTCAATACAGCCTGCTGCAACAGATTGCGCATATCGCGATACTTGTCATTCAAGCTTTCGACGGTAAGGCTCTGCTGCACACCTTTGCTACCGGACAAACCTGTCGCCACGACCATCACCACAACAATCGCGATAACAAACGTCACAACCTTCAGGAAAAACAAACCGTATTCAAACAAAAACTCAATCATGCAAATGCTCCGGCAGCCACCCCTGCGGCCGCACTGAAAAATTAAAACGCATTACGCTATGCGGCTCAGGAACCCAAACCCGCATTGTTGCGATCGAACACTTTATCGGCACGATAGCTCGAACGAACCAACGGACCGGCAACCACTTCCATGAAACCGCGCTCAATTCCAATCTCCCGCAGATCCCTGAACTCATCCGGGTTCACGTACCGCTCAATCGGCAGATGATTCGGTGTTGGCTGCAGGTACTGACCCATGGTCAGAATGTCGACAGAATGCGCCCGCAGATCATCCATTGTCGCAATAATCTCATCGCGGGTTTCGCCAAGACCCAGCATCAGGCTGGTTTTGGTCAAAACCTCAGGATGTTCCTGCTTGGCCAGTTTCAAAACATCGAGCGTTTGCTGGTAGCCGGCTCTCGGATCACGAACCCGTTGGGTCAGGCGCTCTACCGTTTCCACATTCTGCGCAAACACATCTAAACCGGAACTAACTACGGTCAGTACGTCTTCGCGTCTGCCGCCAAAATCCGGAGTTAGAGCCTCAACCGCAGTTTGTGGTGTGCGCTGTTTAATCGCTTGCACACAGGCAGCGTAATGACCGGCACCACCATCCGGCAGGTCGTCGCGATCCACTGAGGTTAATACGACGTAGCGCAGATCCATCAGCTCTACCGAACGGGCCGTGTTGGCAGGTTCAGAATGATCAAGCCAACCTTTCGGGTTGCCGGTATCAACGGCGCAGAAACGGCAGGCACGTGTGCAAACGCTGCCCATCAGCATGATCGTCGCAGTGCCGTTGTTCCAACACTCACCGATATTCGGACAGAACGATTCTTCACACACCGTACTCAATGCGTGTTCACGCACGTTGCGGCGAACTTCAGCGAACGCCTTGCCGGTGGGCAAATCTGCCTTTAACCAGGCCGGCTTGCGGCTCTTCTGCGCTGGTTCGGGCGCACGCGCAGGCTGTTTCACGCCGTTTTTGACGGCCCGAAATCCCTGCGGGGTCAGATACTTTTGACCGCTGCCAGCTTTGTTCTTGTCTAAATCCAACGGATACACCGATTTGCGGGTAAGAATGGCGGAATCTTCTCACGTTGGACATCAGCGAGGCAAAAAAAAGCCCGACCGGAGTCGGGCAATACAGGGGGATGGTATGCCGGAAGGCCTTGGCCGCCCGAACAAAAGCGCTTAGTGCAATCGCGACCAGCTCAGCACTTCTACCTGCTCGCTCTCAAGATTAAAGCTCTTGGCAAGCATGACTTCTATTTCTTTTGTCTCCAGAAGTCGCTGAGCCGATGCCTGAACCTCAACAACACCGCTATACTCGTCGGTAGCAGCGCCGCTGTCTTTCTGCATCAGAAATCGTGTGTAGTACTTCGTAGCCATGGACGTAGATTAGTCGTCCGTTTCCCCGAATACTGTGAAGCACGACACATTTCAGAAGGCGTGTGAATATTTATCAGAATTAAACAAATATGTCACATAAAAACAAAAACTTAGATCGTGTTTAAAAAACCACCGGAAATCAGCCATGCCGAACCATCGCCGCAGCCCCTCAGTAATAGCAACACTTTGGCTTAGCTTCGCCCTGCTGTTTGCCGTTTCAGCAGCAACAGCCCGGGCACAGAATTACGCAGCCCTGGAAGCGGCCTACGCCGAGGCAGTGAAGGAGAATGTCAGCGTTCTGGCACCGCGCGCCTGGAAGACTGCGGCCAAAAGCTATTCAAAAGCACAGCAACTGTCTGCAGAAGCGCCGGGTAACGACAAGACCCTCGAACAGATCAGCACAGCGACAGAAGACCTTGATCAGGCTGTTGCCAGCGCCCGGCAAGTCCGGGCACAAATCGAGCCTTTACTGGGGCAACGCAAACGCGCGCAGGATGCTAATGCTGAATCTTTAGCCGCCACCGACTGGAACCGGGCGGAGAAAGAGTTCAGCAGAGTAACTGCAGGTCTGGAGAAAGGCGCTACCGACAAATTGCTGCAGAAGGCGACCGACGTCGCAGCGATGTACTCCGCTGCAGAGCTCGCGGCACTGACCAACGATTTGCTCATCCGGGCGCGCGGCGCTGAAGCACTAGCGCTGGTGGGAGATGCAGACAAGCTGGCGCCGGAAACATTTCAGCAAGGCGAGAAATCGCTGCAGGCAGCCATTGAAGCGATGCGAGCCGACCGCTACGACCGGGGCACTGCCACGGGACTGGCGGATGCGGCTGAGGCGCATTTTAAACACGCGACCCAAATCACTCTGTCTGCTCAACAGGTCAAAAGCGGCGACCTCAGCATTGAGCAGCTGATTCTGTTGTGGGAAAACCGCCTGAACAAAATCAACGTTGCCGCCGGGCGGGAGTATGACCCGCTGACAGGCTGGGACGCGACGGCCGATGAACTCGCTGAAGCAGTAACAACCACCAACGCGCGAATTATCAGCCAGCAGCAGAAGCTGGACGAGGCACGCTCTTACATCACCAGCCTGGAAGAAGAACTGCGGCTCGCTGATGCGGCATTAGGTGGAACTCTGGAAGAGCGCGACCGGCTCATCCTGCTGCAAGAGAAACAGGCGCGCGACCGTGAGCGGCTAAAGCAGATTGAAGCGTTGTTCGAACCGGAAGAAGCCACGGTGTTACGTGAAAGTGACAATATTATTCTGCGGCTAACAGGGCTGCGCTTCGCCAGCGGCTCAAGCAAGTTGAGCAATTCTTCGCGCGCACTGCTTGCAAAAGTAGAAGCCGCAATTGGTGCCTACCCGGGCTCGGCGGTGATGGTTGAAGGACACACCGATGCGAAAGGGTCCGTCAAACTAAATGCGCGACTCTCAGAAGACCGCGCTAACACGGTCATGCGTTACATGATTACGGAGATGAAGATACAGGCAAGCAGGCTCGGGTCTGCCGGCTTTGGCTCGAATCGCCCTGTTGCACTCAACACGACCGAAGAAGGTCGCGCCAAGAATCGACGCATCGACATCATCATTACGCCAGTCAAAGAGCCGGTTAACTAATCAGCTGTCCCACCAATCGGCGATAATCCTGGCGGTTTCAGGATTGTAGAAATAGCCGTAACACTTGTGCACGTTCAAACCACCCGGGCCGCGAAAAAACGTGACCGCCTCAGCGTGGTTGCTGTTTTCTTCCAGCCAGCCTGCCGCCGCCATTTTTCGCTGCATTTCAGGCAAAGCCGGATGCTGCGCAGTCACCTCTCCTACCGCCGCGATGTTCCGCCAACGGCGAATATTGATCGGAAACGCTTTGCTGCCGACCATTCCGGCACCCTTTAAGTCCTTGCGGATGTACCGCAATCCCATCGGGCTGCCCATGCTGATGAAAGTGTCCAAACGGTTTTCCACGCCATCGACATGGCCGAGTTCCCACAGCGTGTCATAGGCAATCACCGAGCCGAAACTGTGGCCGATCAACATCACTTTGCGATTGTCCTGCCATGCCTGCAGCAAAGCGTCTTTCACCATCAAGCGAATCCGGTCAGCTGCCTGATCCGAGTTTTTAAAATACCTGCCAATCTCACTAAGGCGGATCCGCAAAGAATCGGGCGCAAACAGGTTACCAAACAGAGGCATCGCATCTGCCAGGGAGTAAAGCTTGCGCTGCAGTCGTCGTTGCCAGGACGCGGCATCTGCAACATCGGCGGGTGTCGCCTCAGGCTTTGCGAGCAGCTCGTCGATCGCCGGCAGATCGACACTAATGTCGCCATGAACACGGTAGTACTCAAAACTCCACGGCACGACTTTAAACGCTCCTGCCTGTGACTGCATGTCTGCGGCAACGTCCGGACGCTGGCGGCGCACTCCCTCCAGCAGACAACGCCACAAGGCATCCTGATGATCGTGCGCCGGGGGTTTCGGACGAATCCCGGGAACAAAGATTATTGTCTTGGCACCGCTTTTCATGCAGCCAGCATAGCCGGTAAACCGGACAGATCCGATAGCTCGTAATCCGGCCGCGGCAAATCGCCGGGCCACGTGTGCCCTTTGCGATTCACCCAGACCGACTGCATCCCCAGGGCTTTCGGTGCGACGACATCATTGTGCGGATCATCGCCCACGTGCAACACCGCCACCGGATCAACATCGATGTGATCACACACCGCAACAAACACGGCCGGATCGGGCTTAGCGCAACCCAGTTCACGCGCACTGAACGCTGCGCTGAAATGAACGTCCAGTCCGATGGTCGCAAGGTCCGCATTGCCGTTGCTCAGCGCAACCAGTTGATGTGTCTGTCCCAACTGTTGCAACACAGAGCGAACCTCGGGAAACAGAACAACCTCATTACGGGCTTGCTGAAACACATCAAAAGCCACCTCCGCAATCGCGGGGTCATAGTCACAGCTGCCGGCCAGGCGGCGGTATGTCTGACGCCGCAGGAAAGTGAGATCGTGGGCCATGTCAGGATACTCATCACCAACAGCTGCGCGCAGAGCACGCAGGTCTTCAATCGCGTAGCGCTCCGCAATCCGCGGATAGTTGGCGGAGAACCAACCGTAGATAGTTTCTTCGGCATGACGGATCACCTGATGCAGGTCCCACAGAGTATCGTCAAGATCAAGAATAATGGTGGTCACGTGCTGCATAGTCGGCTGTGTCTGCCTGTATCGTGCCTGTCAGCTACACTAGCATTCCAAACTCAGCAAGCAAAACCGGACAGAACAACATGAAATACCTTCACACGATGGTTCGGGTCAGCGACCTCGACGCATCACTGCACTTTTACTGCGACCTGCTAGGGCTCCGTGAAGTTGCGCGCAAGGACAACGAGAGCGGACGCTTCACGCTGGTCTTTCTGGGCGCACCGGAAAACCCGGAGTCACAGGTGGAACTGACGTACAACTGGGATCCTGAACCGGAGATTAATCCCTATCCGGGCGGTCGCAACTTCGGACATCTGGCCTATCGGGTCAGTAACATCTACGAGGTCTGTGAGCGTCTTCAAGCAGGCGGAGTAACGATTAGCCGGCCGCCGCGCGATGGCTACATGGCGTTCGTGCGTTCACCGGATAACATCTCGATCGAACTGCTGCAGGAAGGCGACGCCATGCCGCCGCAGGAACCCTGGGCCTCAATGGAAAATACGGGAACCTGGTAAACAATTTACGCCGTGTTGCGCGCCCGGAACTGGCCGGTCTGAACATTCGTATTACCTGACTCGCCCACCACCACTTTGTTCCGGCCACTGCCTTTGGCCTCGTACAGCGCCTCGTCGGCCATCTGTATCGATCCGGCGAGACTGCGGCTGGCTCCTGGGTGAATGATTGCGACGCCGATACTGACCGTCAAAAAGCCGGTCTCAGGAGCGCCCTCATGCACAATGTTCAGGTTTTCCACCTGCGTCCGGATGCGCTCGGGAAGGTCATGGCCGTAGCTGTTAGCAGGTCCGTACAGAATGAGTGAAAACTCCTCACCGCCGAATCGCGCCGCCATATCCAACGGCCGCTGAACGCCCTCTGCAATGATTGCAGCAACCTGCTTCAAAGCGTCGTCACCGGCCTGATGTCCGTACAGATCGTTGTAGGTTTTGAACCGGTCGATATCGATCATCATGATCGTCAACTGATCACGCTCACGGCGTGACTGGCGCCACACACGTTTGCTGTACTGATCAAAACTGCGCCGGTTGTACAAGCCTGTCAGCCCGTCACGCTCGGCGAGCTCTTCCAGCAATTTTGATTCGAGAAACGTCTGCCGGGCACTGTACTCAAGCTGATAGCAGCTGTAGCTGCCCGCCAGATTCACGGCGATCAGCATAAAGCCCTCAAACAGCAGCTGATCGATCGGCAGCTGGGCAGAGACAGCGGCGACCATGTACGCCACGGTTATCACCAGAGAGGTTCGTGCTGCCACCCGAAACTGCATACCGAACACAAGCCAGATAATAAATACCCACCCGGTCTGCGCCGCAAAGTAATAAGACATTCCGGATGCGCTGGCCTGCAGGTTCACCATCGTGCCGACGATCCCGACCACCAGGCCACTGGTGATCACCAGAAACTTGTAGATGTTGCGGTGGCTCGTGTAGGAAAAAATTAATGTGCACAGCAACACCGGTGCCATGACAAACAAACCGAGGCTGCCCATCGAGAAGATCGGATCGTTACCCGACATGTTTGAAATAACGGTGACCAGCAAAACCACCATCAGCGAGAAGCCAACCACTAAGCGGGACTTCTGAAAATTTTGCTCAAGGTAGTAACGGGTAAACTCGGGCTCAAGAAAATCCATAAACCGCAGACGTCGGAAACCCTTCTTCAGCTGTTCGGAGTACAGCGAGTTCAGTCCTTGTTCAATTGTTGTCCCGAATTCCATCGTTGTCTGCATGCTCTGTGGCGCAAAACCCGCGATCAACGCGCGCAGCTTTGCATTGCGATGGGTCAAGATAGCCCTGAAAGCCTTGTGATCACTACAATACGCGTCACAGTTTGCCCGTTTCACAGGCACAACCGCCCGGAATGAATGCTGCCAACAAACTGAATTTAAATGAAAAACCCGCTGTCACCTACCGCTTATGGGGGCACCGGACTCGAACTGCGACGTGTTTCACGCTTTATCGGCGTGCCTGCGGCCAGACCTTTGGAACAACGCGCTCTGCATGCGCTTTACCGTATAGAATAAGCGCCAATCAGAATGATGACTCACGCATTCCAACAATCTCAGGATCGCTAACACAGTGCCACGCCAATCCGTCCCGATCATCATCCTGTTCGCCGTTGTTGCCGCTGCGGTCACCTGGATTCTGACCCCTGAACCGTACGAGTCGGTCATGACGAATGAGCCTGATGCTGCCGCCGGGCTGACGCCTGACAGCAACCTGGCACCGTGCACCAAGGTCACTGACAGTTATCTCGATGTCACGTTGTTTGGTTCGCTGCAAACGGCCATCAAGCTCCACGGCGAAGATTTGCTCTGCACCGGAAAGCTGGATGTTACCCAGGGTCGCGGCCGACTGGCGTTCTCTACAGGAGAGCAGGACTCCGGGCTTAACCTCGTGTTCGTAATGGGCCTTGATGGCGTAACGGAAGACCCGTCGCAACAGGAGATCGCCACCAACTTCACCGTGCTCGATCAGAGCAACGGCTTGTTCTTTGGCACTCAGGGCAACGGCCGCTGCTGGACCGACCTCGACCAGGCTTCGCTCAGCGCAACCGATGATCGGAACACCTTGCGCATTGAAGGCGAACTGTATTGCTCGGGTGCAATACCGCAGATTCAAGGGCCGGGCTCCCTCACTATTGAGCGCCTGCGCTTTGCGGGCGTAATGGTGTCAGTCAACGCGGGCAGTCAGGCAAAGGACCTATAGCCGATGCGGGCTCTGGCACTGCTGCTACTGATCACAACATGCAATGCGTTTGCTGCGAAGCCTGAGCGCTTGCTGCAGGGCTTTCAGTCGACCCAGATTATCGTGATCAACACGAGCGGACCGTGTGTGCTTTTGGACGTGTGGGTTGCGAGCTCGCCAGCGGAGCGATCCAAAGGACTCATGTTTATCGAAGCGCTCGACCCCTACGAAGGCATGATTTTTCTGTACCGGCAACCGGCAAACATTGCGATGTGGATGAAGAACACGCTCATTCCGCTCGACATGCTGTTCATCAATGGCAATCAGCGGATTGCGACGATTGCGGAAAACACAACACCGCTGTCTACCGAAACGATCTATTCCGGTGAGCCCGTGCAGATGGTACTGGAGCTCGCGGCAGGCAGCGTGGAACGCTGGCGACTCAGCCCTGACGACTGGATATTGTTTGTGGAGAACCCGTCGGCGCTGCCAAACCGGTAATCAGCGACGCAGTATTGCTACCCAACGCGCCACATTTAGCAAACTCATCAGCGACACCGCAACGTAGGTCAGCGCGGCAGCCTGCAACAACTTTCTTGCATGCGGTTCATCACCGCTCTTAAGGAATCCGCCCTGCGTCAGTATCGGCATCGCCCTGCCGAAACTCGCATCCAGCTCAACGGGCAACGTAATCAGATGCAATAGCGGCATCAGACCGAGAAACAGAAAACCGGCAAAAAACGTTGCAACACCCGCCACCGGAACGCGGGTAAACATCGATATAAACGGCGAGGCAATCATGATTCCTGCAGCAAGCTTTTCTGCAGGGCCTGCCCAGCGGACCAAACGATGTCGCCATCGCAACGGCGGGTAATTATCGCGATCCTGAATGGCATGTCCGACTTCATGCGCGGCAATGGTGATGGCTGTCAGCGAGCGTGAATCGAAATTAGCCGCACTAAGACGCACAGCCTTTGCCTGCGGGTCATAATGATCGCCAAGTTCTGTCGCCTCAACGACGACCTGCTCCATGCCCATCTGATCGAGAATATGCCGCGCAAGCTCCGCACCTGTACCCTGATAGCGATCCGCGGGGCTGCTGTACTTCTTCATGGTGCGCTTTACCCAGGCGCCGGGTAAAAACACCAGCGCCAGAATCAGCAAAGCGATAATCAGGTAGAACACCGCTAACCTGCGTTCGCTCCGTCGGAACTGCCGGGAATCACAACCTTGCACTGCAGTTCGTAGACAAGGTCATACCCGGCCGGGTTGTATTCAGCGAACCTGAACGGTCGTCGCGAAGTCACCGTGTAACCGTCGGGGCATTTCTTGAGTTGATCGAGCCACGCTTCCAGCCAGGAGATGCGCAACTCTTCAGCCGCGGGATCACTCTCCGGAAACCGCGAACCGGCCTTCGCCTGAAACTGGAGCATATCGCTGCCGTCAATCCCGTCGAGCAGTGTGCTGTTGGTGTGACGCACATAATCGGCACTTTCGTGTAAATCGGTGCAGGCGCTCATGACCAGCAGTAGTGCCATGGCGACCGCGCAGCGAAACAATTGTGTGAGTAAACGATTTGTCATCTATCGGTACCTTTATCAGCCATCACGCAACGGGTTGTCTGCCAACAAGCAAAGACAACATCTGCGAGGCTTCACATTGGCGCTGATTGCGTTGGTTGTCAACGAGCACCGCGGTAGACTAGTTGCTCAGTCAAGGAGCCCGTCCGATGCAAGAAAAAGACACCCGCAGCTCATTGCCAAACTTTTTGAACGTCGAAGCGATCGGCGGAATGCTGCTTATTGCTGCCGCTGTTTTTGCAATGATCCTCAAGAACTCAAAGTACGGACCGGGCTATGCCCAGTTTCTCGAAACGCCCATCGCAATCACGTTCGGCGTCTTAGACGGTGTTCTCGACATCAAGAAGCCGTTGTTTCTTTGGGTTAACGACGGGCTGATGGCGCTGTTTTTCTTCATGATCGGCATGGAAGTGAAGCGCGAGATTCTGGTAGGTCAGCTCTCCGAACTGAAACAAACTCTGCTGCCGCTGATCGGCGGCCTGGGCGGTATTGCTATTCCGGCTCTGTGCTATTACCTGCTTAGCGCAGGCGACCCTGTTGCTGTTCAGGGCTGGGCGATTCCTTCTGCAACAGATATCGCTTTTGCACTGGGGATTTTGGCTCTGGTCGGTCCCGGCGTGCCGCTGGCATTGAAGCTGTTTCTGATGACGCTTGCGATCATCGACGACATCGGCGCAATCCTGATTATCGCCATGTTCTTCACCAGCAAGCTATCGCTGACGGCCATCTCTGTAGCGGCAGTTTGCGTGGTGATTCTTATCACGATGTCACTGCGCGGCGTCATGCGCTTAGGGCCGTACATTTTTGTCGGCCTGATACTGTGGGCGTCTGTCTTGAAATCCGGTGTGCATGCAACGCTTGCCGGCGTTGTGCTTGGCTTCTGTATTCCTATGGGACCAACCGAACCCGAGCGCGAAGCCGAATCACCACTACGAATGCTGATTCACGAAGTCCACCCTTGGACCGCGTTTTTTATTTTGCCGCTGTTCGCTTTTGCCAACGCGGGGGTTTCACTTGAAGGACTAAAGATCTCCGACTTGTTCACCGGTGTGCCGCTGGCGATCATGGTGGGATTATTTGTCGGTAAGCAGCTCGGCGTTTTCGGGTTCAGCTGGCTCGCCATCAAACTGAAAATCTGCGAACTGCCAAAGAACGTCAGCTGGATGCAGCTATACGGTGCTGCGATTCTTTGTGGCGTCGGTTTCACAATGAGCCTGTTTATTGGCTCACTCACATTTACCGACACAGGTCTTGCTAACAACCGCCCGGACCGTCTCGGGATTATTGCCGGATCATTACTCGCAGGTGTCGTGGGTTTTGTGGTGCTGAAACTGAGCACCGGCACAGAACCCGTTTCAGACGAGCCCTAGCGTCGGCGCGATTTGGAGCGTCGTTTGCGCGAGCCGCCCGAGCCATCATCGCGCGGCGGCAATCCGGTGTGTTGCGTAGCGGCCCGGCCGCCTTGGCGGCGACGATGCGCCGATGCCGAATTCTTTCTTCTGGGCGACTTGTAGTCGTTGCCCTGCTCCGGATCGTTCGCGGGAATCAGCTGATGCGTCCCGGAACCAATCAGATCAGCCCGTCCCATTCGGGTTAACGCCTCGCGCAGCAGCGGCCAGTTCTTCGAGTCGTGGTAGCGCAAAAACGCCTTGTGCAGCTTGCGCTGCTCAGGGTCTTTAACAGCATCTACCTGCTCGCTTTTATACGTTATGCGCCGCAACGGGTTTTTGCCCGACTTGTACATTGCGGTGGCGGTTGCCATCGGCGACGGATAAAACGCCTGCACCTGGTCGGCTCTGAAATCATTTTGTTTGAGCCACAGCGCCAGGTTCATCATATCTTCATCAGTGGTGCCCGGATGGGCAGCAATGAAGTACGGAATTAGGTACTGCTCTTTGCCGGCTTCTTTCGAAAACTTTTCAAACAGCTCTTTAAACTTGTCATACGTGCCAATGCCCGGTTTCATCATCCGCGACAAAGGCCCCGACTCGGTATGCTCCGGAGCAATCTTCAGGTAACCGCCAACGTGATGTGTCACCAGCTCCTTCACGTACTCCGGATCCTCAACGGCCAGGTCATAGCGCAGACCGGAGGCAATCAGCACCTTCTTCACGCCTTTAATGTTGCGGGCGTCTTTATAAAGCTGCGTCAATGCCGAGTGATCCGTATTCAGGTTCGGACAGATACCCGGGAACACGCAGCTCGGCTTGCGGCAGGCCGCCTCTATCTCAGGACTCTTGCAGGCGATGCGATACATATTGGCAGTCGGACCGCCAAGATCAGAGATCACTCCGGTGAAGCCTTTCACCTTGTCACGGATGGACTTGATCTCTTTCAGAATCGATTCCGATGAACGATTTTGAATAATCCGGCCTTCATGCTCGGTAATCGAACAGAAGGTACAGCCGCCAAAGCACCCGCGCATGACGTTTACCGAGAAACGGATCATCTCCCATGCAGGTAAGCGAGCGTCACCGTATGAAGGGTGAGGGCTGCGCGCGTACGGCAAGTCGAACACGTAATCCATCTCGGGCGTCGTCAACGGAATCGGCGGTGGATTCAGCCAAACATCAATCTCGCCATGCCGCTGCACCAGCGCGCGGGCATTGCCGGGGTTGGTTTCCAAATGCAAAACCCGGTTCGCATGCGCGTACAACACATCATCATTGCGAACCTTCTCAAACGAAGGCAAACGAATGACGGTGCGGGAGCGGTTCAGCTTCGGGTGTTCGGCAAACTCCGCCACGCGGGCAGCAACAGCCGGGTCCTCCGGCTCCATCTCGATTCCGGCCAACGCCGCATTGCGCCGGTCGCGTTCAGAGCCCGACATCTCGCGGGGATTAATGTACGGGTTAACAATTTTCTCGACGCGCCCCGGCTTATCAACCCGGGTCGAATCAATCTCCATCCAGTCAGACGGCGTGTCGTGCCTGACAAAAGCGGTGCCACGAACATCGTCAATCGAGTCGACACTTTCACCGCGAGCGATACGATGCGCCAGTTCAACAATGGCCCGGTCCGCATTGCCGTACAGAAGAATATCGGCGCCGGAATCAATAAGAATGGACCGACGAACCGAGTCCTGCCAGTAATCGTAATGCGCGATTCGACGCAACGAGCCCTCAATGCCACCGAGCACAATCGGTACATCCGACCACGCTTCTTTGCAGCGCTGCGCATACACAATAGATGACCGGTCGGGTCGCTTACCGCCCATACCGCCCGGGGTGTAGGCATCGTCCGACCGCGGTTTGCGGTCGGCCGTATAGCGATTGATCATTGAGTCCATGTTCCCGGCAGTAACACCGAAGAACAGGTTGGGCTTGCCCAATGCCATAAATGGCTCTTTGCTGTGCCAATCGGGCTGGGCAATGATGCCAACCCGGAAACCCTGAGCCTCCAGCACCCGGCCGACAACGGCCATGCCAAACGAAGGGTGATCAACATACGCGTCGCCGGTAACGAGAACGATATCGCAGGAATCCCAGCCCAGCTGATCCATTTCGGCACGGGTTGTCGGCAAGAACTCAGCCGTGCCGAAACACTCCGCCCAGTACTGCGGATAATCAAATAATGCTGTTTTTGCCTGAACGGGAACTGACATGGCGGTTACGACCGGCTTGTGCGTCAAAAGGTTCTGCGGCGGCTACGCAGCGCGTTCCGGCTGCGGGCACTCGCGCGACAATTACATAGTGGTTCTGGTCGCGCGCTTAATAGAATTCGTTGCGCCGGAACGTCCGGCGCAACGAACAATAGCTTATTTATAGCTGAATCTTACCGGGACCCTGTTCCTGTCCGGGCACATAGATTGAAGAAGCCTGCTCACGACGCATCTCTTCGAGTTTTGCGGTGGTCTCTTCTACGGAACGTTGAGCTGCCTCACCAAACTGTGCGCACGCTTCAGCAAGACTCTCTGCTTCAAGCTCGAAGGTCAGTGGCAACGCACCGGCAGGCGTCATGATCTGAGCCTGACCGATGTAGATAGCTTTGCGGTCCGGGTCCGGAAGACCTTCAGCAGTGACCGGGTTCATGCGGCGAATAGTGCCAATCTTGCGGTCAGTAAACGACTCTTCGGTATAGAGATCAGCGGAATCAAACTGCGGAATCTCCATTTCTGGTTCTGTGCTCATTAAATCTCTCGCGGAAATACAAAGTGTCGGCGCACCTTAGCAGAATTGCTGCTCAGTTCCGATAGAAACCCCGTGTTGCAAGGCAATGAGAGCTGAGCTGAGCCGGCAACCGTCGAATCAACCTTAAACATAAGTCTGATGTTGCTTCATCCGGGGGTTTTTCCGTCTGTTCCCGGACAAGCCACAAATCGATGACTGGGACTCAAGAAATAACAATAAATATCAATACTTTAATTCCCATCAAGCACTCTCAGGCCACGCGCATTGGCAACCAAATGCCGAATTTGTGAGCCGTGTCAAAGAGATGCATCACCAAAACAAGCACGATTGCATCACGAATTCGTGCCGCATGAAGAAGCGGCTGACTCAGGCGGACGACAGCGGTCCGCCACACCTCCTGAAACGGAGAGGCACAATGAGACTGCAAGCCAGAAACAATCACAGCGTTGCCATTACCCGCGCTGACACTCTAAAGCTACCGCTGCTGGCGGTGTTGGCGCTACTGCTGATAGTCGCCGCTATCAAACCTGCCAGCGCTGCGACCTGGGGCATCGATACACCCTTCAACCTGACCAACACCGGTAATGGTGTTGAGATCACCGCCGGCGATATTGAAGACAACGGCAACGTATACAGCTTTACGGAAGACGGCCTTGGCATCACTCTGTCAGCCTGGACTGACGATGGCACCGGCAACTTCCAGGCATCAGAAGCCCGCATTCAAGCGGGTGGAATGGGCGTGTGTAACGATGCTGAAGACGGCGCTTTGTTCGGCTTCTTCCCCTACAACTGCGGCACCTTCCTGGATTTTAACCAGACCAACCGACAGCTCGACAACAGCAACGGTCGCGACTGGATTCTGCTGGTTTTCACCGAACCCGTTTTACTGCAGAACATCGACCTGACGCCGCTGGGCACCCGCGACATGGATCTGACGTTCAGAGCAGGCACCATCAACACCAGCGACCTGAGCTCTGTCAGCTACGACGATCTCGACAGCCTTGGTTTCAGAGGCCGCAACAACCGTTTTCTTGATACGCCGCAGAACGCTCTGCTGACCTACGACCTGACCGACTCGGGCTCAGCAAACGCATTACTGATCGGCGGTCTGCTGGAAGACGCCGACGATGCGTTTCTGATTTCTGAAATTACGGTTCAGGCCGTACCGGTTCCGGCATCGATCTGGTTGCTCGGTTCGGCAGTGATCGGTCTTGCCGGTTTACGCCGCAAATCACGCGGCTGATTTTTCAGGCTGGGTGTCTTATGTGAAAACCCTGTGATGCGGGTCGCAAACCGGCAATCCGGGGACATTTTTCAGGCCGAAAAATCATCCTTCAACTGGGCTAAACGTGACGCCCGTCTCATTTTGACTGTTGGCATGCGGAATATAATCAAGAACCAAAAACTCTAACGACCACGGCAGTTTAATGGCAAAGCTCAGCAAACAACGAGGCCTCAGCCTCATTGAACTCATGGTGACTCTGTTCATCGTGTCGATACTTCTTGGCATCGGCGGGCCCCAGTTCGCCCAGTTCATGGCCAACAACCGAATGGCAGCGGCCGTCAATGATTTGAACGTGTCTCTGCATATGGCACGCACCGAAGCCATTAAGCGCAACGCATTTGTCACCGTATGCCCGAGCACCACCTTTGATGCTGCGGCACCCGTCTGCGAACCGACCGCCTCGTTTACTGATGGCTGGATCGTATTTGTCGATGCGGACAACAACGGTGCGCCCGACCTGACCCTGGGCAATGACAACGTCCTGCTTCAGTCCCATCACGCGATGAACACAGACATCGATCTGCTGGCCGGCAACGCCGGCGGGTTGATTCCCGGCGACCAGTTCATGGTGTTCGGACCCAACGGCTATCCGCTCACTCAGGTGAACGGCAACAACGCGATTTTCAGCATTCAGCTATGCGACAAACGTGGCGCCAAAGACACCGGCGCTGATATTGGTGCCGGACGCTGGATCACTATCAGCCCGACGGGGCGGCCACAGATGCATCGCTCTCTCAGCGTGATTGAAAGCGCGAACAACCCACTCGGAGGCTGCGCCTACAACGGCTAAGCACACACTATGATCAGCACCCGACACAATCGACTCCGCAAACATTCAGGCTTCACGCTGGTTGAAGCAACGATCGCGCTGCTGGTTTTGTCGATCGGCCTGCTGGGGATCAGTGCACTGTTTTTTGAAGGCCTGCGCTCGGGCCGCACTGCCGTTTACCGCACCACCGCGGTGTATCTTGCCGGCGACATGGCTGACAGGATTCGCTCCAATCCTTTGGGTGGGGCGGCCTATGAGAATGCCGCGGCAGATAACGGCTGCATTGCTGCTGCAGCAAACTGCCTACCCGACGAACTAGCCGAACAGGACAAACTGACGTGGGAAGCTGATCTCGCAACACACATGCCCGTCGGCACCATCGGCAACATTACCGTCGTCAACAACGGTGCCACTACTTTATATACGGTCAACCTGAGCTGGCCGGAGCCCGGTTTTAATGCGCCACTCACTTACAGCGCGGTGGTTGAACTATGAACTCTTTCGTAAAGAAATCAGCCGGCTTTACGCTGGTAGAAGCGATGATCAGCATGGCTATCGGTATGTTCCTCGTGCTGGGCGCAGTCACCGTTTACACCGAGGGTCGCTACTCGTTTCAGGTTACTGAAGGCACAACGATCGTTCAGGAAAACCTGCGCTTTGCCATGGAAACCATGGAGCCGGATATTCGACTGGCCGGTTACTGGGGTATGCATACCGACAGCGGGCTGATTCAGGAAGACGCGATGATCATCACCTGCGACGGTGCTGACGTCACCACCTGGGCGCTGGACAGCTACGTCGGCATCACGGCGCGCAATAACATCACGGCGGGCAACACAGCCAACGTCGCCGCAGGGTCACGCACCCCGGTCAATTGCGGTGCGTTCGATTTGGGTATTGCCGAGAACACCGACGTGCTTGAAATTCGACGCAGCTCCGCGGGAACCCGTCCGCTGGCTGCAGGCACCGTACAAATCAAAAGCAACCGTAACAACAGCCGGATCTTCAACAACGGTGTAGAGCCCGCCGGCTTTGTTAACCAGCCGGATATTGACGGTACCTACGACTACGTATTCAACACGTACTACGTTTCGCAGACGTCCGATAACGTGCCCAATACGCCGTCACTGCGTCGCCGCACGCTTAACGGATTAGAGGTAGTGGATGAGGAAATCATTGCAGGCGTTGAAGACATGCAGATTCAGTTCGGCATTGATGCCAATGGCGATGGCTCGGTAAACCGCTACATCAATCCGGACGCTGCCGGCTTCGACGCCGACAGCAACATCATTGCCGTTCGTCTGTGGCTGCTGATGCGTTCCGAGTACATCGAACTCGGACATACCGACAACCGTACCTACACCACCCCCGAGGGCATCGACTACGTGCCGGCCGATAGCTTCCGGCGCCTCGAGGGTTCCAAAACTATTTACCTGCGCAACCGGAGTATCTAGATCATGAAGATGCCAATCAACCCGGTTTCCCGTCGCCTGCAGCGCGGCGCGGCTCTCGTGACATCACTGATGTTGCTGACCGTGCTGACGTTGCTGTCCGTTTCGGTGATGAGCACATCGCGCCTGAATATCACTATGGCGGGCAACGTTCAAAACTCAGCCTCCACG
>CAYLLI010000008.1:18875-29945 GCA_964384295.1 uncultured Chromatiaceae bacterium
ACGCGCTGGACAACTCGGCCTGCATCAGCGATCTGGATGCCGGGGTTTGCGATATTGCCAACGAACGGGTGGACGCCATGAATGGCAGCCGCAGCGCATCGAATCGTTTTGTTGAATACATCGACAACTGTCCGGTGACGCCTGGCAAAGGCAATTCGTTTAACGCGACAGCAGCATTCCATTTTATTTCTGAGGCCACAGGCACATCGGATGCCCGAGGTGGCACAGCCACTCACATTCAGGGCTGGTACGTCTGTCGTGCCAACTAGTTCGTCCGCGGAGAACGCTATGAACACAACATCCATATCCACAATACGCAGACTCATTCAGCTGGCCGGCACAGCAATACTTGCGGTCTGGTCGCTTAACGCTTCTGCGCTGCTCATCGAGACGCACCGCGGGCTGGAGCTGGAAGCCACGGCCGTGAACTTGCCTGCCACAGACAACGGCTCTTTGAACGTTAAAGAATGCAGCGACTGCCAACGCTTGTCGCTCTCGGTCTCTGACGCAGAAACACGCTATGTGGTTCGCGATGATGCAGGTCGTGACGAAGTTATGACGCGACAGCTGTTCGACAAAGAACTGCGCAAGATCGACAACCGGAGTGCGATGGTCCTGGTGTTTTATCGCCTCGACAGCAACGTAGTTACCGAAATCCGGTTGATGGCGAATGCGCCGGTGAATACCGGCCGCAGCACAAACCGCCGCAACACCCTGAACAATTCAAACAACAGCGCTCAGACGCTGGGTCAGTAATCGCGACTAAAGCGAGGATACGATCATGAGTACATCATCACGGAAGAAGCCTTTAGCCTGGATGCTTTTGAGCACCGCACTCGGTCTCTTTGCAGCAACAGGTTCGGTACAGGCCGATGACACGGAAATCTTTCTCGCCGGCGCTGACCCGGACGAAAACGGCGTTGTGTTCCCGAACATCATGTTCATCATCGACACGTCGGGCAGTATGGGCACACTGGTAAACACCCAGGATCCCTACGATAACAGCGTGACGTATCCGGGCACCTGTGATCCGAACATGATCTATATCACCACGACGAACAACGAGCCGAACTGCGCAAACTCCGGACAACGACGTACGCAACGCGGCAACATCAACTGCCTGCGGGCCCGGAACGAGTTTGCTGACGGACGGCTGTATTCCGATCGCATGCTCGCATGGCGTAATGACATCGACCGTTGGCGCGAACTGCCGAACGGCCTGTTCAACCGTCCGGTTGACTGTCAGCGCGACCAAAACAGCGGCACTCCGGATGGTCTGAACTGGAACGACGGCCAATATATGCGCGACGGCCGCAACGGGCCCTATTCAACCCGGGAAAGAAACCTGCCCGGCTTCAGCTCAACCTACTATCTGTGGGATGGCAATGTCCTGAATTACGGCCAGGACGCGCCGGTTCCCAAAACACGTATCGACACCGTTAAAGAGGTGGTTGATAACATGCTGGTCGGCCTCGAAGATGTAAACGTCGGCCTGATGCGTTTTAACAGACAAGACGGCGGACCGGTGCTGGTACCTATCGACAGCATCGCCAACAACCGCGATGCGATGCGCACCGCCGTCAAGAACCTGCCCGATGATGGCTGGACACCTCTGTCTGAAACGTTCTACGAGTTCGGTCAGTACATGTACGGCAAAGATGTCGTCTACGGCGAAGGCTACACGATCGACAGTGTCGCAGGCTCACGCGTTGATAACGATCCGAACGGAACGCGCTATCAGAGCCCGGTGGAACTCGCGTGTCAGAAGAACTATGTGGTTTACCTGACCGACGGTGAGCCCACACAGGACACCGGTGCCGAAACCCGCATTGAGACGATGATCGGCAAACAGTGTGTTAACGGCCACAACGACGCCGACGGCAAGTGCCTTGATGAGCTCGCGGAATACTACCTGAACACACCCGTTATTCAGGGCGCCTCTACCGGCATCAAAACCTACACTATTGGTTTTAACATCGACCTGAAGCTGCTGGCGGACACGGCTGCTGCGGGCGGCGGCGACTACTACACCGCCGACGACACGGCACAGCTCACGTCGACGCTGACGAAGATTACGGTTGATATTTTGAAAGACTCGACCACCTTCACAGCACCGGCGGTACCGGTCAACGCGTTTAACCGTACCGAAACGCTGAGCACGGTCTACACGTCGTTGTTCCAGCCGGCGTCTTCTATTCACTGGCCCGGCAACCTGAAGCGTTACAGCTTTGCGGACGGCCGCTTTGTCGGACAAGACGGTTTGCCTGCTGTTGACCCTGACACCGGGTTCTTCCGCGACAGTGCGTGGAGCTACTGGACCAACAGTCGTGACGGTTCCAACATTCGCGTCGGCGGGGCTGCCGGTCAGCTGCCGGACTATCAGCTGCGCAGGCTCTTCACCGACATAGCGTCAAACGATCTGATCTCCGTGGCAAACAAAATTGACGCCGGAAACCAGTTGCTGACAGCAGAAACCTTTGGTGCTCAATCAGGCATCTTCCTGCTCGATCGCGGTGAAAGTACCGCTGATCTGAGCATCGATGCCAAACTGATGATGACCAACTGGATGAATGGTCTTGACTATAAGAATGTCGACGATGACACCGACATCAACGGCAATCCGCTGTACACCGACGCGCGCCAGGAAATGGGCGACCCGCTCCATGCCCGCCCTGTGCCAATCGTCTACGGCGGTACAGAAGCTAATCCCGACATCGTTCTGTACCTGCCAACGAACGACGGTCAGTTGCACGCCGTTGATGCCGGAACCGGCCGGGAAATCTGGTCCTACGTTCCGTCATCGCTGCTGGACCGCATGTTTGAACTGTTCGTCGATGAAGTCTCAGTGAACCGTCGCTACATGCTGGACGGTCAGCCAACCGTCTATGTCATCAACGACGACGGCTTGCCCGGATTCAACCGGGCCTTGGACGGCAGCCCCATTACGCGGCCGGTAGCAGAGCAAGAGCGCGCCATTCTGGTTATGGGCATGCGCCGCGGTGGCTCCAGCTATTTCGCTATCGATATCACCGACAAGAACAGACCGATCAAGCTTTGGGAAATCAATGACGACGTGAACGGCGAGTTCCCCGGTATGGGCCAGACATGGTCGATACCGCAGATGGGCATGGTGAAGGTCGGTACCAACACTGCACCCCGTCCGGTAGCAGTATTTGGCGGCGGCTATGACCTGAATCAGGACACCAATGTCTACAACGCCGACAATGTGGGTAACGCAATCTACATGGTCGACCTGCTCACCGGCCGCAAGATCTGGAGTGCCGGCAACAATGGCGTGGATCACGACCTGGTGTTGGACATGCAGCACTCAATTCCGGCGCCCCCTCTGGTTATCGACACCAACCGTGACGGTCTTCTGGACCGACTCTATGTCGGTGACATGGGTGGCCGGATCTGGCGCATGGATTTCTTCAACGGCAACAACCCGTCGACGTTCGGTGCCGGCGGCATTCTGGCGACACTGGGTGCTGCTGACCTGAACACACCGGGACCGCAAGACCTGCGCCGCTTCTACAATCAGGTCGACCTGGTTGAAGACGTTGCCGGTGAACTGCGCTACTTTGCCATTAATATCGGCTCAGGCTATCGCGCTCATCCGCTTGATCGGGATATTCAGGAAGAGTTCTACTCTGTACGCGACTTCAAACCTTACGTCGCACTGCAAACCGGCGACCCGGCGTACAGAACTCCTGTGACACGCGCAAATCTGCTCGACATTACGACTGATGAAAACAACACGGTCACACCGAGCTCGGTCGGCTGGCGTCTCGATATGCGCCTGAACGACGGCGAAAAAGTGCTGGGTAAGAGCCTTACCATTAACGGCATCGTTTACTTCACGACGTTTGCACCGGGACGCTCAGCCAGTGCGTGTAACGCGACTGCCGGTATCAACTACCTGTACAAGGTCAGCATGGCCTACGGGCGTCCGATTCGTAACCTCGATGTGATCGCAGATGACGAGCCTTACGAAACTGAAGACTTTGCCACCGACCTCAAGTTCGGCGGCATTGCGTCTGAGGTGTTCCTGATGGCAGACACCGATGTAGTCACCAATCCTGACGGCACAACGAAAGAGAAAACGGTGTTCCGTACCTGCGCCAGTTTGGTGTGTGGCGACGACGAGATTGCGTTACCACCGACACGCACCTTCTGGACTGAGGAGGGCATGTAGTCATGCATCAGTTAACGCATAAACCTGCGAAGCAATCAGGCATTACGCTGATCGAGCTGATGGTGGTAGTTGTGATCATCGGCATACTGACATCAATCGCAGTGCCGTCGTATCGAAACTACATGCTGCGCTCGAACCGGGTAGATGCCAAAGCAGCCTTGCTGCAAATGGCAGCTGCGCAGGAAAAGCACTACCTGCAGAACAACACCTACACCGCAGATCTCGGCGTTCTGCAAATGCCGGGCGTGTCGAAATTCGGTCACTTTACGCTGGCCGTCACACAGGCCGATGCTGTGAGCTTTGTCGCGCAGGCACCCGCGCGGGATGCTCAGATCCAGGATGCACGCTGCACGCTGTTTGCGATCAATGAACTCGGCCAAAGGTTCGGCGGAGTCGCTCCGGTGAGCGCTGCAACCAACGACGAGGACTGTTGGGGCACGTTCTAAGCATTGTGGAAAAACAAAAAGACCGGCTCACGCCGGTCTTTTTGTTTAAAAACGAATCTACTTACTACCGAGTTGCTGCAGCCAACCGATCAGTACAGTGCCCGGAATAATGCTCCACATGTCACAGGAGGCTGTCACCATCAGCGGATACCAGTTCACGTTGCCCCAGCCGGAGATAAACGTATAGGTGCCGAAGAACGCACCAAAGCTCACCATAAAGCCGGTGTACACCGCACGCCAGAACCACGATGCCGGCGCCTGAATAGTTGAGAACCACCACGCCGAAACAAATAGCGGAATCATAAAGCCCACCGACATCTTCACGATGTTAATACGATCAGCCGCAGCTTCACCCTCGCGAATAAAACCTTCAAACAGCGGCTTGGCCCAGTCATTCAACAAGAACTCGGCGATGCCGTAATTCAGCGAACTGCAAAACAGGAAGCTGACAACAAAAGTCCAGATAAACTTTCCGACACTGACATTCAGCATTTCATTCTCCCTTTGGTATCAATACCGTGCCCGTGCGGGCATCGTGCTGGAAACGCTTTCAGAAACGTACAGGTTTTCGCTCGGCAAAGAAATACAGATTCGTTAGCCTTTATTGCTCTGTCTGACTAGCCCGCCCAAAGCCAGATACTTGTATTCCAGATACTCATCGATGCCGTAGCGCCCGCCCTCGCGGCCGATGCCCGACTCTTTGATGCCGCCGAACGGTGCAGATTCGGAAGAGATGATCCCCGTATTAATCCCCACCATCCCAAACTCGAGCGCTTCAGCCATGCGCCAGATTCGACTCATATCGCGACTGAACAAGTAAGCTGCCAGTCCCGCAGAGGTTGCATTCGCCAACCTCAGCGCCTCTTCGTCAGAAGAAAACTTCAGCAACGCAACGACCGGGCCGAACGTCTCCTCGCGGGCGACCAGCATATGCTCGCTAACATCATCCAGCACTGTGGGCTGATAAAACCACACATCGTCAGCACCGCTCTCAATCGTCTGTCCCCCGCAACGGAGTCGGGCACCCTGATCAATCGCATCAGCAACGTGAGCAGATACTTTGGCGGCAGCTGCGGCATTGATCAAAGGCCCCTGCTCCACGCCGGGCTGCGCGCCATCTCCGACGGTCAGACTTGAATAGGCAGCAGACAGCTTATCGGCAAACTCAGCGTAGATGGTTTCGTGAACCAGGAACCGGTTTGCAGCGATGCAGGTCTGCCCGCCATTACGGCCTTTAGCCTGCAGCGCGCCGGTAACAGCAGCATCGATATCCGCATCGTCCAGAACAATAAACGGCGCCTGACCGCCCAGTTCAAGCGACACACGCTTTACGGTGTCGGCACACTGCCTGGCCAGCAGTTTGCCGGTGGCGGTTGAGCCGGTAAACGACAACTTGCGAACCAAAGGATGACGGGTCAGTTCTGCGCCAACGGCCTCACCTTTGGCTGCCGTGACCACGCTGAACACACCGTCGGGAATGCCAGCCCGACCAGCGAGCTCTGCCAGTGCCAATGCTGAAAGCGGCGTTGCCTCAGCGGGTTTCAAGACCATCGTGCAACCGGCAGCCAGTGCCGGGGCGCACTTGCGGGTAATCATCGCCAACGGAAAGTTCCACGGAGTGATGGCCGCAACGACACCGACAGGCTGACGCAAAACCAACATGCGCTGCTCTGCCTGTGCTCCCGGGCCGATATCACCTTGAATACGGCGGGCCTCTTCTGCGTACCAAAGCAAATACGACGCCGCATAACGCACCTCTCCTTGCGCTTCCGCCAATGGCTTGCCCTGCTCGGCAGTGATAAGTGAAGCCAACGCATCTGCGTTATCGAGCACCCGCTGATGCCAGTCACGCAGATACTGTGCCCGGACGCCGGCTGGCTCTTCGCGCCAACCGCTCAATGCCTGATGCGCTGCTTCGATGGCAGTTTGCGCATCAACACCCGACATGTCGGGCACCTCCGCCAGCACCTCTCCGGTAGCCGGATTGCGAACCGGGAACACAGCGCCGCTCCCGGCGCCAACCCATTGGCCGTTTATATACGCACGTTGCTTAAGCAATGCCTGCTCGACGGGCATAGAGAAAACCTCATTACAAATAAAGGGCACGGCAGAAAAGTCATTCAGCCTAGCCTGCGGTCTCTATAATAGACTGACTTTCAGACACCAAGAATGCCTACGAGAAAGAATGCCTCCCGCCGGTAGAAAACCTGGGTCCACCCGTTGGCTCAAGACAACGCTGCTGACGCTGACTGTTCTGCTCACTGTCGCAGTCGGCTTTGCCGCTTGGTTTTTGTCGGATGCAGCGCGACTTAAGCCGTTCGTTGAACAACTGGTCAGCGAGGCAACCCGTCGCACGCTGATAGTGAACGGCTCTCTTGAACTGTCGTTGGGCCGTTACACAACTGTGCGGGCAACGAATGTCGACTGGCTGAACCCGGTATGGAGCAATGCTCCGGTTATGCTGCATGTGGATTCAATAGAAGCTACCGTCGATCTGCTCAGCATTCTCGAGGGTCCGATAACCATCTCAAAAGGCCACGCCCGCGGCGGCGACCTAACGTTTGAATGGTATGAAGGCTTTCCGATGAACTGGGACATGCGGGATCCGAATGCACCACGCTCTGGTGAACCGCTGAAGCCGATTCCGCTGGCGCTGCAGCAGGTTGAGCTCAACGATGTCAGGCTGCGCTTCATCCACCCGGCACTCGCCAAAGAAGTTGTTCTGGAAATCATCAGTGCACGCGAAGCACAGACGCCCGGCAACGGTATCGCCGTCGTGGCTGATACAGCGGTCAACGACATCCCGCTGCGACTCGACGGAGAAGTTGGTCCGTTTCCGGAGTTAATCGTTGCCGGCGCTGTTGAATTCGACATCGAAGCAACCGGCAAAGACATGATCATCGACACCGACGGCAGAATAAACCGGTTGTCTGAGCTGGATTTCGAGCGAGCGAACCTCAAAGTTACTGCACCCGAAATCACCACGTTGCTGGACGCCCTGCTTGAGGAGCCCTTCACCTCAGGCAAGCTGGATATCTCCGGCAGTCTGGCCAGAAACGGGGATGCGATCGATATTGAACTGGCCGGAATCGTCGGTGAGATTCGTGCCAACGGCGAGCTCGAAACCACCAGTTTGGCCAAGCTTGACGATCTGAAACTGGCGTTTGCGTCTGCCGGCCCCAATGCCGCCGCAGTGGGACAACTCGCTGGCGTTCGAGGGCTTAAAGCATCGCCCTATCGAATTGAGATCAAAGCGGACCGGACCGCCAAAGGTGTTGAGATAAGCAAGCTGAGCGCACAGACCGCAGGCATAGACATATCCGGTTCCGGCGTCATCCGAGCATTACCGGCATTGCGCAACATTGATTTCGCGCTAACCGCTGACCTCGCGAGTCTATCGACACTCGGTGATATTCTGGGCAGAGCTGATCTGCCGGATCTGCCACTGCAACTGTCGGCCGAAATTGCCGCCGACAGTGCTTCCGCATCGGACAAGGTAACAGGCAGTGCCGTTCTCGGAACGGCAACGGCACGTTTCGCAGGGTCACTCAGCGAGACTGAGAATTTCTCTGGCAGCACACTGACAGCCGATCTGAAGACTACTGATGTCCGCGAAATCGGACGCTACTATGGCTTTTCGCCGGAGCAGCCGGTCCCGCTGGATGCCAACGTCGATGTGAAGCTTGAGTCTGGCTCAGTGAGTCTGAACTCAGTGACATTAACCTCAACGGACACAAAGGCAACTGTCCGCGGTGCTGTAGCACTCGAAGATGCTGTTGCCGATTTAACGGTTGAGGCATCAGGCGGCGATCTTGAAGCCGTGACCCGACTATTTGTAGCTCAGACAGACACGATCATACTGCCCGGGCAACCTTTTGCAGCGACCGTCGACCTGGTCTACGAGAAGAACAACCTGCAGCTCACCACGGAATCTGCAACCGTCGGGGCAAGCCGGCTGGGCTTCGACGGAACCATCGACTTTTCAACACCCGTTCCGGCCATTGATGCCACCGTTGAAGCAGAGGGCCCATCATTAAAAGCTGCAACCGCGTTTCTCGAACTGCAACAGGTGCCCGACCTGCCCTATGCCATCAGTGCGAGGCTCGATCTCTCAAGAGACGGCATTGTGCTTCGCGGTATTCGGGCCAGCCTCGCCGATGATCAGGTCTCCGGAAAGATCGCATCGCGCTGGCCCGATGCGCCTGACGATATCAGCTTCGATCTCTCAGCAACGGGCAGCAATCTTCGCACGATATTTCCCGAGAACAGCCTGTTCAAACCATCACGCAGCCCGTTTGATATTCGCGCAGAAGGGGAGTTTTCCAACAATACCGTCCGGATTGGTGGCATTGATGCAACGCTTGGTGATGCAACGCTCACCGTCAGCGGCGCGCTCGGGCTCGAGAAGGACTGGACCGCCGACAAAATCCGCATCAATTTCTCGGGGCCTGATATGGCAGACATCGGAGACCTGAACAACTGGCAACTACGTAACGTACCGTTCAGCACCGCAGCTACGATCTCCGGGTTCAGAAACAGCTTCATCGTTGATGAGTTCAGCTTGAGCGTCGATAACAGTAACCTCGATGGGTTCATCGCCGTCGACCTTGAAGAAACCCCTTCGTTTGAAGCCAAACTATATTCCGACTATCTCGACCTGACCGCCTTGATTCAGCAGGCAGAGGATGAAGAAGGTCTTGCCGACAGCATGCCTGGCAATGCAGCGAACACAGAAAACCGGAAACAACGCTCACGCCGCAGCAGCAGAAAGGAACGGTTTCTTAGCAGCGAACCGCTTGGCCTTGAAAAACTAAACACTTTGAATGCTGGGTTTGAACTCGACATTAGATCACTCGAGGTTGTTAACCTCACTGCAACAAACCTTAAAATCGAAGGAACGATCAGCAACGGCAAGTTGAAAGTACCCGTCATTCAGGGTGCAACCCGCTATGGCCAACTCGATGGCAGCTTTGCCATTGATGGGTCGACGCAGCCACCTTCCGTTACGGCGAGAGCTACTGCGACCAATGCGGTGTTTGCGGGGCTCCAGATGCGTGCCGGCGATGTAGAGAACCTGCCACGGCACAATGTGGTGTTTGAACTTCGCAGTGAAGGCAGCACGCAGCAGGAACTGGGGGCCGGTCTGGATGGGTTTTTCTGGTTGCGTGGCGGCAACGGCGAATTGCCGGTGGGAAAACTCAATATTCTGACCAGCGACATCCTGACCGAGCTATTTGAGACCCTGAACCCATTCAGCATCAAAGCAACAACAGCGCCGATTGCCTGCGATGCCCTGTACCTGGAGATTCAGGACGGCGTTGTGCAGACTTCTCCCGCCGCCATACTACAAACCGACAGACTGTCGATTATCGCCGCAGGACAAATTGACCTGGGCACCGAGAAAATCGATATCGGTTTCAGAACCACGCCTCTGCGGGGTATTGGCGTCAGCGCCAGCGATCTGGTTAACCCGTTTATCAAACTCGGCGGCAACCTTTCCAACCCGATACTGGTGCTCAATCCAACCAGCACGGCTATTCAGGGTACTGCTGCTTTCATGACAATGGGAGCGTCTTTGCTCGCCACCAGCCTATGGAACCGCTGGATCGCGTCAAACGATGCGTGTGAGAAAATGGCGGAACGGGCTATCAAAACGCGCCGGAAAATAGCACCGGAAAACGTGCCCGAGCTTGCTCCGCCGCAGTAGGTCTGCTGCACACCACTGAAACCAGCCACAAAAAAGCCCGGCGAATGCCGGGCTTTTCATTGCTCTTTGAGTTGAGCCGTTAGCTACGCTTGCGCATACCCAGCAGACCCAGAGCCGATGCAAACAGCCAAACAGCCGCCGGTACAGGCACCTGACTTACATCCATTGAAGAGATGTAATAGTTGTTGGTTGCACCCGGTGCATCATTAAAGATCAGGAAGTCTGTTGCTCCGATTACAGAAAAGTCTGCAATACCGTCAACGACACTAATGATCGAACTGCCATCATCATGAGACACCTGAACCCGACCTGTGAAGGTGCGGTGGTCATCATCGTGGAACAAAAACTCACCAAACAAAACGTCAACAGCTTGTGCAGCATCGTTCAGGAAGCTCATGCTGATAGTTTCGTTCGCTGAAATCGTCAGGTTGTCGTCGGAACTCGGCGAGCATTGAGCACTGCTCGTCAAAACGCGGCAGGAACCCAAGCCACCCGGACGACCACCACTGTCTGCATCAAAATACGGATTACCATCAGCGATATCCGTAATTGAAATGTCGAGATCAATACCATCTACATCCAGCAGAATTGAGTCAAAACCCGCTTCTGACGTGATGCTGCCACCGGTGAAGTCAGGCGCGGTGCTGCCTGCTGCATCCGTGTAGCTTTCGACGGTAAACCCGCTGGTGGGAATCGTAAAGTCGAGCACAGCAGCGTTCGCT
>CAYLLI010000009.1:0-5922 GCA_964384295.1 uncultured Chromatiaceae bacterium
CTCGCGGCGATATTTGTTCCAGGCACTCACCGTTCCCGGTGTCGCAGCAGCCGCGCCGCTGTACATCGGTGCCACCGACTGGACCACACCAAACGGCGACACGGCGAGAGTCGACGTCTATGGTTTGCCTCCGGAGTCAGAGGCGTTTGTTAACGCCGATCTGATTAGTTCATTCCGGAGCCTGAGCCTGCAGGACACCGTGCTGGTGGATCGTGCCACGCGCGGCGTCGTGCCGGGCGAACTTGATTCGGTCTCGGCAGCGCGACCGCTGTCGTTTGAGATTAGCGGAGTCACTTTGAGCGGCATTGATACGTTTGCCATCGGCCCCGGCTTTACTGCCGACGGTTACATGATCGTTTCGGACCAAACCTTTCTGCGGCTGTTTCAAAAACGATTGGCCGGCACGCCGTCGCACTTGCTGCTTAATCTTGAGCCGGGAATCAACCCGAACGCTGCGGTTCGGGCCATTGAGGAAACGCTGAACACCAGTGCCGTGCAGGTGCGGCCACTGCCGGTAGCGATCGAAGCCGATATCGGTTATCAGACCACACAGCGTCCGGTGGGCGTGATCTTCGGGTTTGGCGTTGTGATCGGTTTGCTGGTCGGGGTTGTCATCGTTTACCAGGTGCTCGCTACCGACGTCGCTGATCACATCAAGGAATACGCAACCTTTAAAGCCATCGGCTACGACGACCGGTTTTTCCTCGGCATCATTCTGGAAGAAGCCGTCGTGCTGGCGATTCTCGGGTTCTTTCCGGGCGCGTTATTAAGCACCGTTATCTACACAGCGATGGACACGCTAACCGGCATACCTATTGCGATGACGGCATCGCGGTTAGCGACGGTGTTCGTCGGTACGATTCTGGCGTGCACGTTGTCAGGGTATATCTCGACACGGCGACTCGCTGCTGCTGACCCGGCGGAACTGTTTTAACGATGAGCGAAACGACACCCATAGCGGTCCGCAACCTGAACCACTGGTTCGGGCAAGGCGATGCGCGCAAGCAAGCGCTGTTTGATATCAACCTTGATATTCACGCAGGCGGCCTGACCATGCTGATGGGCCCGTCAGGCTCGGGCAAAACCACGTTGCTCACGCTGATGGCGTGTTTAAGGGATATTGAGCAAGGCAGCGTCGAACTGCTCGGCAGAAAGCTTGAAGCTGCCGACAACGAGACGAAAACCGCGATTCGACGCGAACTGGGCTTTATTTTTCAGGCCCACAATCTGCATGAAAGCCTCACCGCTATGCAGAACGTCAAGATGGCACTGCAGGTACGCGGCGCCGGCGACAGCGAAAAGCATGACAAAGCAGCGGCGCATCTGCTGTCGGTATTGGGATTGGAGGAGCGCCTCGACTACCTGCCGGGAAACCTGTCCGGCGGCCAGAATCAACGCGTAGCGATTGCCAGAGCGTTAGTGAACAACCCCGCAGTGGTGTTCGCCGACGAACCGACTGCAGCGCTGGACAAAGAAAGCGGCAGAAAAGCCGTAGAGCTGCTGAAAGAGCTGGGCAAAGTGCGCGGCACCACCACAATCATGGTGACACACGATAATCGAATACTCGATCTCGCCGACCGCATTATCGAAATGGAAGAAGGCCGGATTGTCAGCGACCGCGAAGGTGGTGCGTAACCTGCAGCTCAGGCTGGTGCAGTATCCGGCCCTTTCGCAAACTTCAACGCCGACGCAATCAACGAACCGGTAATCAGAATTTCACCGAAGTTCGCGATCGGTAGCGACCAGTACGACCCGGCGAACGCACCGGCAGCGATAAACATCGCGCCCGCGCCCAGCGCCAGCCACTTCCAGCCCCGCTGAATCCACAGTGCAATGCCGACAGCCAACACAATCAGGTTCGTCAGAATGGCGACCAGCGCCGCACCGGGGCCGCTGGTGACAACTGTGTCACCCGGAGCACACAACGCATCCGGACCTACGTTCGTCGAATAACGCACGGTGTCGGCAATGCAGGTGGGATAAAGATCGAAGTCAAAAACCTTCGGCACATCGATCGCGATCAACACCGTCGCCACCGCGCAAAAGGCGCCCATCGCAAACTTGCTTTGCGCCCAGCCAAGCCCCGCCCGACGCGCGATGATGCCGGCAGCAATCACCAACAAAGGCAGCATCGTCCAGTGCCACGCAAATGCCGGTACCGTCATCGCCTGCAGAAACTCGCCCTGACCAATGAAGCGCCCGATGCCGATGCGAAGGTTGTCGTAAAAGAGCAACGTGCCGCCGAACAAGATCAGAAACAGCGCCTGCGGACGACCGTTTTGCGCCCACGCCCGCCAGCCCCAGATCCAAATGGTCAGATGAACAGCGGCAAACACCAGAAAAATTGCGGACAGCATCGGATTCTCCTTCACTCGATGAAGCTACTTTAACCTGTACTGAGTCTATCCTGCCAAGAAATAAGATGAGAGAACCGCGTCTGGTGCAGGGCATCCGCCGATGGCACACTGCTGCGATGATTGGTCTTTTGCAACGAGTCACTCACGCCAGCGTCGTGGTCGATAACGCCACGATCGGCGAGATTGAGCGCGGTTTGCTGGTACTGGTGGGCGTGGAGCGGGACGACAGCGCGGATAATGTGGCCAAACTGGCGCAGAAGCTGCTCAACTACCGCGTGTTTCCCGACGCTGCGGGCAAAATGAACCTGAGTTTGCTCGACATAAGCGGGGGCTTGCTGCTGGTACCGCAGTTCACGCTGCCTGCCGATACCCGCAAAGGCACACGCCCCGGGTTCTCTAAGGGGGCCGATCCTGAAACCGGCGAACGCTTATTCAATGAGCTTGTCTCACAATGCTCAGAGCTCGCCGGGACCGTCGCCACCGGCCGTTTCGGCGCCGATATGCAGGTGCACCTGACCAATGACGGGCCGGTGACCTTCTGGCTGCAGACATAAATCATCGCGAAACCCGCTTTATGGCGTATTATTGCGCCTTAACAACGAATATATATTTGTCCGCTAGGCTTTGCGGCGGACAACGCTTTATGGAGAACAATTATGGGACTTGGCGGCATCAGCATTTGGCAGCTGCTCATTATTCTGGTCATCGTGGTACTGATTTTCGGCACCAAGCGTCTGGGCAGTCTGGGTAAAGACCTGGGTGGTGCGGTAAAAAGCTTCCGTGGTGCGATGGAAGAAGCCGATAAAGAGCCCGAGCCGAAGCAGATTGACGAACAGCAGGACGCGCAGTTTTCGGAAGCCAAATCGGAAGAAAACAGCAGCGATAAGGCGTCCTGAGTCTGAGCATTCGCTCCGCGATTCACTATGTTCGATATCGGTTTTTGGGAACTGGCCATCATCTTCGGCCTGGGTCTGATTGTTCTCGGCCCGGAGAAACTGCCGCGCGTTGCCAGTCAGATTGGTAACTGGGCAGGACAGGCCCGCCGCATGGCGCGCAACCTGTCGGCACAGATGAGCGCCGAGGTCGACCTGAACGATCCGTTCAAGACCACCAATCAAGCAGCGAAAACCACGCAGGAAGTGAAACCGGCCTGGCAAACGTCCGCCGGCCTGCGCCCCGGCTATTCCAGCGAAAACGAAACCGAAGCCGATACCGATACGGTTGAAGATTCCGGACAAGACTCCGGACACAAAGAATACGACCCGGCGGATGACGCAGACACCCACGACAAAGGCCAGGCATGAGCACCAATGAAGAAGTGCTCGAAGAAGGCACGCTGGTCTCGCATCTGGTCGAGTTACGTACCCGGCTGATTCGCGCCTCACTGTCCGTGCTGGCCATTTTTGTGTGTCTTGCACCGTTTTCCGATCGCGTCTTTAAGATTGTTGCCAACCCGCTGATGGCGCAGATGAGCAATATCGGCGGCGCCGACGGAACCCAGCCGCAGATGATCGCGACGCAAGTGGCATCGCCATTTCTGGTGCCGTTTAAAACCTGCATGTGGGTAGCGCTGTTTATCGCGATGCCGGTGGTGATCTATCAGGTCTGGGCCTTTGTGGCCCCCGGCCTTTATAAAAAAGAAAAACGCTTCGCGATTCCGATGGTGGTCTCCAGCATTCTGCTGTTTTACCTGGGCGTGGTGTTCGCCTACGCGGTCGTGTTCCCGCTGATGTTTGCGTTCTTTACCGCTGCGGCGCCGGAAGGTGTGGCGGTTATGACCGACATCAACAGCTATCTCGATTTTGTGCTCGCCATTTTCTTTGCGTTCGGACTGGCGTTCGAAGTGCCCATCGCCACGGTCATGCTGGTGTGGTCAGGGCTGACCACCACGCAAAGTCTGGCCGAAAAGCGCGCCTACGTGTTTCTCGGTGCGTTTGTGCTTGGCATGCTGCTGACACCGCCCGACGTCATTTCCCAAACCCTACTGGCAGTGCCTGTGTACCTGCTGTATGAAGTCGGCATCGTCATGTCGAAACTCATGGTCAACAAGGAAGAAGACACTGCAGACAGCAGCGCGGAAGCGGGCTAGTCTCTGGTCGATGACGTCTTCGCCACCACAACTCACTCCTAAAGCAGTGGCACTTGGCGTCGTACTGGCGATGCTGCTGGCCGGCGCCAATGCCTATCTCGGCCTATTTGCCGGCATGACGGTCTCTGCGTCGATTCCGGCCGCCGTCATTTCGATGGGGCTTTTAAAGCTGTTTCGCGACAGCAATATTCTCGAAAACAACATCGTGCAGACGGCAGCCTCTGCAGGGGAATCGCTGGCCGCCGGTGTGATCTTCACACTGCCCGCGTTGATTCTGCTCGGCTACTGGCAGGTGTTTGATTACTGGTGGGTCTGCATGATCGCCGGCATCGGCGGCTTGCTGGGTGTCATCTTTACCGTGCCTTTGCGAAGGGCATTAATCGTTGATCAGGCGCTCGCTTACCCCGAAGGCACGGCCACTGCCGAAGTGCTGCGCACCGGTGAGTCGCCGGGCGCCGGCCTGAAAGTTCTCGCGTTTGGCGGCGCACTCGGGGCGGTGGTCAAACTGTGTGAAGCGGGCTTAAGGCTCTGGCCTTCGAGCGCTGCAGCCGGCGGCTGGGCAGGCTCGCTGCCGTTGTACGTCGGCAGCAATCTGTCACCGGCATTACTCGGGGTTGGCTACATTGTCGGGCTGAATGTGTCTGCGCTGATTTTGCTCGGCGGCGTGATCTCCTGGTACATCGCGATTCCGGTGTATAGCGGCTGGTTTGCCGGGACCGATCCTGTGCTTGCCGACATGCTGGCGAATGAAGCGGGTCCGGTGGCTGTCGCGTTTGAGATCTGGACCAGCAAGATTCGCTACCTGGGTGTGGGTGCGATGCTCACCGGCGGTTTGTGGGCGCTGATTTCGGTGCGCAGTTCCATCGTCAGTGGCGTTGCCAGCGGTCTGAATGCCAGCCAGTCAAAACACAATGACGCGCCGATGAGTCTTGTCATCATCAGTGCGTTGGTACTGACGATACCGCTGTATCTGCTCTACCAATCGATCGTCGAAAGCGCAGGGATAGCGCTCGCGATGACCGTGGTCATGGCAACGGCCGGGTTTCTGTTTTCTGCGGTCGCCGGTTACATGGCAGGGATTGTCGGCTCATCCCATAACCCGATTTCGGGCATTACGATTTCAACCATCCTGCTGGCATCGCTGTTATTACTGTGGCTGGGTGACAACACCGACAGCACCGGCGCGACCGCTGCCATCGTCATTGGTGCTGTGGTCTGCTGCGCCGCTGCCATTGCCGGCGACAACATGCAGGACTTAAAAGCGGGCTATCTTTTGGGTGCCACACCGTGGCGGCAACAGTTGATGCAGTGTGTCGGCGTGATCTCTGCGGTACTGGTCATGGCGCCCGTGCTGAACCTGCTGCTAAACGCCTACGGCATCGGGCTGCCCACCGAAGCGCAACCGAACGCACTGCTCGCACCGCAGGCAGCACTGATGGCGTCGGTGGCACAAGGTGTTTTTTCCGGCGATCTGCC
>CAYLLI010000009.1:6022-22911 GCA_964384295.1 uncultured Chromatiaceae bacterium
CGCAGGCAGCACTGATGGCGTCGGTGGCACAAGGTGTTTTTTCCGGCGATCTGCCTTGGGGCATGGTGACCGCCGGTGCAGCAATCGGCGTGATGATTATCATCATCGATGAAATCCTCGCGGCCAGAGGCTCTTCTGTTCGTGCGCCGGTGCTGGCCGTCGCAATCGGCATTTATTTGCCACTGGAGCTTGCGGTACCCATTGCAGCCGGCGGCGCAATCAGTTGGTGGGTAAGCCGAAAAGCAGAGCCGGGCAAAAACGGCATGTTGCTCGCCGCAGGCCTTATTACCGGCGAAGCTTTGGTCGGCATTCTGCTGGCGATCCCGATTGTCGTAACCGGCGACGCCGCTGTACTCGCCTTACCCGAGGGGCTGCAGGCGGGGCAACTGGCGGGTCTCATCGTGCTGATTCTGGTGGGCGCTGCTCTTTATAAGGCCGCGCGGCGCTTGCCGGAAGCGGCCTAAACACAGACAATAGAGCCCACTTCGGCTGCGGCCGACTTCAATTATTTTAAGGAGAACCCACCATGGCAGCGTATCAGGTTGCAATTTGCCACATCACCAACCCGACCCCCGAAATGAAGCAATACGCTGAAACGTCAGCAAAAATCGTCGCCGAAATGGGCGGTGAGTATCTGGTTCGCGGGCCTGCTGCTGAAATTAAAGAAGGTGAGTTCCTGAAAGGCAAAGTGGTTCTGATCACCACGTTCCCGACAATGGAACAGATGCAGGCTTTCTGGGCGAGCGAAGAATACAACGCCATTAAGCACCTGCGTGACGGTACCGGCACGTACGACATTGGTATCTACGAAGCGTAAGCGTTTCGCAGGCACGAAAAAGCCGCCCTTGAGGCGGCTTTTTTATTGGCTGAACAAGCGGCCGGGCAATCAAAGCTTCAGCTCACCATCGGCAATCATAAACGCGCCTTCTGTCTCAGCAACAATACCGCCGTCAACGGCACAGATCGCGCGGCCCTGCATGCGGACCATACGGCCCTTCACCTGAGTGGCCCACGCCTCCAGCCGCAGTTCCGACTCGACCTTTGCCGGCTCGCGGTAGCGAATCTCACATTTGGCGGTGTGCGCACGAACCCCCTTGAAGTACAGCCAGTTGGCCATCGCGTCATCGAGCACCGTAAACAACACGCCGCCGTGCACGAGGTTATCGTAGCCGACCATATGCGCCGGTGGCGTAAAGCTCGCCGTGCACACGTCATCAACCATCGCAAACTTCAGCTGCAGGCCATAGGGATTGTTGGGGCCACACACAAAACAGTTGGCGCCATCATCGCGGACAGAATTCATGCGCGAAATCCTACCACCATCTGCCCCATAAACCGTGGCAACCGTTATCATGTTCAAAAAAGGAGCTTTGAATCATGGCCTACGACAACGACAACGTATTTGCGAAGATTCTGCGCGGCGAGATTCCCGCCAGCAAAGTTTATGAAGATGAGCACACGCTGGCCTTTATGGACGTAATGCCCCAGTCGCCGGGCCATACACTCGTCATTCCGAAAGAGCCGGCTCAGAACCTGCTGGAACTGTCAGCTGAAGGTGCCAAGCACCTGATTCAGACCACGCAGAAAGTGGCCCGGGCCGTGGAAGCGGCTCTGAAACCCGACGGCATTGTGATCAATCAGTTCAACCACCCCGCCGCCGGCCAGACGGTGTTTCATGTGCACATGCACGTAGTGCCGCGCTGGGAGGGTGTGCCGCTCGGCAGACACGGCGGCAACATGGCGGACCCCGACGAGCTTGCGGAGCGGGCTGCGAAGATCAGCTCAGCGATGGAACAGAGCGGCTAGGCCTTTCTAATGAGCGACGTTATTGCGGCTGCTGGAATATTTGCCTTTCTGGCTTTCCCCCCGGTGTTGCTGGGCATCAAGTTCACGAAGAGAAAGCCTGCCTGGTGGCTGATTGTTTTACTAACGCTGATATTCATATTGATTGTTTGGAGCGCAGTGTTTCTTGCGTATGCCGGAGAGCAGGAACGCATCAGCGAATTGTTGGATCAAGGAAGATACGATGAGTTGCCGGAGGGTTGGGACAGCGATGGAGCGTCAGGAATTTTCGCCGTTTTTGGCGGCTGGATCATTCCATTTGGCTACTTTTTATTTTGGCTTTTTCCCTACGCGTTGGCTGCAATAACAAGACGTCTCTTTCGAGGCAAAAGTACGCCTGCTTAATCAAAGCACCGGCACCGCTCAAACCCTGCCGATATATCAGCGATCAGATTAGCTTCGCGCCCTGATAACCGGCCCAGGCCAGCAGCAAGCCAAGCCCGACCTGCACAACGATATTGATGCCGAGGCGCAGGAACTCGGCGCTGCTCAGCAGGCTGAAGTTCTCGTAGGCAAACGTGGAATACGTCGTGAAACCGCCTAACACGCCGATCGCCAGAAACAAACGCCACTGTTGATCGAGCATGCCGCGCAAGTCGGTAATGCCGATTACGAGCCCGATCAGTAAGCAGCCCAACATGTTCACCGCGAGCGTGCCGTACGGAAACACGCCGGGCAGCCAGACTTTCTGCACCCAGTGGTGCAGCACAAAGCGCAGCATTGAGCCGATAAACCCGCCGCTGCCAACGATGAGCAAGTGCCCGAAAGTAATCTCGTTCATGCCAAGTCTTCCATCAGCGCATCATAGCGTGCCGGCGACAGCCACGTCGGGTTTTCCTTGAAGCTCTGCCTGAGCGGCGATGAGCTCAGACACCGAAACCAGCCGCACACCCTCAAGGTTCTTCAACCGGTCGTTTAAAAATGCCGTAGTCTCCGGATACGGATGGCCAATCGCCACCGCAAAGCCCTGTGCCTTTGCCAGGTCAACCAGGCGGGCGAACTCCTGCTCCAGATTCTCGCGTCCCGGTGCGCTGTCGAGAAAGACGTGCCGACGGGTGGAAGCCACCCCGGCTTCGCGGGCGGCTGTTTCTGCAACGCTAAGGGCCGTGGTGTAGCTATCGAGAAAAAACAAATCGCCCGAGTCTTTCAATGCCTGCATCAGCCAGCTCATGTGGCCCGGATGACGGGTGACCAGACTCCCCATGTGATTATTCACGCCAACCACGTGGGGCACCGATGCGAGATCACTGGCCAGAATCTGCCGCAGCTCTGCTTCAGAGTTGTCGATGCTGATCTCACCGGTACCGGCCAACTTGTCTGTTTCCATCGCCTGCAACGGCAGGTGCAGCAGCACTTCTTTGTTCTGTGCTGCTGCCGCATCCGCGACTGTTTCGGCCCACGGAGTGTGCGGCAACACGGCACAGGCAACCGGGCCCGGCAGCCGTGTCACAGCAAGGCTTTCAGCGCGTTGCTGACCGAGGTCATCAATTACAATGGCAATAACAGGGAGTGAAGAATCTGCAGCCAGCCGTTGCGGCTGGAACGCTGTCGCCAGAATCGCGACAACACAATAGAAGAGAAAATGGCTGGTCACAGCCCCAGTCTAATGCATTAATGCATCGCCTTGCTTTGGAGCACCATTGGCTGCTTCAGGATGTCGACGGCGGCCTTTAACTGCGAATCAGTCTGCAGCAGCGCCATCATCTGATCGGTGTAATGCTGATCAACGCCCGCCTGCAAATCCGCCAGGGTATCGGCCTCTAACAGACGGTCCGGTGAAATACCTTCTCCATGAATCGATTCACCGGACGGCGTGTAATACAAAGAGGTGGTCAGCTTGATCGCGCGACCGCTCGACAGCGGAATCACCGTTTGTACCGAGCCTTTGCCGAACGTGCGTGTACCCGCAATCAGCGCCCGGTTGTTATCTTGCAAAGCGCCGGCAACGATTTCAGAGGCCGACGCCGAGCCTTCATTCACCAACACCAGAATGCGTGCACTGTTTAAAAGATCACCGGGCGTTGCTTCATGACGGAAGCTCGCATCCACCGCCCTGCCGTTGGCGCTGACGATAATGCCGCTGTCCAGAAACGCGTCCGAGACTTCAACGGCCGCGTCCAGAACCCCACCCGGGTTGTTGCGCAGGTCCAGCAACAAGCCTTTCAATTCGCCGCCGTTCTTGTCTTCGAGTGCTTCAAGCGACTCGCGCATATCAGCAAACGTCGTATCACTGAAATGCGTGATACGCAGGTAGCCGTAGCCCTCGTCAAGCAGATCGGAGCGCACGCTGCGCACCTGAACATGACTACGCACCAGCTCAAAGCGAAGCTCATCGGGTTGGCCGACACGGGCGATCGCAATCCGGACTTCAGTGCCCGGACGACCGCGCATCAGGCCCACGGTCTCATTGATGTTGCCCGGAGTTACCGACACATCATTGATACTAAGAATTTCATCGCCGGGACGAATGCCGGCAAGCTCGGCGGGCGAGCCTTCAATCGGTGCAACGACTGTGACCCGCGAATCATCAAGATTCACTTCAAGACCGACGCCGGTGTAGTTGCCGCTGGTGTTAATACGAATCTCTTCGTACTCGTCGCGATCGAGAAACTGCGAGTGCGGATCCAGCTCGGTAACGAGGCCACGCACCGCGCCTTCGATCAGCTGTTTGTCATCGACCGGCTCGACGTACTCCTGCCGCACCCGCTCCAGCACCTCTGCCAGCAAACGCGCTTCATCCCACGGCAGCGACTCCCGCTGAAAGTCGCGCTGCGCCATAACGCCGGTGCCAATCGACAACGCAAAACCGAGCGTTGCGCCAATAATCAATGTAAGAGCTGTAGCGGTGCGATTTCGCATAAATAATCTAACTATCTAACCGGACAGAAACAGTAGCATAGTGCGGCAGCGGCGGGCGCAAAAGTAACTGGTTCCCAGTTGTACGGCAATATTTTAACCTTTTGTTTTTATTGTTTATTTATTCGTATATTGCGACGACTAACCGCAGAATACTACTTTTTCAGCCACGGGCGGGGATTAATCGGCTTGCCGTCTTTGCGCAGTTCAAAATACACGCCTGACTCGGCCTGACCTCCGCTGTCGCCCACCCGGGCGATGACTTCGCCGGGCTGCACCCAACTGCCAACGCCGTGCAGCAGCTCCTGATTGTGGCCATAGAGACTGAGATAGCCGTCGCCATGCTCAACGATGATCAGCAGGCCCATACCCTGCAGCCAATCCGCGTAAACCACCCGACCGTGAAAGAACGCGCGCACGTTGTTGCCGGCCGGCGCGCCGATCAACATACCGTTCCAGCGCATCTGACCCTTGCCGCGTTGCTGCCCGTAACTCTTTAGCACTTTGCCTTTTACGGGCCAGGACAGCTTGGCCTTCTGCTGCGCAAACGGTCCGCTCGGCAGGCTGGGCATCTCCGGCAGAATACTGGCCAACTGAGTCACCAAGCTATCCAGCTCCTTTGCCTGCTTGGTCAGTTGAGCGAGCCGCTGCTCCTGAGTCGACACATCCTGCTGCAGTCGGGCAACCGCAGCTGTACGTTCCTTGCGCGCACTTTGCACCTCGGCAAGCGCTTCCTCGCGCTCCGCCTGCAAGCCGACAAGCCGTTTCGTCTCGGCTTCAAGGGCCTTCGCCGTTTCCTCGAGCAACCGCAGCTGGTTTTCAACTTCGGCCAAAAGGTCGGCACGCTGGCGGGCAATGTACTCGTACCAGACGAGCCGTCGGCCCAGCGCCTGAGGGTCTTCCTGACTCAGAATGAGCTTCAGCCTCTGCTCCTGACCCTCGGTGTACGCCAGTCGAATTTGCAGCGCGAGGTCCGACTGAATCTTTTCCAGTTCCTGCTGCTGGCGGCGCTGCTCGCTTAGCAGTTCGTCACGCTTTTGCTCGGTTTGCTTCAGCTCATTGCGCACCTTTGACAGGGCGCTGCGGGCTTTTTGCTCGGCAACTTCACTCGCCTTCAGCTCACGCTCCGCCTTGCTGAGCTTCGCGCCGTCGCGCTTCCGATTAGTCTGCAAGTCCTTGATCTGCTTGCGCACGGCCTCCAACTGCGTGCGCGCCTCCGCTTCACTTTGCTGGGCAATCGCGCCATCCGGCAGGCACAAAACCGCGGTCAATAGAAATAAAGAAACAAAGGCTCGCATCACTGCGGCAGTTTAGGTGAAAGTGCTGTGGACGGAAACACAGCCGCAACGATTACCCGGCAAATGAGACAAGGTATACTTGCCGTTCAATTTCTTTAGCACACGAACTCTCATGGACAGACTGATTGAATTCGCCGGCGACAACGCACTGCTGACGCTGGCGATTGTTGCAACAGCGCTTGCTGCGATCTTTAACGAACTGCGACTCAAAGCGTTGTCGATCGGCAGTATCTCACCGCAGGAAGCGGTCCGGCTGATCAACAGTGGCGCAGCTGTGGTCGATCTGCGTGACGCAGATACCTTTAAACAGGGCCACCTGATTGATTCTCAAAACCTCGACCCTAAAGGTCTGGCCAACAGCAAAGCTCTAAAGAGCAAAAAAGGCGTGCTGCTGGTGTGTGAGAACGGCGCGAAAAGCGCGCGGGCACTGGCGGAATTGAAGAAGGCCGGTGTCGAGAACGTCTTCAGCATTAAAGGCGGAATTGCCGCCTGGCAGGAAGAAAACCTGCCCGTTGAAACTGCTTAACGGAGTAACCGAATGTCGAACCCCGAGATCATCATGTACACCAAGCCGTTCTGCGGCTTCTGCGCCGCTGCCCGCGCGTTGTTCAAGAAGAAAGGCGTGAGCTATCAGGACATCGATATCAGCACCGACCCGGCGCTGCGCGAGACGATGATAGAACGCTCATCGGGCGGCACCACCGTTCCACAAATTTTCATCAACGATGAACACATCGGCGGGTTCGATGACATGGCCGCACTCGATGCTGCCGGTGGTCTGGACGCCAAGCTCGGTCTGTAAAGGAAGGGACGATGACTGAGAATGGCGCAGCGACCGGGGGCAAGCAGTTTCTATTGCATCAGCTGTACGTCAAAGACCTGTCGTTTGAATCACCCAACAGTCCGGAAGTGTTCCAGCAAATGGACGCCGAGATGGATACACAGATGAACATCAAAAACTCGCATCGGCAGCTGCGGGAGAACGTGTTTGAAGTGATTCTGCATTTAAGCGTGCACGCCAAGCGGGGCGACACCACCGTGTTTTTGATCGAAGCGGACCAGGCCGGCATTTTCGAAATGAAGGGGTTTCACGAGGAAGAGCTGGCACAGATCATCGGCTCACACTGCCCGGCGACCCTGTTTCCGTATATCCGCGAAGCGATTTCTTCGGCAGCAACCCGCGGCGGCTTTCCGCCATTAGTGCTGCAGCCGATTAACTTTGACGCGCTCTACGCTCAATCCGTAGAGAAAGGGGAACCGCAGGCCTGACGCCTGCGGCAGCTGAAGAGACAACCGACATGAGCAACGACACACACCGTTCAATCGCCGTCATCGGCGCAGGCTCATGGGGCACAGCACTTGCGATTCAGCTGGCCCGCGCCGGCACCGATGCGTGTCTTTGGGGCATGGAACCGGAAGTCATCGAAGCACTCACCAACGACCGGGTGAATCATCGTTTCCTGCCCGACATTAAGGTGCCGGACAACCTGCGAATTAATGGCGATCTGGAAGACACTGTTCGCACGCACAGAGACATTTTGCTGGTCGTCCCCAGTCATGTGTTCCGCCCGGTGCTGGAGCAAATCAAACCGTGGCTGCAAAGCGATGCCCGCATCGCCTGGGCCACCAAAGGTTTTGAACTGAGCACCGGCAAGCTCGCGCACGAAGTGGCCGAGGAAGTGTTGGGCACTGACACACCGCTTGCCGTGGTGTCCGGCCCCACCTTTGCCACTGAAGTGGGTCAGGGCTTGCCGACGGCAATGACGGTAGCCGCCACTGATGAGGCGTTTGCTGATGCACTGTCGCTGGCCTTCACCAGCAAAACTTTTAAGGCCTACACATCCGATGACATCACCGGTGTTGAAGTCGGCGGTGCGGTGAAAAACGTACTGGCTATCGCTACCGGCATTTCCGACGGACTCGGCTTTGGCGCTAACACCCGGGTGTTGTTAATCACTCGCGGCCTGTTGGAGCTCTCGCGGTTTGGCATGGCACTGGGCGCAAAAGAATCGACCTTCATGGGTCTGTCCGGCATGGGGGATTTGGTACTCACGTGCACCGACAACCAGTCGCGCAACCGGCGCATGGGGCTCGCGCTCGCCAAAGGCAAAAGCATGGAAGAAACCGCCGAGGAGATCGGACAGGTCGTGGAAGGCGTTAAAGCTGCCCGAGCGGTCCACGATGTGTCGGCAAAGGTTGGTGTCGAAATGCCGATTTGCGAAGCGATCTACCAGATTCTTTATGAAGGCGTGTCGATGGACGACGCCGTCGAAGACTTAATGAACCGCCCGAGCGGCGAAGAGTTCGACTAACTGCTAGGGCATTGCGTAGCCAAGCTGACGCCAGGCTTCATACACCATCACCGCTGCCGAATTCGACAGGTTAAGACTCCGGCTTTCGGGCTGCATCGGAATGCGCAGCCGCTGCTCCGGCGGCAACGACTCAATCACATCCAGCGGCAAGCCCCGGGTTTCCGGGCCGAACAGAAACGTGTCATCCGGCCGAAAGTCAGGTTCTGAATGAGGGCGCGTCGCCTTAGTGGTTAACGCGAACACCCTGCCCGGCAGAACCTTCAGGCAGTCTTCCAGCGAATCGTGCTGCTGCATGTCTGCAAACTCGCCGTAATCCAGCCCGGCACGCCGCATGCGTTTATCGTCCAGCGCAAAGCCGAGTGGATGAATCAGGTGCAGACGGCTGCCAGTGTTAGCACAAAGGCGTATGATATTGCCGGTATTCGGCGCGATTTCCGGCTGATAAAGAACAAGGTTGAACATAGCTATGGCCGCTGACGGCTCCAACAAGTTAGACCCGAAACTACAGACAGAAATGTGCGGGCTTGAGCTTGCCTCACCCATCGTGCTGCTGTCGGGTTGCGTGGGTTTCGGGGAAGAATACACGCGTGTCGAGGGTTTCTCGAACACCGATGTTGGTGCAATTGTTCTGAAAGGCACGACCGGCGAGCTGCGGCCGGGCAACCCGCCGCACCGGGTGTACGAAACTCCGCAAGGCATGCTGAATGCCATCGGCCTGCAAAACCCGGGTGTTGATACCGTCGTCGACAACATTCTGCCCTCGCTGGATTTTGAGGAAACCCGCTTTATCGCCAATGCCTGCGGCTCGACGATTGAAGAGTACATCTACGTCACCGAACGGTTTAACGATTCACCCATTGATGCCATCGAGATCAATATCTCGTGCCCCAATGTGAAAGAAGGCGGTGTGTCATTCGGTAACGACCCGGACATGTCAGCCCGCGTTGTCGAGGCCTGCCGTAACGCTACCGACAAGCCGCTGATCGCCAAGCTCTCGCCCAACCAAACCGACATTGCATACAACGCCAGCCGCTGCATCGAAGCCGGTGCTGACGGACTCGCCGTCATCAACACGATGATGGGCATGGCCATCGACATCGAGAAACGCGCACCGATTATCGGCAATGTACAGGGCGGCCTTTCAGGCCCGGCCATCAAGCCAATCGCGCTACTGAAGGTGAAGCAGGTTTACGAAGTCGCCAGCAAGCACAACATTCCGATCATCGGCCAGGGCGGCATCTGCTCGGCGAACGATGCCATCGAGTTTCTGCTCGCAGGTGCAACTACCGTTGGTGTCGGCACTGCGCTGTTCTATGACCCGCTAATCTGCAACAGCATCAACGCAGGCATTGCCGACTATCTCGCGCGTCACAACATGGACTCGGTTAGTGAGCTGACCGGAGCACTTAACGTCTAACAGACACCGCAGAATCAACCGCGATGACCGCCAAGCCGGATCAAGTTGAACCCCTGAAGGCTGCCGTCGCCCGGCTAGTCCCGTTAATTCCCGAAGGCAAAGTTGCCACCTACGGGCAGATCGCCGCTTACGCCGGCAGGCCCCGGGCGGCCCGGCAGGTGGGTATGGTGTTAGCCGGTCTGCCTGAAGCCACGCCGATACCCTGGCAGCGGGTGATCAATGCCAAAGGCGGGATCAGTCCGCGCGGCAAGCCCGGCGCTGTTGAGCTGCAGCGAATTCTGCTGGAAGAAGAAGGCATCGAGTTTCTAAGCGATGGGACGATCGATCTACGGCGTTACCTGTGGCAGCCCGAATCAGCGCCATAGTAAAACTTTATCGACATTTGCCGCACTTTAGTGTTGCTTTGTCGTCATTTAGCGACTTTTTCCGTCAACATTGTGCGCCGGGACTGACAACGCGCCCCCAGCCACCGGGAAAAGCCACCGACATTACCGGTAGAAACCCGGTCGCTCCCAACTTAGACAACAGCTGATTCTGTCAAAACCCGTTCCACATAAAGGTTTATTTGTTATAAAGTTTTCCGTTCCCGGGGAGCTCACCGGCCGGTGAGTGGGATGGAGACAACTATGCGAATTATTATGGTTTGCCTGGAAGACGGCATTACCTCCTGCGGCTTCAGGAAGATGTCCGCGTCTGTCTGTCGTATCAATCCCGATACGAAGGCGTTTTACGTTTCAACTCAGCACTACCGCAGTTTGCGGGGCGCCATCTTCGGCACGTTCGGCAGCAGCGGCGACCTTGAAGACAATGACGTTGAGGCCATCGCACAGCAGCTGGCCAGCTCTGCCGACCTGATCGGCTACTCCAGCATGACCGGTTACTCGGCACTTACCCGCAAGATCGTTAAACGCGTTCGGGAACTGGCACCGTCGGTCTATCAAATCTGGGGCGGCATTCATCCGATCATTCATCCCGACGACGCGATTACCGCCGACGTCGATGCCATTTGCACCGGTGAAGGCGAGTTCGCGTTTGCCGAGTTCTTTGAAGCGTTCAAACACGGCAAAGACTTTCTCGCCACACAGAACTTTTGGTTCAAACATAACGGCGAAGTTATCAAAAACGGTTTCCGGCCATTGTTTACGCCGGCCGAACTCGAAGAACTGCCGTTCCCGCTGTACGGCGAAAACGAGTGGATCTACAAAACCGGTCGCGGCTTTATTCCGATGGGTGTGGATGATTATCTCGATACCAACGGCCTTGGCTACACGGCCCTTTGGTCCATTGGGTGTCCGCTGCACTGCTCCTTCTGCGGCAACACCAAATTTATTTCCAACCACTCAAACTACCGCGTACCGCGCCATCCGTCGGCGACCTACATGGTGAACGAGGTGAAAGCCGCGCGTGAAAAAATGCCGCACATTTCCGCGGTCAGCTTTCATGACGACAGCTTTATGGCGATTCGCCTGCACGATTTGGAAGAGTTCGCCGAAGTCTGGAAACGCGAAGTGGACCTGCCGTTTGCCGTCTACGGCGTGATTCCGAACTACGTAAACCAGGATAAGTTTGAGGTGCTGACGTGGGCCGGCATGAACCGGATTCGCATGGGCATTCAGTCCGGCAGTGAAGAGATTTTGAAGTTCTACAGACGGCCGACGCCACCGAAGAAAATCAAAGCCGGTGCCGAGATCATCGGCAAGTTTGCACCGAAGTATCATATCGCTCCTGCCTACGACATCATTGTCGACAACCCGGTAGAAACCAAGCAGGACGTCGTCGACACGCTGGAACTGCTGTACAACATGCCGCGGCCGTTCAACCTGCTGACGTATTCGCTGAAAGTCATTCCGAACACCCAGCTTGAAAAGCAAATGCTGGAACGGGGCGTTGATCTCGACGAGATCGATGCCAACTACTCACAGATTCCGCCGCGCATGGCAAACCTGATGCTGTACCTGATCGTGCTGTTCAAGCCGCCCCGCAAAATGTGGGAAAAGATGCTCGCCAAGGTGGACGCCAGTACGGTGAAGCAACCGATGTATCCGAAAACGGCAGTAGTGCTGCGCGGTGCGACGATCGTGAAGCGCGCCTTCCAGCACATCAAGGTGATGGACTTCACGATCATCCCCGGCAAGATGGGCTACTTCTTCTACAAGACTGGCATCGTCGGTTTCTTCCACAAACATGTGAACCGTAAGTTCCCGAAACCGCCGAAGCGTTCCGTTGGCACGCCAACGCGCAGAGGGGTGATTCCGATTGTGGAAATGAACGACGAAGATGTGGCGAAGAGCACGGCGGCGCACTAAATACGCCGCAGTATTTAATCGATTCCCAGCTCTTTGATCTTGCGGGTCAGCGTGTTGCGGCCCCAGCCCAATAGTTTGGCAGCGTCCTGACGACGGCCGCGGGCATGGTTTAGGGCTACTTTGATCAGCGTCTTTTCAAACTCCGGTGCTGCGGTATCCAGCAAGGGCCCGGCGTTTGGGTCGTTCAAGGCCGACTGCGCCCAGGACTGCAACGCCGATAACCACTCGGTACCGGAAGACACCGTAACCCGGACATCGCCGACCAGCTCTGCAGGAATATCTTCAGCACGTATCTCGTTACCGGGTGCCAACACCACCAGCTGCCGGCAGGCATTCACCAGCTGTCTGACATTGCCGGGCCACGGGCATGCCTGCAGCACTGCGGTGGCTTGTGGCGTCAGTGACTTTGGCTCGACGCCCATCTCGCCGGCAGACTTCACCAGGTAGTGATTCAACAGTGCCGGAATATCCTCACGCCGATTTCGTAGCGGCGGGGTAACAATGCTAATAACGTTCAGCCGGTGATAGAGGTCGTCACGGAACCGGCCGTCGGCAACGGCTTCGGTCAGGTTCTGGTTGGTCGCTGCAACGATCCGGGTGTCGACGCGTATCGGCGTTTGCCCGCCGACGCGATAAAACTCACCCTCTGCCAAAACCCGCAGCAAGCGGGTTTGCAGGTCCGGCGACATGTCACCGATCTCATCCAGAAACAGCGTGCCACCATTGGCTTGCTCAAACCGGCCGATGCGCCGCTTGTCAGCGCCCGTGAAAGAACCTTTCTCGTGACCGAATAGCTCAGACTCAAGCAAGTCCGCTGCAATCGCGGTGGTATTCAACGCCACAAACGGGCCGTCCGCACGCGGGCTGTTCTCGTGCAATGCGCGCGCTACCAACTCTTTGCCAGTGCCGGATTCGCCGGTGATCAACACCGTCATGCTGGATTTTGACAACCGACCGATCAGGCGAAATACGTCCTGCATCGCCGGCGCCTGTCCGACCATGGCAGACATTGCTTTGGGCGACTCAAGTTCGTCGTTAGCGGGTACGCCCGCGTAAGCAGCGCGGCGGACTAACGCCACCGCTTCATCAATATCGAACGGTTTCGGCAGGTATTCAAACGCGCCCGCCTGATAGGCCGCAACAGCACTATCGAGGTCGGAGTGCGCCGTAATCACGATGACCGGAAGCGCAATGCCTTTGGTGTCGAGATAGTGGACCACCTCGAGGCCGTCGATACCGGGCATGCGCACATCAGTCACCAGCACATCGGGGCGGCTGCTTTCGAGCGCCCGCAGCATCGGCTCGGCACGCTCAAAGCAGCGCACGTTGATGCCATCCTGCGACAACGCCCGCTCCATCACCCAACGGACGGAATCGTCATCATCAACGACCCAGGCGGTGAGCGGTGCAACGGCCATAATCAAACGTCCTCTACCGGCAAACGCAGCATAAACACCGTGCTGCCCCGACGGGATGTGAACTCAATCAAGCCGTTGTGGCGACTGACAAGGTCCTGTGCCAGCGGCAGACCTAAACCGGAGCCGCCGGAACGACCGCTGACCAACGGGAAAAACAGCGACTCACGGATATGGTCGGGAACGCCGGGGCCGTCATCTTCGATCTCGATACTGGCAACCAGCTTTTTGCGTTCTTTGCCGAGCATCACATTGGTTAGCGCACGCGTGCGCAGAATCACCTGACCACCACGGTCGAGTGACTGCATCGCATTGCGGGCAATGTTCAGCACTGCCTGCACCATCTGATCCCGGTCCATCATCAGGTCCGGCAAACTGGGGTCGTAGTCGCGCACGATTGTCAGGTCGTGCGCGTGCGCTTCGCTGGCAATCAGCGATGCCACATGCTCCAACACTTCATGGACATTAATCGGGTCTTTGCGCGGCGGCTGTGTGGGGCCGAGCAGGTTGTTCATCAAACCGGCCAGACGGTCTGCTTCGCGAATAATCACCTGAGTGAATTCACGCAGCTCGTCGCTGGGAAGCTCGCGCTCCAACAGCTGCGCGGCACCCCGCAAGCCGCCCAGCGGGTTGCGGATCTCGTGCGCGAGCTGGCGAATAATCTGCCGGCTCACACCATGCTGGTTCATCAGGCTGGTTTCACGATCAATCTGGTGACGCTGCGTGGCATCGGAGAGCTCTACGATCAGCACACCCGGATCAGAATCGTCAGGGCTGACCCGGACAATCACGTTCTGCGAATCAGGCTTATCAGACCACAGTTTTAATTCACGGGAATAACCGCTGCCGGACTGACGCACTTTGGCAAACAAGCCAAACAGCTCATCAATACCCGGGCGCAACTGCTGAAACGGTGTCCCTATGGCTTTGCGCGCACTGACACCCAGCAATTCTTCGGCTGCGGCATTAACAGACAGAACAATATCGTCCGACCGGACAAACAAAATCCCGGTCGAGATATGCGCAAGAATATGATTGGGATCGACCGGGTCGGTCGGGACGGGTTCGGCTAAAGGCCGCCCCTCGGGGCCGGATTCTGAATGGAGCGCTGCTGCACCGTGAACCGAACCGGCTGCGCCTGAATCAGCGGATTGCCGTCGGGGCCCACTACTGCGGCCCGCAATGAGTGTGTTCCCCGTTCCATTCCCGTCAGCTGATGACTGAGGGAGCGCCCTTGGTAACCCGCGACCGGCTGACCGTCCATCGTCAATTGAATTCGATGGTCGCTCTGCAGGCGCGGAATCAGCGCCATAGAGACCGGGACTACGCCGCCGGTGTTCCACAGCACTTGATCCGGTGTCGGGGATGTAAATTCAAAGTCATTGTACGCAGGCTCTTCCTCTGCCTCTGCGTCCGTCTCACCGGCTGCCGGTGCTGATGCGACCGGTGCGGGAGAACTGAACGTATTGGTCGGCCCCAACTCAACCTGTTCAGAGCCTTCCTGCGGAGTGTCGGAGAAGTGGCGCTCGCCATCCTCATCCACCCAGCTATAAATCTCGGCCACAGCCACTCCGCTCAGCAGCGGCATGGCAATCAAGAGACACAAGTAGTACCTGATATAAGACATCCTGTAAGAATAACCCGCGTCTCAGGTATAGCCAATAGGTTTCGCTATCAGGCGGAGCAGCTGACTGCTCCGCCTGACATAACACGCAAAATGCCGTTACAGGCTGTAGTACATATCGAACTCAACGGGATGAGTCGCCATACGCAGACGGGACACTTCCTCGTTCTTCAGCGCGATAAAGCCGTCGATCATGTCGTCGTTAAACACGTCGCCTTTCAACAGGAACTCACGATCTTTATCCAAAGCATCGAGCGCTTCGTCCAGAGAGAAAGCAACGGTCTGCAGTTCTGCTTCTTCTTCCGGCGGCAGGTCATACAGATCTTTATCCATCGCTTCACCCGGGTGGATCTTGTTCTGGATGCCGTCGAGGCCGGCCATCATCAGTGCAGCAAACGCAAAGTACGGGTTCGCCATGCTGTCCGGGAAGCGCACTTCAATACGGCGTGCTTTCGGGTTAGCAATGAACGGAATACGGATTGAAGCAGAGCGGTTCTTCGCTGAGTAAGCCAGGATGCACGGTGCTTCGAAACCCGGAACCAGACGCTTGTAGCTGTTGGTTGCAGAGTTGGTGAACGCGTTCAGTGCTTTCGCATGCTTGATGATACCGCCGATGTAGTACAGCGCGGTTTCTGACAGACCACCGTAGCCGTCACCGGTGAACAGGTTGGTGCCGTCTTTCGCAAGCGACATGTGAACGTGCATACCGTTACCGTTATCGCCAACCAGCGGCTTCGGCATGAAAGTAGCGGTCTTGCCGTAAGCGTGAGCGACGTTCTGGATCACGTATTTCAGAATCTGAACTTCGTCAGCTTTACGGGTCAGCGTGTTGAATGCAGCACCGATTTCGCACTGACCGGCCGTTGCCACTTCGTGGTGGTGCACTTCAGTGGTGATGCCCATTTCTTCCAGAGCCAGACACATAGCGGCACGAACATCGTGCAGTGAATCAACCGGAGGTACCGGGAAGTAACCGCCTTTCAGACCCGGGCGATGACCGGTGTTGCCTTCATCATAATGAGTGTTGCTGTTCCAGGCGCCTTCGCTGGAATCCACTTCGTAGAATGCGCCGTTAACGCTGTCGTTGAACTTGACGTTATCAAACACGAAGAACTCGTTTTCGGGACCGAAGAAGGCGGTGTCGGCGATGCCGGTAGACTTCAGATACTCTTCAGCGCGCTTCGCGATAGAGCGCGGGTCACGGTTGTAACCCTGCATGGTTGCAGGCTCGACAACGTCGCAACGAATGTTGACGGTGGCGTCTTCACTGAAAATATCGACAACCGCAGAGCTGGCGTCCGGCATCAAAATCATGTCTGACTCGTTGATGCCTTTCCAACCTGAGATCGATGATCCGTCAAACATTTTACCGTCTTCAAAGAAGCCGTCGTCAACAGTGTGGGCCGGAACGGTGACGTGCTGTTCTTTACCTTTGGTATCGGTGAAACGCAGATCAACGAATTTAATCTCTTTGTCCTTTAACAGGCTGAGTACATCAGCAGCGGTGCTCATTACCTTCTCCTTCGAAGATTACTAATCTATAAATGCCAAGAAATCTGAATAGCCAGCGCCGGCAGCCACGGTGAACAACCAGGCTGGGGCGACAACCCGCCCCCGTCGCAGGTGAATTCACGAGCGATATCCGGACACAGGTAGAAGCTGAAACGCCTCACAAACTGCCTAAATCAGTTGGGGCACAGCTGTAATGCACAAACCGTGCCAAACCAGTGCAAGCAATAAGCGATTGTTTATTATCAGATTTATTGTTTGACGCCATAGGGGCTCGCACCATTTTAGTGCAACAGCGATCAAAAGTGCA